>UBJO01000125.1 GCA_900465665.1 Hyphomicrobiales bacterium
AAACCAGATCGCGCGACCGCATCGTAATGGTGCATTGCCCGCGGTGAAGACGACCTGCTCGTCCGCGCGCATGCGCAGGACTTCGTGCGGCTGGATCAGCTGCCTGGAGGCAAGTTGCTTCGAGCGTGTTCGTGAGGACCCGCGCGATTGAAAACTGCGACTGACCTGGTCAATCTCAACCGTGGTCGTACCACACCTGCGCGATATGTAGTCGGCGGTCTCCGGATCGTTGATCGCGGCGAAGGATATCCAGCTGGCGCTCTCGAACCACTTGCTGGACGCGTCCCTACCGCCATAGGTCTCCCGCAGTTGCCCGATCGACTGATAGATCATCGTCAGCGTGATCCCGTATTTCCGACCAGCATCGCGCGCCGTCTCCAGAACGCGCATGTAGCCCAGCCTTGCGACCTCATCGAGCAGAAACAATGCGCGCCCTTTGATCGCTCCATCCCGATTGTAGATTGCGTTGAGGAAGGAGCCGATGATGACACGCGCGAGGCCAGAATGGGTCTCCAACGTCTTGAGGTCGATGTTGATGAAGACGTCGGTCTCGCCATCGGCCAGCGCCTCGGTGGAGAAGTTCGAGCCCGACACCAACGCGCCGTAGTTCGCATAGCTCAGCCAGTGCGTTTCCTTGATCGCATTGGCGTAGACGCCGGAGAATGTCTCAGGCGTCATGTTGACGAAGGCAGCGACATTCTCCTTGACGAAAGCCGACGCTGAATTGTCGTAGATCTCCTGCAGGCGTGCGCGAAGCTTTGGCTCTGGCTCCGACAGATTGGTACGAACCTGCCGCAAAGTCTGGTGCTTCGCGTCCGTATGACCGGATAGACAAACGTCTGATATCATCGCGGTCAATAGCTGTAGTCCGGATGAGCGGAAGAAGTCGTCGCGGACGCCAGTCGCGCGAGCGCTGTCGCTCATGATCCACGATGCGACGGCCGCGATATCCTCTTCCTTGGTGCTGCCGTGACGACCGATCCAGTCGAGCGCGTTGAAGCCAGAACCAGCGTTCTTCGGGTCGAGAACGATGACGTGCCGACCCGCCTTGCGCCGGTGCTCCATAACCATCGGTGCCACCTCGTTGGATGGGTCGAGCACGACAAGCGAGCCGCCCCATTTGAGCGCCGTTGGCACTGTAACAGACGTCGTCTTGAACCCACCCGAACCGGCGAAGACGATCCCGTGCGATGAGCCGAAAGAGCCGTCGAAGCACAAGAGCGGCGCGGACCCGCCCTTGCCCCAGGTCGTGGGTTCGCCCGGTCGAAACGGTGTCGCCGCTGGATCGTCTCGGTCGACACGATAACGCTCGCCGATGACGATGCCACCCCCTTCCGCGAAAAGCTTCTCCGCATCCTGCATCGTCATCCAGTCCGCCTCGCCGTGCAGGGCGCGCTTGCCCCGAATGCGGCGCGGCTCACTACGCGAAAAGGCTGCATTGCCCATCCTGGCAACGCGCAAGGCGAAGAACGCGATAAAAAGTGCTGCGCCCGCTCCTGCTAAGGTCGAAGGATCGGCATAGGACGGAAGCGTCCTTCCCGCGGGGACTTGGCCGGCGAAGGCCAGCAGGCGCAATCCCTCTCTGGTCGCTGCGATGACGATCGCGCCGAGGCCGCCCGCGGCGACACCCCAACCAGCCGCCTTGACGTTGATCGACCCTCTCGTTCCGAACAGAAACATCAGCCCGCAGGCGGCGGCAAGCGCATAGGGCAATGACAGCCCAATCCGGCCGAGCATCAGCTTTGCCTGATGGGTCGTTCCGAACGCCGAGAGCCACCGTTCGATGCCGGGGAGGATCAAGCAAACGGCGATCATGGCAACGGCCGGAATGCTCGTGATTAAAAACTTCTTAGGCGTCATCGGAAAACGCCTTCGCACCGAGTTCACTCAGGCGGGTTCGCTCCGCCTCGTCAGCCTTGATCCGCTGGGAGGCATCGATCAGCAGCCCGAGCAAGAGCGCCCGCTTTTCGTAGCGCAAGCCCGCCTTGACGATCAGGCCGCCGAGCTCGATCTTTTCCCGCGCGTCCTTCTTGCGGGCTTCGGTCGCTTTCATCTTTTGCATTCGCTCAACCCTCCGCAGATTGGCCCGCAGCCTCGCCAGCGCCGTTCGGCGGCGTGGTCGCAGGCTTGCGTCCCCGGGCGAGTTTCGTTCCCGCGCGAAACCTGCTGGCGACCTCTTCAAACGCCAACAAGAGATCAGCCTCTTCCACCTCGATCTCCCCAATCCCCGCACGCAGCGCGATACGCCCGATCCGCTCGGCGTCGCGT
>UBJO01000050.1 GCA_900465665.1 Hyphomicrobiales bacterium
CAGGAGAAATGTTCAACGCATTGGCTGGCGCTCCCGTGGCGCTTGGCGTGCGCATCTCGTTGGATGAGGACGCGTCGCTCTCGATGCGCTCGCTCGGAAAAACCATCCGCATTCTGGTCGCAAGCCCGCAGCTGCCAGCCGTATCCGCAGCATTCACGAGCTAGACAACCATCCGCCGCTGTTAACAACAGACGATCGAAGTGATTTGGCTTCTAGAAGCGGACGACGGCCAAAGACAGTCGGTTGGATTGTTACCGAGGATAAGCTGCGGCGACTTTACCTCGGTGAGGAGAGGAGCGCTCGCCGGGTCGGGGATCGCGCTGTTGTCGGACCATACCTGCGAACAAGCCCTCCAGATGGCAAACCCGTTTGCGTCTTGCCAACGAGGTGGGCCATGAGGGGGCTTGTGTTCATCGTCTCTACCACGCGCCGGGGACTGCCTGCCGGGACGCAACTTCATCGAAGGTCTCGCCGCAGGCTCTGCTAAGGACGCACTGGCGGAATAGCCGATCCCGGTAGTTACTGCTATACGATACCCCAGGCTTGGAATCTTCCCCGGCCCGTCAGCTCGCGAAGGCCGAGTTCCGCAAGAATGCGTCGCGCGGCCTGGGGCGTGACACCCAGAACTTTGCTCACCATCCCCGATGAGACGATGGGCTTGGCGGCGACGAGTTCAACAAGCTCGGGAAGTTTTGAGGACGATCGACGCCCAACGAGTTTCCGCTCCATCATCTGCCGCGCCAACGCAAGCCGGTCGTGCTCCTTGAGCCCAACTTCTGCAGCCGCGATCAGCCCCTGGGCACTGGCCAACAATCGCGTCTCCTGGTCCCGATGCCTTCGACGATCGACGGCTATGGTTTTAAGGCCGATATTGAACGCCACGAGGTGAGCCGCGGTGGTCACGCCCTCCTCCCTCAGGATCGACGCGGCCAGCAACCTGCCAAGCCATGGGGCATGCTGCAAGACGGCGAGCTGTGTCCAGGCATCCAACGCGATCAATGCTTTCAGCACCGGCGGCAGATTGTGGTTCTGCCGCAGAACGCCTCTCCACTCATCGATCCGCTCGTCCTCGTTCCAATCAAGATCGTAAGCCAACGATTCCCGCTCGCGGGCGTATGGGCGTGCCGGTCCTGTTACATTCGCCAACACCGCTTCGCTTCGTGCCAGCAAGGCATCGATCTCAGCGAGCTCCGCGTCGAACGCGTTGCAGAAGGCACCGTTGTCACTTCCCTTTTTTTCGAGGACGGGCGTTGGGTCGCTGTCGCCCTCATTGCGACCGGGGGCGCCGACATTGCTGGCAGTAGGATCAGCACCGCGCAAGCTGCGCAGCCCTTCGGGACTTAGCGCCCAGGCAGGCGATTGCGACGCAATCCTTCTGCGCGTACGTAAAACATCGCGCGCAATAGTCAGCTCATGGCTTGGTGCGCGAACGTCGTGACCGGCATCATGGAGGACGAGATCCTCCAGGTGAACAAGCTCGCCATCGATCCATAGAGAGGCGCACGCGTCACTGAAATGAGATCGCTCGATCCATCCTTGTCCAACCGGCGACCGCCCGATCCGCTCATCCAGCCGCGCCAAGCCAATACTGGCTTCGCAAACCGGTCCAAGCAGGCTCTGGATGGATAATTTCGTGGAATCGTAACGCATTGAAATCATGGTAAATGATTTCTCTAAGGAACTCCATATCGGAGTTATCATTCCTCACCGCGTATTGGTAGGGATCGCGCTACGAGCGAATATAATGAGTCGCTGCGATGAGAATAATCATAAGCGATTCTCTCGATATTTGCTCCGATTTTCAGTAGCAAAGCGAGAAAGCAGCACGAGTAAAGCATCCACGTGGATTTTGGCGCCCATTTTCGCTGCTCACGCAGGAGTGCGTTTGCGAGGACCACGAGCTTCGCATAATCGCGGTGATGGCGACTTTGGGTGGCTTTCCAGCTCTTCGCAAAGCGTCGTATTTTGCCTCGAGATCGGGATTGAAGCGGGTGCGACCAGCGCCGGCATAGAGAGCGCCCGCCGGACGATGGCGCGGCCGCCACCGATGAAGGCGCGTCCAGCCCATCGTCCGGATTGCCTGTCGCTCGGCGCAAGGCTTGCAAGCTTTCCAACGGCCTTCTCATTGAGTTCACCCAGTTATGGCATTTCGATGAAAAGGGTAAAGGCCGTGATCTTCGAAAGAGCGGGTACGGAAACGCGCCTTGAGGCTTTCGTCGTATGCAATCTAGTCGGTAATGGCCTGCTCGACCTGGGCGAGCTGCGCTTCGATCTGCTTCAGGCGGGCAGCATTTCGGATCGTGTCCCGCCGCGTTCTCTAATCGCGGTTGTCAAGCTGATCGCAGTTGGCATCGCAGGTCAGGCTCATGGTTCTCTTCGAGGTCGGCACTTTGGCCGCCTCATCATGGCGTTGGATAGGCTCAGTCGACCAATGTGGTGTTCGCGGTTATCTGGACGAACCAGCACTCGCATTCCGGGGATCGGTCTTAACTGCGCCATCGTCCTGACCGGACGATCTCGCTGGTCTAGGCTAACTAGGGATAATGGCGTAGATCACGCGAGCTCACTCGGCTCTAGTGATGACCAGCGGAAGGGTTCCCCGGAGATCCACATCGCGTGAAGGATCACGGCGAGCTCCCGCCGACAGCGACCTTCGCTTTTCGATAGCCGCCACGCCGGGCGATGCGTAATCCCCAGCTCTTCAAAGGGGAGACCTGAGGAATCCTTGTCAGCAGCGCATTGGCTGCCTCGTAAAGGCTACGTCGAAGAAAGTCATCGCCCCGCTTAGACACCCGCCCGGATCTCATCGTCTCACCGGAGGCGTAGATGCGAGGCGTCAGCCCAAGATAGGCTCCGGCGCTGGATGATCGTTTGAAGCGTGTCGGGTCATCAATGGTTGCGGCGAAGCCGAGTGCAGTGATAACGCCGACACCAGGGACCGACATCAGCCGTCTGACAACCTTGTTCTGCCGCGCTAGCGATCGAACCGTCGCCTCGAGATGCCGGATCTGCTCAAGGATGTTGGCACGTGCCCGCATTAATGCTTCAACGACAGCCCGGATTGTCGGCGAAGCATCGAGCTCGCCATCGATGATTTCCTCAGCGCGCGTGGCAAACCCACCAACCCGTTTGCCAAACAGGATACCAAAGGTACGAAGGACACCTCTGATCTGGTTCTCCAGGTCGCAGCGCGTTCGCACAAATTGACTACGAGCGGCAGTAGCGCCCGAGCTTCGTGGCTTGCCGCCGATTTGACATGAACGCTCTTGCACCAACCCGTACGAACGATCTGCGCCAAGCCGATGGCGTCGTTTCGATCCGTCTTGGCAGGCATCATCTTCAAGGCTGCATTGGCATGGCGAGCATCCATGCAAACGATGGGGACGCCGCGGTCCTTCAATCCGTTCCATAGCCAGACCGACAGGGGACCGGTTTCCAGTCCTGCACGTGTTACCGAGAACGGTTCAAGCGCTTCACCAATCGCGTCTGGGCACGACGCTACTTTCCGCTCGGCAACAATCCTGCCTTCGTCATCAACGATGCAGATCGATGTCGTTTGCTGGCTGACATCCAGTCCGGCATAATACTTCATGGCAGTTCTCCTCATAGCTTCGGCACACTGGCCACAGTTGACAAGGGACAGTGTGGAGAGCCGACGCCTGGAAGGCTAGGCCCTGAGCGATTACGCTATGTGGTGTAGCTGACAGGGTGGTCACCGACGTTTTCCGCTAGGGTCGGGTTGCTTAGAGCCAACCTGAGGAACACCACCGATGACCGACGACATGATGAAGCTGCGCTCGCTTTTGAGAAGAGTGCTGATGCCGATTTGCTGCGCGAGACGATCGGCTTTGCTGCCGAGAAGCTGATGGCGCTGGAGGTCGGGACGAAGACCGGCGCGGGCTATGGCGAGAAGAACCGCTTCCGACTTGCCCAGCGCAACGGCTATCGCGACCGAGATTGGGAAACACGGGCTGGCACAGTCGAGCTGCGCATTCCCAAGCTTCGCACAGGCAGCTACTTCCCGAGCTTCCTGGAGTTGAAGAGCGGCTGAGTGATGTTCCGGCCCCTGTTCTTCGCAGCCGTTCTGTCGTTCACCAGGGCCGGGCATGCGGCATGCAACTCCTTGTTCAGCGAAAGAAGCGGCATCCTGTGACAGGAGACTTGGGTTCAGCAGCATACCGAATTGCGCCAGCATCCCTGCATCCGCACGGTCTGTCTTTTCCAATTTTCCCGTCGCCTCGGCAAACCGACGCCTGACGCGGATTGACCTTGGAAACGGGCAGGTTGCGCGTGAGCGTGAAGTGTTCGAAAGCCCTGTGATACGCACCCGTCGGTTCATAGACGAGACGGACGACAGGCAGATCGTCCATCCAACCGGGGATCGCTTGAAACCCTTTGGCGTCGTTGCGGATGCGCAGGGTGATCAAACTGCAGCTCGGCCCGGCTTACAGATTGACGGCCCGCATGGCTTCGATCCATCCCCCATTGCCGGCAAAAGCGCTACCCGAGCCGGCGTTTCGTTTTCTCATAATGAGCAAGGCTAGTCATGAAACAAGCATGTGCTCATCGTGGTACGCTCCGGGATCTCGGGTGAAATGGACCGGGGCTCCAAAGCGCGTTTGCGAAAGGGGGATATTGTTAGGCCATTTAAACGTTATGAGACTGGCCGACAACTTTTCCTCGCACGACGCTTGTTGGTGGCAAGGGAGCATCGTTGCTATCTGATCAAGCTTCCAGGCGATTAGGCATCGGTCTTTCTACATGAAGATTCGCGGACGGCTTGCCGGTGTTGACTGACCCCACGCCCACGTCTTGGGTGTCTGAGCAATTTCGTCGAGCACAGCGCAATTGCGTCTGGCGTAGTCGGGGGCGTCCATCTGGGCGGCTGCCAACTAAATTGATCACAACATGTCAGCGATATTTCTTCCACACCTCAAAATCACGCGGCACGCAGCCAGTTTTCTTCGTCCCTTGAGGATATCGCGGAGAGCCGCGATACGAACTTCCAGCGCCATCTCCGTTTTCAGCGCACTGCGGCAGTCGAATTGACCTACAGATTGATCGACCCTGCAGTCGGTTTCGACTGAGAGCAAATCAATATACCACCCTCCCCGCTTCCGGCCCGCATGGAAGTTGTTCGAACGCGCGTTCCTCACAGACAATCTACGACGTAATATCTTGCGTCCTGGTCTCATCTGCTTGAACTCGCAGACCATGCACCGGTCTCATTTTTGCCGTCGAGCATCGACTAAGTTACAAGCCGGCGCTCTCCATTGATCGGACACCAAACTCCATTCCAAAACATTGACAGCTGTCAACATTCCCGACAGTTATTTGATGACCCAAACCCGCCAACGCGGCCGCGAACCGCCGCGCGCTACGGCTGCCTAGATTGGTTACAAAACAATTGCGATAAAAAGTGCTGAACATCATTCATCGTTTAGCGGACAGGCGCTTGCTCCATTCAAACTCACGCAGATCTCAAAACCTTGACAGCTGGCAATATTTCTTTTGCCCGTCTCACGGCGCCTCTTTCTGCGTTCCGCCATTCGCCCGCAGGAGAGCCATCAGGACCGGGCCGAGCGAAAACTCTCGCCTTTGCGCCCTCGCCGTCAAATCCCTAAGGTAGCCCCCGGCCGAGTTGATATGCTCCGCACGTTGAAAAATGCAAGCCATCATCGTGGCCGCGTTTTCGGGCCCCATGATCTCGCAGGCGTTACGATAAGCGCCGGGTGTCACGCCTAGCATCGACCGAACAATCGTCGCCGCTTCTATCAGCTCTCGCCACGTCGAAACTGAACCGCATGGTCCATAGTTCGTTATCTCTGGGCAGGCACGCAGCACCATGCCTAACGGGAAGGTTCTTGTTGGCTCGCAGTGCCCTTCGGAGCTAACCGCACTGTCTTCGTGTTGCTCTTTGCCACGCGGTTCAATTTCAGTAATGGATTCTGTATTTGAATTCTGTATGTGGCAGCCAAATCCGATGTCATTGGTGCCCAGTTTTTCGGAATTCAACTTGTTTTCCAACAGATTGAGCACGGTTTGGCGAAGCGTCTCGATAGTTTCGAGGCTGTCTTGCAGATCCTGAAGCGATGGCGTGCGTGGAATGCCGCTAACGATTTCGACGTAGCGCGTTTCAATCGCTATCCAATCACCCGCGACGTTTTCGACGATCGCCGCCGAAATTAGTTTGCGGACGTCGCGCCGGCAGATCGACAAGGCTTCCTTTGTGCTTCGAAACAGCGCTCTCTCGGCTGCTATTCGTTCTGAAAGAACAGCCAATTCCGATGCCCGGGCAAGCAGAGGCGAGAGGTCGAAGCCGTAGGCTTGCTCTATATCGCCCGAGCGATCCTTTCGAGCATAACGTTTTCCATTCGCACTGTCTTTGCGTAGAATTAGCCCTGCATCGATCAGCGCGGCAAGATGTCGACGCAAAGTCGTCCCTGCGATGCCGTGCGCTCGGATGGAAAGCTGGGCATTGGACGGAAACACGATCATCGCGCGGTCCGAAGCCAATTCGCTCTCAGGATAGAATGTCAGAAGTGCATTCAAGACCGCGAGAGCTCTATCCTGAATGCCAAGCAGCTTGCTGGAAGCGGATGCGTCACGGAACACTTTCCATTTGTCGACAGACGACCCCGCTTCGATTCTTGCAGCCGCAGCTTGGCGTTTCATCAACGCGAGCGTCATTGGCCGCCGCCCAAATGGCGTCGTTATATCTCCAACGTGCATTTTTTCACCTTTCAAAAGGCAAAAGAAAGCCGTCCACCAAATTAGGTGCCAAAGTGTCTTGACTGTGATTCGGGGAAATGCGATTCTCTAGTTGCTACACAGAGAGAGAGGCTTCCACGACGGCAACGTTTGGGGGCCTTTTTCTTTTGCTTGTTTTCCTTTCTTGGATCTACTGATCCGCTTTAAGACGGATCAGACCTTCTCGTGCCGCAGGGCTGCGAATCGCTCAACGAGCGCCGGCATCTCTGCGCCAATGAATTTCAAGAAATCACGCTCAAGGCCGTTCTCAGCTACAAGCCGTATTTCCTTCGGCGTAACGAAACTTGCTCCGAGACGTGTACCATTGCTGTCGACGATGGGCGTTAAGCTCGGTCGCGGCTCCGCGCTTGGTTTGACGCTGACCAATACGCGCTGGAACCTCTGATCGGAGGACTTCGCAGGATTATTCTTCAGCGAAAGCGTTTCTCTCGCGATGTCCAAGCACGCCGGCTCAGCTGAAATTAGCTTTGCTAGGTCCAGCCATCGCGGACGGCCAACCTTGGGTGCGCGGCCGATTGCTTCGATAATGTCGGCGGGGATGGTGCGATACACGCTGCGCATGCGCGCAAGCTCGGCGGCCTCGATTGAAAGCGCTGCATATATCTCGCGCGCCTTGATGCCAGCATCGTCCATGCGCGACGCGAACAATGCGCGCTCGATCCAGGTCAGGTCTTGGCGGCTGGCATTCTCGATGCCCTGAGCCACCACGAGATCGAGGTCCGACATGTCGACTTCGACAGCCCGTACGGCCTTGTTAAGTTCCTTGGCAGCACGCCAGCGACGGTGTCCGTAAACAATCTGAAAGCGTCCCGGATTAGAGGGATGCTTACGGATCTGAATCGGAACCTTCTGCCCATCGACCTCAAGCGAGCGCTTGAAAGCGTCGAAGCTGGCAGCATCGTCATCGGGCAGGCGGTCGGGGTAGGGAGATGGATCAATCAACGAGGGATCGACGTCGCGAACCGTCGCCCCGCCCGACTCAACGAGTGCCTTTAGCCGATCGCGTTCCGTACGAATGTCGTCGATCGCTCGATGGGCGGCGCCAATAACACCCGCACCCACCCGATTGCCCGCCGCAGGCGGCGGGTTAGGCTCTTGGCCTATCTCGGGGGTCTTGCCGTTTTCCAACTCAGCCGAGAGAAGGCCGAAGCTGGCGACAATGGACTTGCGTGGCGACTTGCTCATGGGCGCCCCCAGCTCTTGTTGAGCAAACCAACGATCGCCTCATTGACCGCATCAACCGCCTCTCGCGCACGTTTGTGCGTGTCGCGTCCGAGTTGGCCCATCTCGAGTTCATAGATAGAGCGCTTGGCCAGGCCAGCCGCTTCAACGGCGGTGCTTTCGATGGCTGTTGGCAAGAGAACGTCAGGCCCAAACAGATGACGCAGCATTGCGACAACTTGCGACTGCGGCGCATCATTTGGATTATGGCGCGTCACAAGGTAACGAATGAAATCCTGATCAAGCTGACCGCCGCTTTCGTTCAACACGCTAATCAGGTCGCCCATCATGAGAAGAAACTGGCTCATCGAGGCAACATCGAGCATGGCCGGGTGAACCGTGATGATCATGCTTGTCGCTGCGTAAATCGCACTCAGCGTCAGAAACCCGAGGGACGGAGGCGTATCGAGGATGACGACGTCGTAGTCGTTCTCGACCTCGGCAAGAGCGAGCTTCAAGCGTTCGAAGAATATCGCGCCCGATCCGGAGCGGTTGGCCAGCACACGAGGCGTCTCATGCTCGTACTCCATGACCTCGAGATTGCCAGGAATAAGATCAACTCCATCGAAATAGGTCTTGCGTATGATGTCGCGAATGGGCCGGCGTTCAGCGTCGTCATATCGAAGCGCCGCATAGATTGTCTCGTTGGCGCCGACATCCATTTCAGGCTGGGCGCCGAAAAGCGCCGACAGTGATGCCTGCGGATCGAGGTCGAGAGCCAGAACGCGATAGCCGTGCATGGCGAGGTAATGCGCGAGATGAACGCAGGTGGTGGTCTTGGCGCTGCCGCCCTTGAAGTTGGCGATCGCCAAAACCTGAAGATGCTCGCCTTCCCGCCGGCGAGGGAGAAAGCGCAAGGCGTCCGACGGCTTCTGTGCCGCGAAAAGCTCACGCAATTCATTGACCTGGGAGAGCGTGTAGACGCGATGATTGTTTTCAAGCCTGCTGGGCACAGGACCACGCCCTTCGCTCGACATCAGCTTCAATGTCGAATCAGGGATAGAGGTAAGCTTGGAAACCTCATTGGTCAGAAACTGACGGAGCATTTTTTCGGATTTGGGCGGGTACATCCGCATGCGCAGTTGCTGCAGCTGCCCAGAGAGAAGACTTGCGTGGCGCAAGATCTTGCTGCCAGCATCTTCTTTCGAAGCGACCACCGATTCCGTCCTTTGTGCAATTGTCATTTTACCCTCTTGGCGGCCCCAAGCCGATTTACCGGCTATTGCCCGCCAAAAGGTAGAACACGATTCTCGAAAATCTTCCAGAACAATAGGGTTAACGAAACCTTAAATAGGAAATTGGGAAATTTATGCGATCGCTCGCATTTTAACGACGGAGACTTCTCGAGCGGCACGGCGGCACGATCATCCAGTATCTCGGCGATTCGATCTTCGTCATGTGCAACGCGCCTGTCGAGTCCGCAACGCATGCGGAAGAGGGCTGCCGGTGCTTACTGGCGATGAAGGCAGCCGTGGACAATTTGAACGATGCCAACCGGAGGGATGGGCGCCCGCTGCTGCTGACGCGACTTTGGCCTGCACACAGGCCCGGCGATTGTCGGCAGCTTCGGCGCCACTTCGCCCCAGCAATACACCGCAATGGGCGATACGATCAATGTGACGTCACGGCTTGAAGGGCTGAACAAGGAGTTCAACATGTCGATCCTGGTCATCGCAACCGTGAGGGATGCGGTCAGCAGTGGCTTTTTCTTTCGACCGCTATGCCTGGCGCAGCGTAAGGGGCGGGCAAGGTTGATGTGCTGGAACTTCTCGGCGCGCGCTCTTTCGCTCCAGGCTGATGAGGTTTCGGTTTTTCAGTGCTTAGCACCGTCAGCCTCAGGCGTTCCACCGCCGCGGCGCCGGCCGCGATGTCGAACGATCCGTGACAGAACGTTGTGCTTTTTTTTGTGTCGCGGGATCAAATCGACGTCGCTCACAAGCCTTGCGCCTCCATCGCGCTTTTCCAAAGTGATCTTCCGGCTGTGAAACGCTTCCAGCTCAACCCGGTGCCCGACGCTCAAAATCGTGGCGTTCGGCAATTCGCCGATTAGCCTTTCCATGAGCCTATCTTGGCTCTTTTCGTCGAGAGCCGACGTAGCCTCATCCAGAACGATGATATCGGGATTGTGCAGCAGTAATCTTGCAAATGCGAGTCGCTGCTTTTCACCGCCGGACAATGTCTGATCCCACGGCGCCTCGTCTTCGATCCTCTCGTTGAGATGGCCTAGGCCGACCTGCTCGAGGACGCGGCCAATTTTATCAACTGACCACGTGTCGGCGCCTGCCGGATAGGTTACCGCCCTGCCAAGGGTTCCCGATGGGATATACGGCCGCTGCGGTAGCATAAACAGGCGTCTGGCGGGATGGAAGCTGACGGCACCATCGCCCCAGGGCCAAAGACCGGCGATCGCCCGCACAAGAGTGCTTTTTCCGGAGCCGGATTCCCCGGCCACAAGCACACGCTCGCCCGGCTTGATCTCCACTTCGGTCTCCTTGACCACGGCTGTTCCATCCCCCAAGGAGACGGAAAGCTCGTTCAAACTGAGTACCGCATCGCCTTCGGTCTCCCCGCGCTTGATACGGCCAACCGCATTGCTCTGTTCGGCCCGCTCCAGTCCGTCGATCGACATCATCAGGGAGGCGACGCGCCTTGCGCATGCGTTCCAGTCGGCGAGCCTGGGGTAGTTGTCGACCAGCCACCCGAACGCGCTCTGGACGATGGTGAAAGCCGACGCGGCCTGCATGACTTGGCCGAGGCTCATGCTGCCGTCGAGGAATTTTGGCGCGCAAAGCAAAACGGGCACGACCGGTGCGATTAGCATCGAGCCGTGCGAGACCAGTGTCGTTCGCATGTGCTGACGCGCGAGCAGAGCCCACTGATGGAGAACGTTCCCGAAGGTCTTGTCAAGGTCGTTGCGCTCTTCGTCTTCCCCGCCAAGCAAAGCGATGCTCTCGCCATTCTCGCGCACACGCGTCAGGGTGTAACGGAATTCGGCCTCCACCTGATTCTTGGCTTCCGATACCTTGACGAAGTGGCGGCCTATATAGGCGATCGAGGTCGATGTGATGGCGGCGTAGAGAACGGCTGTAACGACGAGAAAGCCGGGAATGGTGACTACGGTACCCGCGATCGGCAGAGACAATGCTCCGCCGATCATCCAGAGGACCACAATGAAAGTAGAAGCCGAGACAAAGGCCGCTATAACGCCGGCGACGAAATCGACGGGAGATTCTGTTGCGATACGCATGTCCTCGGAGATGCGAGCCTCCGGATTCTTGTGGTCGCCGCCGATGAGATTGAGCTGATAGTAGCGACCGTTGGCAAGCCAGCGTCCGATAACCGCTTTCGTCAGCCACGACCGCCAACGCCGCTGCATTTTCATGCGCATGTAGACCTGGATAGTGACGAGACCGACGCTTCCCAGCACGAGGGGCGGAAAAAGCGCGCCGAGGAAATAGACGGTGGGCGCATCGCGTTTTTCGATGGCGTCGAAAAGACCGCGGTTCCACACGTTAATGCCATACTGGAAGCCGACGTTTAGGCCGATTAGGACAAGTAGGCCGATCGATAGAGGCCAAGCGAACGCATCACCGTGCCGCGCCCAGTAGCCACGCGCGCTGATCCAGAATCTCTTGAGCAGATAAGCCCTGCGCGCCGCCTCAATTTCCTCGGGCGTCATGTCTTCTTCGGCCTCCGGGATTTCCGGCGGAGGGTCTACATTCGTCACTTCGGGCGTTGTCGCCTTATGGTTAAGCGGGTTTTTGTCGTCAACCGGTTGGGCGCTGCGAACTTGTCTCGGATCAATGTCATCGTCCCTCATAAAAGATTAAACGTTCTGATGATCAGAAAGTTTCAAGACCGCGGGACTGAGCTGCTTGGCGAGGTTTATAATCTTAGCCTCCATTCCACAGAGACAAATGACGACGGAGGACACTGCAAGCCCTTCGCCAAAGCAGATCATCGGATGGGGCCTCATTCACCGATGTTTGTTCAACTAAATTTGGGGACACCTGTTACTGGCGGTCTTGCTCAGGATCCCCAGATGCTAAACTTGAACGGATATAATCGTGTCTACGGCTACCGATCCATCGATCACACCTCTCTTCAGGTCCCGGCGCCCGTGTTCGATCTCGATTACGGTGTAAAGCTTGGAGTCCCGGAAGGCGCTGGCGTTGACAGTCGTAACGTCATCGGCCGGAGCGGTATCGACTTCCATGAAGTCCAGTTCCCTTGAGGCCGCAACGATCCTCGCGTCTCCAGCCGTGCGGGCGGCAACAAGAAGGGTCCCATGTCCCGGCGAATTGTCCCATCGCGGATCTTTCGGTGCCGCGATCGGCTCGAGACGGTAGATGTTGAGAGCTTCACCCCTTCCGACGGCATCGGAACCCAGGCGTGCCGCATCTTCGATCTGTGCCTGACTTTCGACCGATTTCCCGAAAGTATTTCCGGTCGTTGCATTGTTGGCGGCGCTTTCGCCATTTCGTACGACGTTTGACATCACTGTCCTCCTTGTGGTGCATGCAAAACGAAAAGGGTCCAATGTCGTTCCAAAGTATAACGGGTGCCTATCCGGTCGAATGATCGTACAGGACGTTGCCGGTCGCACCATCTACGCCGGAGAGGCTGACCTCATAGCCCCACAGGTGGCGGATGTGGGTGAGAGTTTCGTTGCGACTGGTCTCTTCGAGAAGAAGGCCGTCGTTGACCGTGTGCTTCAGCCGGAGCCTGCGATCGCCCAGGAGATCGACGTCGACGACCTGGATATCCGGCTGTCTGGCGCTGACATCGTAGCTACGGGCGAGCGCCGAGCGGATCTCCGCGTAGCCGCGCTCGTTGTGGATGGACGAAACCTCGCAGAACTTGTTGGCTGCCATGTCCGACAGCCTGAACAGGCGGAATTTCCGCATCACGGTTGGGCTCAGATACTGAAGGATGAAGGATTCATCGCGGTGGTTTGCCCATGCGTCGCGTAGCGTGCCCATCGGGTCATTGTTGCCCGCCATGGTGGGAAACCATTCTCGGTCCTCGTCTGTCGGATTTGTGCAGATGCGTTCGATATCCTGCATCATTGCAAAGCCGAGCGCATAGGGGTTGATGCCCGAGAAGCGCGGATCGTCGAAGCCTGGCTGGAAGACGACGTTGGAATGGCTGCTCAAAAGCTCCAGCATGTTGCCTTCGCTGATTTTGCCCTGATCGAACAGCCTGTTGATGATCGTGTAGTGCACGTAGGTCGCGCACCCCTCGTTCATCACCTTGGTCTGCCGCTGCGGGTAGAAATATTGAGCGATGATTCGCACGATCCTAAGGATCTCGCGTTGCCAGGGCTCCAGGATCAGGCTGTGCTTCTCGATAAAATAAAGGAGGTTTTCCTCAGGCAGGTTGAGCGCTTTCTTCCGTTCGGAGGCATTGCGCTCTGCCTCATGCGGATCGCGGCTGTCGTTTGACGAGGGCAGGGTGCGCCAGAGGTCGCTATAGGTTTGCTCTTCATATTCCAATCGTTCACGCGCTCGCTCGCGCACCTTCTCGGAGGAGAGGCGGGGAGGACGACGATAGCGGAAGACGCCGTTGTCCATCAGTGCATGCGCGGAATCGAGGATCGCCTCGACCGCTTCGGTGCCGTGTCGCTCCTCGCACTTGGCGATATATTTCTTGGCAAAGTCCATATAGCCGAGAATGGCGCCAGCATCCGTCCACTGGCGGAACAGATAGTTGTTCTTGAAGAAGTGGTTATGCCCGAAAGAGGCGTGAGCGATGACCAGCGTCTGCATGGCCATCGTGTTTTCCTCCATGAGATAGGCAATGCATGGGTTGGAATTGATGACGATCTCATAGGCGAGCCCCCGGTGGCCCTTGCGATAGAGGCTGTCCTCGTAGATGAAGCGCTTGCCGAAGGACCAGTGCTGGTACATTAGCGGCATGCCGACCGAGGAATAGGCGTCGAGCATCTGTTCCGACGAGATGATCTCCAGCTGGTTCGGATAGATATCCAGCCCCATCTCGCC
Source organism: Hyphomicrobiales bacterium (assembly GCA_900465665.1). Lineage (GTDB taxonomy): Bacteria > Pseudomonadota > Alphaproteobacteria > Rhizobiales > Rhizobiaceae > Rhizobium. The sequence continues at coordinate 13,995 of UBJO01000050.1, forward strand.
GATCGCGATATCCTGGATGGCGTCGTGGACGATCGACAGCGTTCCGAAATTCCAGTCGGAGCCTTCAAACAGCAGCTCGGAACTCTCCGCTCGCTTCGCCATATCGGTCTTCCCTCAGTTATGCGTACGCGCGCCGGCTTTGCGGCTGAAGAGCTTTCGGAAGACCGGATAGATGTTGCCGGGTCTTGCGATGCGGGCCATGTGGAAGTTGGGGATCTCGCCATCGACCGTGCGATAGGCGCGCCAAAGCGATGTGCCGTTGTCGGTGGCGCCGAATATCTCGGTCTCCCGCTCATCGATGATCTCGACATAGGCGTAATACTGGCAAAGCCGCATCAGGTCGCCGCGCAGGAGTGCCGCGCAACGCTCGGAATCGCCGCTGCTGTTGTCGCCGTCGGACGCCTGCGCCGCGTAGATGTTCCACATGTCGGCCGGATAGCGCGCCTCGATGATCCGCTGCATCTCCTCGAGTGCCGTCGATACCACCGTGCCGCCACTCTGCTTGCTGTAGAAGAAAGTCTCTTCATCGACCTCATGCGCTTCGTCGGTGTGCCGAATGAAGATGATATCGATCCGGCCGTAGCGGCGCTTGAGAAAGAGGTGCAGCAGCACGAAGAAGCGCTTGGCGAGATCCTTCTCCCGCTCGCCCATTGAGGCCGATACGTCCATCAGGCAGAACATCACGGCGTTGGCGTTCGGCACCGGCTGGCGCTCGAAGCGGTTGAAGCGAACGTCGACCGGATCGACATAGGAAATTCGCCTGCGACGGCGCTCAAGCGTTGCCAGCTCTTCACTCAGGGCCGTAAGCCTGCGGCGGGTCTCGGACGAAACCGGCGTCTCGGCTTCGAGAGCGGCGATCTCGTCGGTAATGAGCTTCACTTGCCGCTCGCTCGGTCGCTGCAGCGCCATGCGCCGACCGAAGCTGTTGCGCATCGTGCGGCCGATATTGATATTCGTCGGCGAGCCCGCAGTGGTGAAGCCGACGCGCTGGGGTTTGAATGTCACCGTCTCCTTCAGGCTCAGCTTAACCAGGTCGGGCAATTCGAGGTCCTCGAAGAAGAGCTCGAGCACTTCTTCGCGTGACAGGATGAACTGAAACGCGTCGTCGCTTCCGCCGCCGCCCGCACCGTGGCCGCCACCGCCGCCCGCGCCGCCATCGGGCTTCGAGATCCGGTCGCCAGCCGAAAACTCCTTGTTTCCCGGTAGCACATGTTCCCGGTTGCCCGATGTGGGGGAGGGGCGGAAGCTCGGCTCGCCGGCCCCGCGCGCCGGCATCGGAACGCCATGGGCGGTATCGACATCCGCTATCTTGTCGGATTTGATCTGATCCTTGATCGCCCGCTTCAGCTCGTCGCGGGCGCGTTTCAGGAATCGTTGCCGGTTGCCGAGGCTCTTGTCCTTCGGGTTAAGCCGGCGGTCGATGAAATTCGGCATGCGCCAATCCCTCGCTTTGGCTCCGGTTTTGGCATCGTCAACCGGCCTTGTTTACCCGCATGTACCAATCGACCAGTCGGCGGACCTGGCGCGCTGTGTAGCCACGCTCGATCATCCGCTGAACGAATTCGTCATGCTGCTTCTCGGTCGAGCTGTCCTTCTTGGAGCCGAAGCTGATGACGGGCAGCAGATCCTCGACCTGACCGAACATCCGCTTTTCGATCACCTCGCGCAGTTTCTCGTAGCTCGTCCATGCCGGATTGCGGCCGCCATTGCGCGCCCTTGCCCTGAGCGTGAACTTCACCACTTCGTTGCGGAAATCCTTTGGATTGGCGATGCCAGCAGGCTTCTCGATCTGAGAGAGTTCGCTGTCCAGGATCTCGCGGTTCAGGATCTGCCCGGTATCGGCATCCTTGAAATCCTGGTCCTCCAGCCAGGCATCCGCATAGGATATGTAGCGGTCAAAAAGGTTTTGGCCATATTCGCTGTAGGACTCCAGATAAGCCTTCTGGATCTCGTGGCCGATGAACTCGGCATAGCGGGTCGCGATCTCCGACTTGATGAAGTCGAGGTAACCGGCCTCCACCTCCTTCGGAAACTGCTCGCGCTTGATCGCCTGCTCGAGGATATACATCAGGTGCACGGGATCGGCGGCGACTTCCTTGGTGTCGTAGTTGAAGGTCTCCGACAGCACCTTGAAGGCAAAGCGAGTGCTGATGCCGTTCATGCCCTCGTCGACGCCGGCGACATCGCGGTATTCCTGCACGGACTTTGCCTTCGGATCGGTGTCCTTCAGGTTTTCGCCGTCATAGACGCGCATCTTGGTGTAGAGCGGCGAATTCTCATGGCGGATCAGACGGGTCGCCACCGTGAAGCGGCTCAGGTTTTCCAAAACCTCCGGCGCGCAGGCGCTCTTGGCGAGCTCGCTTTCGCGCAACAGCTTCTCGTAGATCTGCCGTTCCTCGGTCACGCGCAAGCAATAGGGCACCTTGACCACGAGGATACGGTCGAGGAAGGCTTCGTTGTTGCGGTTGTTTTTGAACTGCTGCCACTCGGATTCGTTCGAGTGGGCGACGACGATGCCTTGATAGGGGAAGGCGCCGAAGTTTTCGGTGCCGTTATAGCTGCCCTCCTGCGTTGCCGTCAGCAGTGGGTGCAGCACCTTGATCGGCGCTTTGAACATTTCGACGAATTCGAGCAGCCCCTGCGTCGTGCGGTTGAGGCCGCCGCTGTAGGAATAGGCGTCCGGATCGGCCTGGCTGTAGTTTTCCAACTGGCGGATGTCGACCTTGCCAACGAGAGCCGAGACGTCCTGGTTGTTCTCGTCACCCGGCTCGGTCTTGGCAATCGCGATCTGGCGAAGCCTCGATGGCATCAGCTTGACAACGCTAAAGCGCGAGATGTCGCCGCCGATCTCATCGAGCCGCTTGGTAGCCCAGGGGGAAATCAGTCCGGTGAGACGGCGTCTGGCGATCCCATATTTGTCTTCCAGGAGATCGGACATGCGCTCCGGCTGGAAGAGACCTAGCGGTGATTCGAAGACCGGGCTCACCTGTCCGTCAATCGCCAGCGTATAGATCGGGAAGCGCTCCATCAGCTTCTTCAGCCGTTCGGCGAGAGACGATTTGCCGCCGCCTACGGGACCGAGGAGATAGAGGATCTGCTTGCGCTCTTCGAGACCCTGCGCGGCATATCTGAAATAGCCGACGATCCGCTCGATCGTGTCTTCCATTCCATAGAAATCGGCAAAGGCGGGATAAATCTTGACGGTGCGGTTGGAGAATATGCGGCCTAATCGCTCATCGGCGCTGGTGTCGATCAATTTAGGTTCGCCAATGGCTTCCACCATGCGTTCCTGCGCGGTGGCATATAGTCGTTTGTCATCGCGGCAGGCCAGGAGGTATTCCTGGAGACTTAGCTCTTCTTGCGCGGCGTTCGTATAGATCTCCGAAAACAGATCGAATACGTCGCTTTCGCTCTTCTGCATCTTTGCTCTCCCGCGGCCGGTTGAATGAGGACGGGATCGCTACGTGTCGGCTCGCGAGATAGAACGCGTCAGACTATTTTATTACAATGCGCTTACGAAGTTCGGGACAGTCTGTAGCCGATAGCCGCGATACTCGTCAGACTCACATTATGCAGCCGACGTGGCAGATCGCCAAGGGCGCAGATAGGTTTTCACTCTTTTTTGCACGATATGTGACAAATCTCGTCCATGAACAAAAAAGGGGCCGCTCAGCGACCCCTTTCTGTTGCTTTGCGCTGACGCTTAGTTCGGCAGAGCGTAGGCGATGACAAAGTCGCCACGGATATCCGACTGGCGTGCGCCGCCGGCCGAGATGATGACGTACTGCTTGCCTGTCTTCGGCGACTTGTAGGTCATCGGGCCACCCTGGCTGCCGACCGGCAGACGGGCCTTCCAGACTTCCTTGCCGGTCGCCGTGCTGAAGGCGCGCAGGTAGAAGTCCTGCGTACCGGCGATGAAGATCAGGCCGCCCTGGGTGGCGAGCGTGCCGCCGAGCGTCGGCATGCCGATCGGGATCGGCAGGCCCATCTTGATACCGAGCGGGCCAGTGTCTTCGACGGTGCCTACAGGAACCTGCCAGGCGATCTTTTGCGCCTTCATGTCGATCGCCGTCAGGCTGCCGAAGGGCGGAGCCTGACACGGAATGCCGAGGGCCGACAGGAAGCGGTTCTTGTTGACCGCGTAAGGCGTGCCCTTCATTGGAACGACGCCCATGCCGGTGTTCACCGATTCGCCACCGCTGTTGACGGCCTTGGTCGGCGCGGCTTCCTTCATCTGGATCCACAGGCCGAGGCGCATGTCGTTGACGAAGATGTAGTTCGAGTTCGGGTCGGTCGAAAGGCCGCCCCAGTTCATGCCACCCAGCGAACCCGGGAAGTTGAGCGCGAGGTCGGTGCCGGGGACCGTGTAGACGCCATCGTAGCGCATGCCCTTGAAGGCGATGCGGCACAAGAGCTGGTCAAACGGCGTCGCACCCCACATGTCGCTTTCGGTCAGCGTCTTGGCGCCGATCTGCGGCATGCCGACTGAGAGCTTCTGGGTCGGAGCGTAAGGCTCGTTCGGGATGTTGCCCGGTTTGACCGGCACATCGTCGACTTTTGTCAGCGGCTGACCGGTTGCGCGATCGAGCACATAGAGCTGGCCGGCCTTGGTGCCGAACACAAGAGCTGGAACCGTCGAGCCATCGGCCTTCGGGAAGTCGATGAACGACGGCTGCATCGGAACGTCGAAGTCCCACAGATCGTTGTGAACGGTCTGGTAGACCCACTTCTCGCGGCCGGTGGTGGCGTCGAGCGCCAGCATCGAGGCGCCGTATTTGTGGTCGAGGTCGGTACGGGTCGCGCCGTAGAGGTCGACCGACGGGCTACCAACAGGCATGAAGACAGTGTTGGAAGCCGCATCATAGGACATCGAAGCCCAGACGTTCGGGGTCGAACGCGTGTAGCTTTTGCCCGGAGGCGGCAGCAGGGTGATGTTGGGATTGCCCGGGTCGAATGCCCAACGCAGCTTGCCGGTCACGACATCGAAGCCGCGCATGACGCCACCAGGCATGTCGGTGCTGACATTGTCGGCAACGCGGCCGCCGACAACGACGGTGGTGCCGGCAAGCGTTGGCGCCGAGGTTAGCACGTAGCTCGGATCAGCCGCCTGGCCCATGCCGACCTTCAGGTCGACGCGGCCGTTGGTGCCGAAATCCGGGCAAAACGCGCCGGTGTCGGCGTCGAGCGCGATCAGCTCGGCGGTGATCGTGTTCATCAGGATGCGGCGTTCGCAAAGAGCGCCGGGTGCGACGTTGACCGCGGTGACCGGTGTGGAGTTGGGTGCCGACGGCTGTTCGAGCGCACGTGTCGCATCGAAATAAGCGAGGCCGCGGCAACGCATCCAGACCGACGACTTCGCGTTGATCTCGGCCTTCCATATTTCTTTGCCGGTATCGGCGTCGATCGAGATGACGTTGTTGTGCGGGGTGCAAACGAACACGCGCTCGCCGACCTGCAGCGGGGTTTCCTGGTCTTCCGCGCCGTTGGCGCCGGGGCTGATCGGCGTATCGCCGGTGTGGTATTCCCACGCAACCTTCAGATCGTTGACGTTATCGACGTTGATCTGGTCGAGCGCCGCGAAGCGGCTGCCGCCCGAGGTGTTACCGTAGGCTTCCCAGTTCTTCTGTTCGCGAGCGGGATCGACCGGCGTGCGGGCCGGGCCGGCGCCGGTGGCCACGACCGGCGGATGCGGAATAAACATGCCGTAGAAGGCTGCGCCGGTGCCAATCGCGAGGATCAAAGCAAGGCCGAACGAGGCGCCGTAAGCGGGCGTGCCGCCTGCCGAGCGGCGCAGCAACGGAAAGGAGAGCGCAACGACGATCGAGCCGACGGCAATCGCCAGCAGGCGCGAGATCAGCGGCCAGAACTCGAAGCCTGCGTCCCAGATGGCCCAGATGGCCGAGAGAACGAAGATGAGCCCGAAGAGCAAGGCGCCCAGCGGCTTGCGCCGGATGATGAGCAGGCCCGAGACGACAAGTCCTATGCCGGCGAGCAGGAAGTACAAGCTGCCGCCCAGCGAGACGAGCTTGCCGCCGCCGACCGCGAAAAACAGCCCGGCGAGCGTGATGATCGCGCCAAGCAATACCAGCCACAGGCGACCTAACAGCGCCGGTGGGTTAGGTGATTTATCCATGGAATAGCCTCATTGCATGTCCGGCAAACGAGAATGGAAAGCCTGCAAACACGAAATGCTTGCAGTGCCCGTTCGCCGTTCGGTTAGCTGTCTTAGCGACAGCAGGCGAAAAGTGGCGAGTTCGAGCGCATGTGCGTTGGCGAACCATGATCTGCGAAAAGCGGCGCGTTGGGCGCCAATCCGGGAAATCTGCAAAAGTCCATCAGGCTCGTCCTACGTGGTTCGAAATGCACGTGTCAGGCACCGACGGAGGGAGACAGTACCTTAACGTCTCCAACCCTGGCCGGGGTATATCGTCAGCGGCCGCATGGTGGCAAGTTCTATTTTAGAAGAACGAATAACAGCTTGCTATTGGGCAAGCGGGTCCGATTTTGCGTTGGGAATCGAAGCTGGATTCCGTGCGTCGCCTGTTCAGAACGGGTTCGTCGTGGCGCTTTCGATCTTCACCGGCTTCTTGTTTGACAGCCGTTCGATGCAGCCGGCATAGGTCGCATGCATGGGATAGATGCGTGAGGTTGGAATGACCCAGTCGGGCTCATTGCCCTGGAACGCGACGTTGATATCCGCCATCCCGCTGAGCGCGGCGCGAATGATGCCCTGAACGCCGCCCGCGTTCGAATTTCCGGGCAGGCTCCAGACGCGCAGGCTCTTATTGTCGGCGCCGATGGCCGGCACCTCCATGCTGTTGCTCTTGCCCGTCACAGAAACCTTGGTGGAGAGGTGGTCCGGGAGCGACCACGCGTCATTCTTGATGATCCACGACGCATCCTTGAGGCTTTCGCGGAACTCGACGGTCTTTCCCGTCATGCTGTCCCAAACCAGCGCGCAATAGGGCTCGTCGCCATTGTGGACATAGCCGATCGACCATTGTCGGGACGAGCCGATCCATTCCTCGGTGCCATTGGCAACCAGCGGAGCGCCGGCGCTGAAGAGAGCGGCAGCAAGAACGAGTCTCGCGGAAAGAACGGCGAACGGTCTCATTTTTCCGTACCTCAGTGCAACACGGCTTGGTCTTCAGGGCGTTGCCCATGAACCGTCCTTGTCGCACGAACAGGTTTCAAACCGGTGAATCGCCGCGCTTGCCGCTGCACGCCCATGTGTCAGGGAAGAACACAGAGCATCTCGTAAAGCAGGTTTGCGGCGATCAGAGCCGTGTTGCCGGATGGGTCGAATGGCGGAGAAACCTCGACCAGATCGCCACCGACGAGATTGAGGCCGGCGCAGCCGCGGATGATCTCAAGCGCCTGCCATGTCGTGAGCCCACCGATCTCGACTGTTCCGGTTCCAGGCGCGAAGGCCGGATCGAGGCTGTCAATGTCGTAGGTCAGGTAAACGGGCGTCGAGCCGATCTTCGCCCTGATCTCTTCCATCAGGGGCTTGAGCGACTTGGCCCAGCACTCCTCGGCCTGAACAACCGTCCAGCCCTTGTTGCGGGCCCAATCGAAATCCTCGGGCGAATAGCCGGTGCCGCGCAGGCCGATCTGGAACACCTTGTCGTTGACGAGGAGCCCGTCGTCACAGGCGCGGCGGAATGGTGTGCCGTGGGCGATCTTCTCGCCGAACATCTCGTCATTGGTGTCGGCATGCGCGTCGACATGGATCAAAGCCACGGGGCCGTGCTTCCTAGCGATCGCGCGCAGGATCGGATAGGTGAGCGTATGGTCGCCTCCAAGCGTCAGCGGGATACAGGGATGGGTCAGAAGGTCGTCGTAGAAGGCGGTAATGATATCGACCGAGCGCTTCAGGTCGAACGTATCGATCGGCACGTCGCCGATATCTGCCACCTGCATCCGCGCGAAGGGCGCTGCCCCCGTTGCCATGTTGTAGGGGCGCAGCATGCAGGACTCTTGCCGGATTTGCCTGGGGCCAAGGCGGGTGCCCGGCCGGTTGGAGGTGCCGACGTCGAGCGGAATGCCGACGAAACACGCGTCGAGGCCCTCCGCCGTCGCCTGGCTCGGCAGGCGCATCATCGTCGCCGGGCCGGCGAAGCGGGGCATGTCGTTGCCGCCGAGTGGCTGGTTGAACGTGTGGTCCGGCATGGCTTCGTCTCTCCTGATCGCGATGGATATGTCGTTGGGCGTCGCGCGTGCGTTACCCTGCAAGGGCGGCGATGACCTCGCGCGCGGCGCGCTCGCCGCTTTGCAGGGCGCCGTGGGCGGTCGAAAAGTCCGTGGTGTGGGTCGCTTCGCCGGCGAAGAACACGCGCTCGTCGTAAGATCTGGCGAGCATCAGGCGGGCGTCGGAATGGCCGGGCAGTGCATGGCTGTAGGCGCCGCCGATCGAAGCCGTCCTGGTCCAGTCCGATGCGACCAGCGGGCGCAGATTGCGCCGGATATCGCTGCCGAACAGATGAGCGAGCTGATCTGTCGCGCGCGCGAATGCAGCGTCATGGCCGTGATCCGCCACGGCGCGCGCGCCGGCGCCGCCGAGAAAGCATTCGATCACGGGCTGGCCGAAGGGGCGGATATAGTAGCTGCCGGTCGATGCATCGCGGGGATCACCGATAAGGTGCGTCTCATCCTCGAATGGAGCGGAGCCGATGATCTCAAGGAAGAGTTTCTCGTTCGCCCCAAGTGGCAAGCGGGCTGCTGCCTCTCGCCACGCATCAAGTGCGCTTGGCCAGCGGATCGTGTTGCCTGCAAGGATATTGGTGGAGATGGTGACGATGACCGCGCGGGCGCGCACGGTGCGGACCGCTGTCTCGACCTCAACGTGACGTCCGTCGAGCCCGATCGCTTCGACAGGCGTCGCAAGCTTCACCATCGTCTCTGCAGGCATGGCGGCGCTGACGAGCGCGCCATAGCCTGTCGCGACGCGCCAGTTGAAGTCGGTCGAGGCTTCGTTGTAAGCGGCGTAGTCCTTGCAGGAAATGCGTTCGAGTTCGTCGCCGCTGATATAGCCGCTCAGCGCTTGCAGATAACTCGTCCAGCCGTCGGCCGGGTCGAGCGCATCGGCGGCGATGTCGGAGAGGGGAGGAGTGGTGGAGACGCGATCTGTCCACCGTTCGAAGGCGGTATGCGCCTCATCGCGTTCGGATGGAGTGAAGCCGAGATCGTGAAACTGTCCGCCCCAGGCCGATGGCTGGCGATCAACGGCGATGCCGATCTCGCCGGCGATGCGGGTCCAGGGATTTCGATCGCCGGAGTGAAGCCAGCCGCAGCCGAGATCGACGACGCTGCCCGCTGCCGTTTTCGTCGAGGCGCGACCGCCCTTGCGGTCAAGAGCCTCTAGCACCAGTGTCTTCAGGCCGGCCTTGGCGAGCGTTCGGGCCGCACCCGTCCCGGCCGCGCCGGCGCCAATGATCACGACATCGGGCTCTTCCATCATCGACATGGCCTAGGCGACTTTCCTTGCGGTCAACTGAATACGAACGTCTCCGCCGCATGCTCCATAAAATGGCTTGTCGATCAATGCCGTTTTCAGGCTTTGCGCTGAAACTTAAAGCAATTGCGGGCGCGGCATCGAATGCCACCGCGCCCGCATCAGTCTCTTATTCCAGATAGGACATGATGACCGAGGCAACCTGCGCCTGCTCACTCGTGTCGGGTGCCGTTGCGGCCGAGGCCGTCGTTACCGATGGGGTGGTGGTGGCCGTCGTCGTGGTCGCTGAGGCGGTGCTCGCGCTTGCCAGTGGGCCGTTGGTCAGCGCCTGTACCTGGGCCGAGGTCATCGCGTTGATCTGGGCCGGCGTGAAGGCTTCGGCCTGGCTCACCGTCAGCGCGCTAAGCGCCCTCGTGCTGAGCCCCGAAACCGCGCTGGAGCTGAGCGCGATGATGCTTTCGGGCGAGAAGCCCGCCAGGTCATCCGGGCCGAGGGCCGCGGCCTGAACCACATTGAGCGCGCCGATCTGGGTGGTCGACAGCATTCCGATCTGCGCCGAGCTCATGGCCACGACCTGGCTATAGCTGAGCGCCGCCACTTGGCCCGTGGTCAGCGCCGCGATGTCGTTCGACGGGAGGGTCGAAAACAGCGCGGTCGTCAGCCCCTTGATCGAGGCCGGCGTGATGGCCGCGAACTCCTCGGTCGACAGCGTCTCCAGCTGGTCGGTCGTCAAGCCAGCAAGCCCCGTCGAGCTCAGCGCCGCGATCTGGTCGGTGGTGAAGGTGCTGAACTGATCCGTGCTCAGCGCGTGAATATGATCGCTGGTCAGGCCGGAAACGCCGGAGCTTCCCAGAGCTGCGATCTCCTCGGTGGAAAGCGATGCGATGAAGCCCGTCGACAGTCCCTTCATGGCGCCGGAGCTGATCGCTGCGAGCTTGGCGGGCGTCAGTGCGTCCAGGCTGGAAGAGGTCAGACCCTTCAGCGCATCGGAACTGAGTGCGGCGATCTGGCTTGTCGACAGCTTCTCCATCTGATCGATGTTGAGCGCGCCGGCCTGGGCGCTGCCGAGGCCGGCAATCCCCTTCGCGCTCAGCGCCGCCACCTGCTCGACCGACAACACGGCGATATCGCCGGTGCTGAGTGCCGCGACCTGGGCCGAGCCTAAGGCGCCGATCTGGCCGGTGGACAGCATTCCAACCTGGCTTGTGCTGAGCGCCGCGATCTGCGCGGTCGAGAGACCGGCGATACCCGCCGTGCTCAGCGCGCCGATCTGCTCGGCCGAGAGCGAGGCGATCGTCGTCGGCGACAATCCGGAAATCGCCGCTGAGCTGATTGCCGCGATTTCGGCGGTGGTGAACCTGTCGAGATCATCCGTGCCGAGTGCGGCGATCTGCTTGGAGCTCAGTACGCCGATCTGCGTGCTGGTCAGCGCCTCGGCCTGATCGACGCTAAGGGCCGCGATCTGATCCGTGCTGAGGCCCGCGATGCCCGCGGTGCTCAGCGCCGCGATCTGGCTTGGCGAAAGCGAGGCCAGAGCCGCGGTCGACAGGCCGGAGATGGCCGAGGAACTGATTGCTGCGATCTCGGCCGTTGTGAAGCCGTCGAGATTGCCAGGCGTCAGAACCGCAACCTGCCGCGAGGAGAGCGCGCCGATCTGTATGCTGGTCAGCGCCTCCATTTGGTCGCTATGCAGCCCGGTGAGCTGGCTGGTCGACAGCCCCGCTATCCCTGCGGTGCTCAGCGCCGCGATCTGTTCCGGCGAAAACGCGCCGATGTCGGCTGTGTTCAGAGCCGCGATCAGCTTGGAGGTCAGCGCGCCGACCTGCGCGGTCGTCAGTGCTTCCACCTGGTTGGTGCGCAGCGCGCCGATCTGGTCGCTGGTGAGGCCTGCAATGCCGGTGGGGCTGAGGGCCGAGATCTGGTCGCCCGAGAGCGAGGCGATCGCCGATGTCGAAATGCCTGTTATTGCGCTGGAGGTGATCGCAGCCATGTCGGCTGTGCTGAAACTGTCGAGATCATCCGTTCCGAGCGCGGCGATCTGCTTCGAGTTCAGCGCACCCACCTGAACGCTGGTGAACGCCTCGACCTGGCGCACGCTGAGCGCGCCGATCTGATCGCTGGTCAGGCCCGCTATGCCCGCCGTGCCGAAGGCCGCGATCTGGTCGACCGAAAGCGCCGCGATACGGTCGGTGGCAAGCGCCCCGACCTGCTTGGAGCTCAATGCGCCGATCTGCGTTGTTGTCAGCACCTCCACCTGGTTGGAACCGAGCGCGGCCATCTGGCCGCTGGACAAGCCCGAGATGCCGGCCGAACTCATGGCGACGATCTGGGCGGTCGACAGCGCGCTGATCGCGGCGGTCGAAAGGCCAAGGATGGCGCCCGAGCCGATGGCGGCGATATCGGCGGTGGAGAAGTGCGAGAGATCGTCGGTGCCCAAGGCGGCAATCTGCCTCGAAGTCAAGGCGCCGACCTGCAGGCTGGTCAACGCCTCGGTCTGGTCGGTGCTCAATGCCGCGATCTGATCGCTGCTGAGACCAGCTATGCCCGCCGTGCTCAATGCCGCGACCTGCGCGGTCGTCAGCGATGCGAGGTCGTCGGCGCCAAGCGCTCCGATCTGTCGCGAGCTCAACGCGGCGATCTGGCCCGTGGTCAGCGCTCCGATCTGGTCGCTGCTGAGCGCGCTGATGAGATCGACCGTCAGGCCCGCGATACCGGCGGTGCTGAGTGCCGCGATCTGGCTTGTCGTCAGCGTCGCGAGTGCGGCTGCCGACAGGCCGGCGATGGCGCCGGAGTTGATCGCGGCAATGTTCTTCGCCGACAGGATGGCGATATCGTCGGTGCTGAGAGCCGCCGTCTGCTTCGAGCCGAGCGCTCCGATCTGCGCCGACGTCAGCGCTTCCACCTGATCGGTCCGCAGCGCCGAGATCTGGCCGGTCGTCATCCCCGTGATCGCCGCCGTGTTCAGCGCCGCGATCTGGCTCGCCGAAAGCGCCGCGATCGTGCCGGTCGAGAGGCCGGTGATGGCGCCGGAGCCGATGGCCGCCATGTCCTTGGTCGAGAAGGTTGCGATGTCATCGGCGGTGAGGGCGGCGAGCTGCGAGGAGCTCAGGCCGCTGACCTGGCTGCTGGTCAGCGCTTCCGCCTGGGCGGTGCTGAGTGCGGCAAGCTGCTGGGTGGTGAGGCCTGCAATCGCATTCTTGCTCAGCGCGGCGATCTGCGCCGTTGTCAGGGCGCGGATCGTGTCCGTCGACATTCCGCCCAGCGCGCTTGATGTGATCGCAGCGATATCCTTGGTGGAGAAGGTTACGACATCATCCGGCCCGAGGACCGAGAGCTGGCTGGAATTCAGCGTGCCGACCTGGTTGCTAGTGAGCGCTTCCGCCTGTGCGGTCGAAAGCGCCGCCAGTTGCTGTGAGTTCAATCCGGCGATGCCGCCAACAGAGAGAGCCGCGATCTGCGCGGTGGAAAGTGCCGCGATGTCATCCGTGCGCAGTGCGCCGACCTGAGACGAGCTGAGTGCCGCCATCTGCTTGGTCGAGAGCGCTAGGATTTGCGTGTTGCTGAGGGCCGCGACCTGGCTGGTCGACAGGCCGGAAACGCCGGACGAGCTTATGGCGGCCAGCTGCTGCGTGGTCAGCCCGGCGATGTCGCCGGTGCTGAGCCCCGCCACCTGCTTGGTGGTCATTGCCGCCATCTGGCTGGTGCTGAGTGCCCCGAGCTGCGCGGTGCTCAGCGCGTCGATCTGATCGGATGTTAGGCCCGTGATGCCCGATGGCGTCAGGACGGCGATCTGGTCTGTTGAGAGAACGCTGACATGGTCGCCGAGTGCTGCGACCTGCGCCGATGTGAGCGCCTTCACCTGCGCGGTCGAGAGCTTGGCGATCTGGTTGGTGCCAAGTGCTGCGACCTGCGTGCTCGTCAGGCTTGCCAGAGCGCTGGTGCTCAACAAAGCGAGCTGTGCGGTTGTGAGGCCCGAGACAGCATCGGCGCTCAGTCCAGGCAGGCCCCTGTTGGTGATTGCCGCGATGTCGGCGGTCGAGAAGGTCGCGATATCTTCAGCCGACAGCGCGGAGAACTGAAGTGAGGTCAGCGCCGCTACCTGCGCTGGCGACAGGGTTTCGATCTGCGACGTGCTCATCGCATCGATCTGCTGGCTTGTGAGGCTCGCGATCGCGCTGGTGTTGAGTGCGGCGATCTGCTCGTTCGAAAGGCCCTCGACAGCGTCGGCACGAAGGCCCGAGATGGCCTTGTTGGTGATCGCGGCGATATCGGCGGTGGAGAAGGTCGCGATGTCATCGGCGCCGAGGGCGGCCATTTGCGCGGAGCTCAGAACCTTCACCTGCGCCGGCGACAGGGCTTCGACCTGCGCGGTGCTGAGAGCGCCGATCTGGTCGCTTGTCAGGCTCGCGACCGCGCTCGTGCTCATTGCCGCGATCTGGGCGGTGGAGAGCGTTGCCAGCACGTCCGTGCTGAGGCCCGACAGCGCCTTGTTGGTGATAGCGGCGATATCGGCCGTCGAGAAGGTGGCGATGTCGCTCGCATCCAGAGCGCCAAGCTGCAGCGAAGTCAGCGACATCACCTGGAGCGGCAAGAGAGCCTCGACCTGCGCCGAGCCGAGAGCGTTGATCTGGTCGGTCGTCAGGCTCGCGATCGACGTCGTGCTCAATGCGGCGATCTGGGCGGTCGTAAACGCGGCGACCTGGTCCGTGCCCAGGGTGGAGATTTGCAGCGTCTTCAGCGCGTTGACTTGGGCGGTCGTGAGCGCGCCGATCTGCCCCGAGGTCAAGCTGGACATGTTGAGGCCGGGGATCGCCTTGCTCGAGAGCGCCGCGATATCGGCTGTCGAGAACGTCGCGATGCCGTCTTCGCCAAGCGCCGAGAGCTGCAGCGAGCTCAGCCACGCCACCTGTGCGGGGGTGAATGCCTCGACCTGGCTGGTGTTCAAAACCGCAAGCTGCGTGGTCTTCAGTGCGCTGACCTGCGCCGTCGTCAGCGAGGCGATCTGGCCGGTGGAGAAGGTAGCGATGATGTCCGTGCTGAGACCGGGTATGGCCTTGCTGGTAATCGCAGCAATATCATCCGTCGAGAAAGTCGCGATATGATCGGCATCGATCGCGGCGAGCTGGACGGAGGTCAGCGCCGCGACCTGCGCCGAAGACAGCGCCTCGACCTGACCGGTGCTCAGCGCCGCGATCTGCATGCTCGTGAGCCGTGGGATCGCCGTCGAGTTTAAGGCTGCAATCTGGGCGGTGGAGAAGGTCGAGATGATGGCGGTGGTCAGGCCGAGGATCGCCTTGCTGGTGATCGCCGCGATATCGTCAGTCGAGAAGGTCGCGATATGATCGGCATCAAACACGGCCAACTGAACCGAACTCAGAGCCTTCACCTGCGCCGGCGACAGCGCTTCCGTCTGGTCCGTGGTCAGCGCGGCCAGTTGGTCCGTTCCAAGGTTGGCGATCTGCGCCGTGGTCAACGCCGCGATCTGGGCGGTGGAGAGCCAATCCATGTTGAGCCCGGTAAAGCCCTTGCTGGTGATCGCGGCGACGTCTGCCGTCGAAAACGCGGCGATGTCGTCGGCGTCGAAGGCCGCGATTTGCGCCGAACTCAGTGCCTTGACCTGAGCGGGAGACAACGCTTCTGCCTGCTCCACGCTCAGCGCGCCGATCTGTTCCGTCGTGAGGTTGGCGATTGCGGCCGTGCTTAGGGCCGCGATGTTGGTGGTCGAAAGCCCTTCCAGCTGCGCTGTGCTGAAGCCCGCGATCTGCGCGCCCAACGAGGTTATCTGGCTGGTCGAGAGCGCCGCGATCTGGTCGGCGCTCAGGGCTTCGAGCTGGGTACCGGTGAGGTTTGCGATCAAGCTCGTGGACAAAGCGGCGATCTGGGCAGACGACAATGCGCCGATCGCATCCGTGCTCAGGCCCGACATGGCGCGGCTGGAAATCGCGGCGATTGCAGCGGTCGAGAAGGCCTCGATATCGGCGGCATCGAGTGCTGCGAGCTGCGCAGAGCTGAACGCCTTGACCTGCACCGAGGACAGCGCCTGGAATTGTTCGTCGTTCAGGGCCGCGAGCTGTCCGGCCGTCAGGCTTGCGATCGAGCCTGTGCCGAGGGCTGCGATCTGCCCGGTCGACAGCGCTGAAATGGAGCCCGCGCTGAGGCCCGCGATGGCCTTGCTGGTTATGGCCGCGATATCGGCGGTGGAGAAGGTGGCAATGCCATCCGCGCTGAGGGCGGCAATCTGGGCAGAATTGAGCGCCTTGACCTGCAGCGGGGTGAATGCCTCGACCTGTTCGGGGCTGAGAGCTCCGATCTGCTCGGTCGTCAGGCTTGCCAGCGCGCTGGAGCTGAGCGAGGCGATATGGGTTGGCGAAAGAGCTTCGATCTGCCCAGCGCTGAGGGAAGCGAGCTGTGTCGTTGCCAGCGAATTTGCCTGGGCCGTCGTCATCGCCGCGATCTGGTCCGGTGACAGGGCAGACAGGTTCAGGCCTTTCATGGCCTTGGTGTTGATCGCGGCAATGTCCTCGAGCGACAGCATGGCGATGTCATCAGGTCCGAGTGCGGCCAGTTGCCCCGAAGTCATCGCCGCCATCTGCGACGGCGTAAACGCTTCGACCTGGTCGGCGCTCAATGCGCTGATCTGGCTGCTCGTTAGCGACGCGACGGCGCTCGTATTTAGGGCCGCGATCTGATCGGGAGACAGGGCCGCGAGTGCCGCCGTACCGAGCCCCTGTATGGCCTTGGTGATGGCGGCGATATCGGCGGTCGAGAAGGTGGCGATGTCCTCGGGGCTGAGTGCCGCAAGCTGTGCTGTGGACAGCGCCTTGATCTGGTTCGGGGTCAGCGCCTCCGACTGTTCGGTCGTCAGGGCGCCCAGCTGCGATGTGGTAAGCGCCGAGACCTGGACGGATGTCAGGCTCTCGATGGCGTATTTGTTGAGCGCGTGCAGCTGATCGAAGGTGAAGCCGACGATGGAAGTCTTGGCGATTGCGCTCAGCTGCTGCGAGTTCATCGCCTCGACGTCCTCGACATCGAGCGCCGCGATCTGAGAGGACGATAGCGCCTTGACCTGGGCCGTGGACAGCGACGCGATGTCGTCGGTTGTCCATGCTGCGACTGCCGCGGACGACAGGGATCTGATCTGCGTTATCGTCAGCGTGGATGCAACGGTCGTCATGCTCATCAATCCCAAATGTTCAAATGGCGTCAATAAAAAGCCAGGTCGAAACCCCGATAGCGAACGGCAGGCGGCTTCCGGCCCAAGGTCTGAATGAAGAATCGGTCACCCAAGCCCGGGCAGCTAAGAGCCGAAGGTAGGTTGTGTGGCTTGTCTGAACCTGAAATTGCAGGTGGTCTCTCCCCAAACAGGGGCCGTGCCCGCTGCCGCGAAGAAAATAAGTGGCGGGCCTTGCCCGCAGCTGGTGTCGTTCTGCGCCTTCGAGTGGGCCCTATCAGGGATCGCGAAATTGCGCGGCGCCGGCAATTTCAAACATTTCCAAAATTATCACGCAATTGTCATATGAAGGAATCACGGCTCCACTACACGGCGACGCAAAGCGATAGGATATGCGCATGCCAAAGAGTGGACGAATGAACCTGTATGGGACGGCTCTGTCCGTACCATGCATCTTTACCGAGAACGATAACGGCGGAACCATCCGTGGATGCCCGCGATTCCTCGCACTCGTGGCCGGAAAGCAGAGCATCCGCCTGCTCGATACGATCAGCGGCAGATCAACGCCGATCGCGCTTCAGCGCATCGACCGACACGGCAGAGCACGCTTTCGCTGGCTTTGAACAGACCTTGAAACCATCGCGGTTTCAGGTCGATCGTGGTGGCTCTCACGATCGCGACCGGTACCAAAAAGCTCGATTTTCAGCGCGTGCCCTTTTCCATGCTGCATTGCACTCTAGCTGATGTCGCATGGAACGCTTCATTCTGAAATTTCAGGAGGCAACCGCATGGTTGCCCGCTTGGCTGGTCAGCATCGGTGTCCTTGCCGCCGCATTGGCTGTAGGCCTGATGATCCATCGCCTGGCTTTTCGCTTCTTGAGCCGCGTGGTCGAAACACGGGATCTCTTCTGGCGATCGCTAGTGTCGCGCGGTCGGCGACCGCTGAGGCTCAGCATCCTCACCTTGACGCTCTCGCTCGGCGCCACCATCGCGCCGCTGACGACGCCGCAAGCGGGGTTCATCCGCCACATCCTGCTTTTGGGCTTCATCGCCGTCGTCGGCTGGATCAGCAAGATGACGCTGCATATCTGGATGACCGTCTATCTGCGTCGCTTCAAACTCGACGCCGAAGACAATTTGCTCGCCCGCACCCACGTCACCCAATCGCGGATCGGTGAGCGCATCGCCGCCTTCATGATCGTTGCCATCACAATCGCGGCGGGGCTCATGACCTTTCCGGCCGTGCAGCAATATGGCGTGAGCCTGCTTGCCTCGGCCGGCGTTGCCGGCATCGTGCTTGGCCTCGCCCTGCAGCCCGTGCTGAAGAACGTCTTCGCCGGCATCCAACTCGCGATCACGCAGCCTATCCGAATCGACGACGCGCTGATCGTCGAGGGCGAGTGGGGCAATGTCGAGGAAATCACGTCGACTTACGTGGTGGTCAAGCTATGGGACTGGCGAAGGCTGATCTTGCCACTCAGCTATTTCATCGAAAACCCTTTCCAGAACTGGACGCGGGAGAGCTCGGCGCTGATCGGTACCGTTATGATCTACCTCGATTATTCGGTCCCTGTTAGCGTGATCCGGTCCAAGGTGGAGGAAATAGCGGCTGCCTCCAAACTCTGGGACAAGCGGGTCGTCGCCGTACAGGTCACCGACTTCCGCGAAAATGTCATGGAAATCCGCATCCTCGTCTCGGCCTCCAATGCGCCGAAAACCTTCGACCTGCGCTGCGAAATGCGCGAGAAGATCATCGACTTCGTGCAACGGGAGTACCCGGCGAGCTTGCCGCGCGTGAGAGCCGAGGGTGCCGCGAACTTCAACGGCGTGATCGGCGGCGACGCCGCGGTTCGAGCCTCGGCGCACCGGTGATTGCGGTGCCAATGCCCAGACGATGAGAGGGCGTCGGAACCGCAGGGCCGTCTAGGTAGGCCCATCGGCCGGACAATGGCCAATCTAAAAAGCTGACCTCCCAGCCATTGTTCGGGAGCGTCGCGGACTCCATATACCTTTTGATTAGGGCGGCCGTCTTCAGCGGTTGCCTCCACTTGTTGATTACAAAGGTATTGCCATGGCCGCTCTTTCCATCCTCGAACTTGTTCGCGTGACGGAGGAGACGGACGCCCGTGGCGCCCTCGACAACGCGCGCGATCTGGCCGCGCATGCCGAGGAGTGGGGCTACCGGCGCATCTGGGTTGCCGAACACCACAATATGATTGGGATCGCGAGCGCGGCAACATCGGTCGTGCTCGCCCATCTGGCGGCAGGTACCAAGGCGATCCGCGTCGGCGCCGGTGGCATCATGCTGCCAAACCACTCTCCCTATGTCATCGCCGAACAGTTTGGCACGCTGGCGCGCCTGTTTCCAGATCGCATCGATCTTGGGCTCGGCCGCGCACCGGGAACCGACCAGATGACGCTTCGCGCGTTGCGAAGGTCGCCCGAGGCTGCCGACCAGTTCCCGCAGGATGTGCTCGAGTTGCAGGCATTTTTTGCGCCCGCCGGCCCGAACCAGCGGATACAGGCGGTTCCGGCCGCCGGCACCGAAGTGCCGCTCTGGATTCTCGGCTCCAGCAATTTCGGAGCCATGCTCGCGGGCGAACTCGGTCTGCCCTATGCTTTTGCCTCCCATTTCGCGCCAGAGCTTCTAATGCAGGCGCTGCAGATCTATCGCACCCGCTTCAAGCCATCGCAGCAACTGTCGCAACCCTACGCCATGGTCGGCGTCAACGTCATCGCCGCCGAAACCGATGCCGAGGCGCGCCGGCTTGCGACGACACAGCAGATGTCCTTCACCAACATGTTTCGCGGCACCCGCGGCCTGAGCCAGCCGCCGATCGACGACATCGAGACCTATTGGTCGCCGATGGAAAAGGTGCAGGCTCAGCAGATGCTCGCCCGCTCGGTCATCGGCTCGCCCGAGACAGTTCGCGCCGGCCTGGAAAAACTGATCGAGGAGACCGGTGCCGACGAACTGATGATCGTGTCCGACGTTTATGATCATCAAGCGCGCCTGCAATCCTTCGAAATGATCGCCGAGGTCGGGCGAAAGATCTGAAACTAGCCTATCCGCATTCAGCGCAATCGAATCGGGTTGCTTATCGCATGAAGACGCCACCACTGGAGACAAAGCATGGCCAATTCGCCTGAGTATACGCCGCCAAAGATCTGGACCTGGAACAAGGATAGCGGCGGGCGTTTCGCCAACATCAATCGGCCGATCGCCGGCGCAACGCACGAGAAGGACCTGCCGGTCGGGCGCCATCCCTTGCAGCTCTATTCGCTGGGTACGCCGAACGGCGTCAAGGTGACCATCATGCTCGAGGAGCTTCTCGCCGCCGGCCACAGCGGTGCGGAATATGATGCCTGGCTGATCAGGATCGGCGACGGCGACCAGTTCGGCAGCGGCTTCGTTGCGGCCAATCCGAACTCCAAGATTCCGGCGCTGGTCGATCGCACCGGTGCCGAGCCGATCCGCGTCTTCGAGTCCGGCTCGATCCTGACCTATCTCGCCGAAAAGTTTCAGGCCTTCCTGCCGACGGAGCCGGCCGCGCGCGCGGAATGCTTCTCCTGGCTGTTCTGGCAGATGGGCAGCGCGCCCTATCTCGGCGGCGGCTTCGGACACTTCTATGCCTACGCGCCGACCAAGATCGAATATGCGATCGACCGCTTCGCGATGGAAGCCAAGCGTCAACTCGATGTGCTGGATCGCCGGCTTGCCGAGAGCCAATATCTGGGTGGTGCCGAATACACGATCGCCGACATGGCCGTCTGGCCGTGGTATGGCGGTCTGGTGAAGGGCTGGATCTACGAAGCAGCGGAATTCTTGCAGGTCCAGGAATACAATAACATTCAGCGCTGGGCCGATCAGATCGGCGAGCGCAAGACAGTTCAGCGCGGGCGCATGGTCAACCGTCTCTCCGGCGAACCGTCGAGCCAGCTGTGGGAGCGTCACGACGCCAGCGACTTCGACACGAAGACGCAGGA
This sequence comes from Hyphomicrobiales bacterium, assembly GCA_900465665.1. GTDB lineage: Bacteria > Pseudomonadota > Alphaproteobacteria > Rhizobiales > Rhizobiaceae > Rhizobium. The sequence goes on from UBJO01000050.1 coordinate 34,607, forward strand.
CAAGATCGGGGCGGCGGGTTGAGCTTGTAACTGGTCGCGTCCGGGTCGTCACTTTGGTGATCCGGACGTGCCAGCTTCGACAATGTGGGAATGCGCAAGTCATTGCGTCTTAAGCGGTGGTCGCGTTCGCTTTTCGCAACGCCACATACTCCCACAGTGCGACAAGCAAAAGCGTAACGGTGCTCACCATCTGTATCGTGAAATTCTGCTGCACCGGCAGGAGAATGGCGGTCGCCATCAGGATGACGAGCCCAGCGATGTGTGAGAGCGGCAGCTTGCGCGCCGCCGTGTACTTCAGCCAGGCATTTCCGATTAAGAACAGGCCCGGCCCTCCGAGAATGGCAAGCATGGTTTTGAGGCTGCTGTGCTCTTCGGGATGCGAAAGGCTGAAATCCTCGCCGACGGCCGTCAGGATGATCCCGGCGACGATCGGCAGGTGACCGTAGGTGAAAAGACCGTGAGCCACAGTCCCGGGCGCTGAAGTTGCCTCCGCCTTGTCGGCGGCCTTCTGCTGGCCGTGGTGGAAATAAATCCACCACATGAAGCCTGTGGTTAAGAACGCGCTGCAGAACACCATGACCGAGAGGTTTGACTGCATGTGCTCGGCCGCAGTTCTGCCCGTGGTCAGAATGGTTTCGCCAAGGCAGAGGATGACGAAAAGCGCGCAGCGCTCCGCCATATGCTCGCCAGATATGTCGAGCGTTTCGCGCGGGGAGCTGCCTAATCCGGGTACCCAATAGCGCGCCAACGGCGAGACGTATTCGATCAGCAGCGCGACAGCCCAAAAGGCCACGCGCGCTTCAAGACTGGCGAAGCCGCCGACCATCCAGAAGGCGCTGGATGCGATCACCCAGACGGTGATGCGCACGAAGGTGAGGTATGAGGCGCGGTCGACGTCCTTTAACGCGAAGAGCATGAATACAGAGCGAACGATCTGCATTGTGCAGTAGAGCGCCGCAAAGGTCTGTCCCTGCTGCTTGAATGCCTCGGGCAGCGCGATCGCGAGCAGGATGCCGCCGAACATGAGAGCGAAGAGCAGCAGCCGCACCGCTTCCTCGTCGGTGTCGAGCAGGTTCGTGATCCAGGTCGTGTAGACCCACAGCCACCAGATCGCCGGGATCAACAGGATCGATTCAGCCAACGTCGTCGAACTCAAGTCTTCGACGAGCGTGTGCGACAGCTGGATCAGAGCGAAGACGAAAACGAGATCGAAGAACAGCTCCGGAAAGCTGGCCTTCGTCTTCTCGGTGCCTTTGTCACGAATGAGGCTCAATGGAACCGCCCGGGCCCTAGAACACCGCCAGATATTTCAAAAGCGAGACGATGCCGATGATGATCACAATGATCTGCACGATCTGCTTGGCTCTGGCATCAATTGGCAGGCGCGCAATAAGATACAATACGAGGACGATCACCAGGAAGGTGATGAGTATTCCGATCAGTATAGATGTTGCCATTTGGATCCCACTCCGTTGAAAAATCTTTTAGTCACAGAGCGTTAGATAAATCGGTCTTTCGAAAAGGAAAGGATCGCAAATCGAGAAATTCTGTCGGAGCGTCCGCAACACTGCGCGCGCATAGAGGAACCTTCGACGCCGCCGTGAGTTCAAGATCAAACGGAGAAGACGATCATGCCCGCAAAGTCGAAAGCGCAACAGAAGGCAGCTGGAGCCGCCCTGTCTGCCAAGCGCGGTGAAACGCCGAAGAGCAAGCTCAGGGGCGCATCTCGCGAGATGGTGGATTCCATGACGGAAAAGCAGCTCGAGGAATTCGCGTCCACGAAAACAAAGGGCAAGCCAGCGCACGTCTCCAAGTAGCCGGCGGTTTATGCCGCGATCGCTGTCGCAGGCGGCTTAGCCGCCCCAAGTGCGCTCGAGCACGCTGATCCAGTTGGCGTGGGTGATCTTGACCAGCGCTTCCTCATCGAAGCCGCCGGCGCGGAACGCGTCGATCAACAGAGGCAGGCCGGTCGCATCCTTCATCGCTGCCGGGATCGTCGTCCCGTCGAAATCCGAGCCCAAGGCGACGTGGTCGATGCCGATGCGATCGGCGATATAGGCGGCGTGGCGGGCCAGGAGGTCAAGGCCGGTATCGGCGTTGCGGGTGCCGTCGCCGCGCAAGAAGAGCACGCCGAAATTGATGCCGACGAGACCGCCCGTGTCGCGGATGGCGTCGAGCTGCCGGTCGGTGAGGTTGCGGCTGTGAGGGCTGATCTGGTGGACGTTGGAGTGCGAGGCGACCAGAGGGGCGTTCGAGAGCTTGGCGATGTCCCAGAAGCCTTGTTCATTCATATGCGAGAGATCGACCATGATCTTCAGCTCGTTGCAGCCGCGGATCAGTTCCTTACCGGCGTCGGTCAGCCCGGGGCCGATATCGGGCGATGACGGGAAGCGGAACGGAACGCCGTAGGCAAAGATGTTCGGCCGGCTCCAGACTGGTCCGAGCGTGCGAAGTCCGGTCTGATGCAGCACATAGAGCGCATCGAGATCGGCGGCGATCGCTTCGGCGCCCTCAATATGCATAACGGCTGCAAAGGCGCCGGTTTCGATCGATTGGCGGATATCGGCGGCGGTGCGGCAGACTTTCAGCCCGCCGGCGCTCTGCGCTTCGATGTCGAAGAGAATGCGGGCCATCGCCAAGGTGCGGTTTAGCGATTCCGGCTGCGCGGGCGTCAGGAAGTCGCCATTGGCGTCCTTCCCCATGCTGGGCGAGGGGATGTAGATGGCGCAGAGCCCGCCAGCCAGGCCGCCGGCGCGCGCCCTGGGAAGGTCGATATGACCCGTCGCCTCTCCCTCGATAAACGCCTTGGCCGGCTGCGCGATGCCCGAATGCTGGAGCCGGAGCAATACGTCGTTGTGGCCGTCGAAAACGGGCATGAGGGAGTTTGGCATGGTGGGGAACGTCCTGCGTCTGTTTGCTTGCGGGTCTTCGTATGACAGGTCGGCGCCCCCACGCAAACCCATACCGCCAGCCGTGCATTGAAAATCGCACGGCCGGCTAGTCTGATTACTGCCTGACGTAGGCGGACGACAACGGGCCGAGCTCGGCCGATATCTGGCGCCATCTTGCGGGCTGGGCACCCGTGCGCGAAATCATCGCCTCGATCAGCCCGGTGGAGACGGCGTCCTTCAGTTTTCCGTCGCCATTGCGCATGCCGAGCTCGATCAGCTCGAACACCCGCTGCTTGTCCTCAAGCGTAGAGAAACGCTCGGCAATCAGCCAGCCCATGTCGGAATAGAGTGTGTGCATGTCCCCGAGATCGGCGGGCGCGGCATCCTCGATGACGTTCTCCAGCGTGGAGGTAACAGGGACATGCTGTGCCAGTTCGGCGGTGATCGCTTTCGTATCCATTGTCATTTCCTTGTGTCTGTGTGCGGTGATCGGGTAGCCGCATAGCGGCTTTCCGTTCAGCTCGGCCGATGCGCGTTATCGTTCGCAACGGGCCATGTCGGTCCCGCCCCGTGGCCGCGCAGCAGCCATGCGAGGCTGACCTCAAGCGTGTCGGCGATCGTTTCCAGATTGCCGGCGGCCGGCGCCGCGCGATCGTTTTCCCACGATGCCCAGATGTCGGGCGTGATGCCGAGGTTTCTCGCCGCGGCTTCGATTGAGAGCTTCACCGCGTCGCGGGCGAGCGACATGCGCCCACCCATCGTATCGTCTTCGGCGTTATCAGGTTGCAGGCGGTCGATATACATTCATCGCTCCTGTTCGGTCGAAGGATCGCGCCCCGCCGAATTGGGCGAGGCGCGATAATACGGTCAGCCTTCGTCGCCGATCCAGCTCTTCACCTGATCGGGATGGTCCTGGATATATTTATCCACGGCCTGGTCGTAGGACGTTTCCTGCGCGGCAAACATCGCCGCTTCGAGATCGGGGATCGGCAAATTCATGCGCGACAGGAAGGCGGCAACCTTGGGGTTGTCGGACTTGAAGTCCTTGCGGGCGAGGATATCGACATGTTCGGCTTCGCCGAGCGACTTCTTCGGATCATCGATGTAGCGCAGCTTGTGCTTGCCGAACATCCAGTGCGGGCTCCAGGCGGTGGCCACGAACCACTTCTCGCCGCGCATCGCGCGGTCAACCGTCGTCAGCATGCCGGCTTCGCTGGAGATATGCAGCTTGTAGCCGTCGAGCCCGTAATCCTTCACCGCCTTTTCCGAGAGACGCGTGAGGCCGGCGCCCGGATCGATGCCCTGGATGGTGCCGGAGAGCTTCTTCTGCACGTCTTCCTTCTTCAGGTCCTCGATCGAGCCGATCTGGTCGGCGGGAATGTGATCGGGAACCACCCAGCCGAGCTTGGCGCCGTCATAGACCGTGCCGAGCGTCTCGACCTTGTCCTTGATCTTGGCATAGTAGTCGGCATGGGTCTGCGGCAGCCAAGCCATCATCATCGTGTCGAGGTCGCCGCGCGCGACACCCTGGTAGAGCGGCGCGACGTCGGCCTGCACGAGCTCGACCTTCTGGTTCAGCTTCGTTTCGATCAGCTTGGCGGCGAGCTTGGTGACGAATTCGGCGTCGGACCAGGCGGCCCAGCCGATCTTCACCGGCTTGGCGTCCTGCGCCATGGTCGAGGTGACCGCGCCGCTGACGAGAGCGGCGGCAAGGCCGAGAGTTGCGAGTGTTTTGAACATGAGTGCTCCTTTTGTGAAGGTTCGCATTTGGCAGGCCGCGGCCCGCCATGATGAGTTGCCAGAGATCAGGCCGTCGCCGGCTTCAGCTCTTCGCGTTCGCTTTTGCGGAACAGGCCCTGCCAGAATGCGGCGCGCGGCTTGCCGAGGCTCTGGGTGATGCGGTCGAGAATGACGGCAAGGATGACCACGGCGATACCGCCCTCGAAACCGGTACCGACGTCGAGGCGCTGGATGCCGGTCAGAACCGTGTTGCCGATGCCGCCGGCGCCGATCATCGAGGCGATCACGACCATCGACAGAGACAGCATGATCGTCTGGTTGATGCCCGCCATGATCGAGGGCAGGGCGTTCGGAAGCTGCACCTTGAACAGAAGCTGGGTCGCCGTGCAGCCGAAGGCATTGCCCGCCTCGATGAACTCGTCATCCACCTGGCGAATGCCGAGATTGGTCAGGCGAACCACCGGCGGCATCGAGAAGATCACCGTCGCGATCGCGCCCGGCACGGCGCCGAGGCCGAAGAACATCGCGGCGGGGATCAGGTAGACGAAAGCAGGCATCGTCTGCATCAGGTCGAGGACCGGGCGCACGACGGCGGCGACGGAATCCTTGCGGGCCATGGCGATGCCGAGCGGCAGACCGACGAGCATGGCGATCAGCGTCGCGGCGATGACCAGCGACAGGGTCTCCATCATCGGACCCCAGAGCTCGATGTGGTTGACGAGCAGCAGGCCGAGCGCGGTGAAGACCGCAAAGCCGATCCCGACCCGCCAGAGCGAGAGGATCACGAAGATCGCGATGCCAACCGGCATGGGGATCGCAAGCAGGGCGTTCTGGATGCCTGATGTCACGAAGCCGATCGCGGCCGCGATGAAATCAAGCACGGGTGAGAAGTTGTCGAGCACATAATTGACGGCAGCGTCGATGCCGTTTCCGATATCGAAGTTCATGATTTATCCGATGTGTTTGTGATCAGCCGGCGCGGTCGAGCGTTTCGAGCAGCGCGGATTTGCTGATGGAGCCGAGATAGCGCTTGCCGCCATCGATGACAGGAACCGGCCAGGGGCTGGCAGCCACCTTGCCAAGAACGTTCGAAAGCGGCTCGTCGGCCGGAATGGCCTCGATCTCGGATAGGAAGGCGTCGCGATAGGGGTCGGCCGTCTTCGCCCTGATCTTTTCGATCAGCGATGTCTGGCTGATCATGCCGTGATAGGTCTTGTCGCGGCCGAGGATGATTGCGTATTCGCGATCGTAGTTCTTCATCCGCTCGAGTGCTGCCGCGGCCGAAACGCCTTCGCGCTCGATGATCGTGACCTGCGATTTGCGGGCGACATCGCCTGCCTTGAAGACATGCGCGACATCGACATTGCGGAAGAAGGAGCGGACGTAGTCGTTGGCCGGCTTGGTGACGATCTCGTCGGGCGTGCCGATCTGCACGACATTTCCGTTCTGCATGATGCAGATCCGATCGCCGATCCGCATCGCCTCGTCGAGATCGTGGCTGACGAAGACGATGGTGCGGCTGTGCTCGGACTGCAGGCGAACGAGTTCGTCCTGCATTTCGGTGCGGATCAGCGGGTCGAGCGCCGAGAAGGCCTCGTCCATCAGGAGAATGGTGGGCTCGCTGGCGAGCGCGCGGGCAAGGCCGACACGCTGCTTCATGCCACCGGAAAGCTGATCCGGGCGGCTGTCGGCATAGCCGTCGAGACCGACGGCCTTCAGCGCGGCCAATGCCTTTTCCCGACGCTCGGCCTCGCCGACGCCGGCAACCTCGAGACCAAAGGCGGCGTTGCTGAGAACGGTGCGGTTGGGAAGCAGGGCGAAGGACTGGAAGACCATGCTGATATCGCGGCGGCGAAGCGCGATCAGCTCGCTGCGCGACATGTCGGTGATATCGCTTCCATCGATCTTGATCGATCCGGATGTGGGTTCGATCAGGCGATTGAGGAGGCGCAGCAGCGTTGATTTGCCGGAGCCCGACAGGCCCATAATGACGAAGATCTCGCCGGCGCGAATATCGAAACTGGCGTCGTTGACGCCGATCGAGCAGCCCGTTGCTGCATGGATCTCGGATTTTGACTTGCCGGCGCGCAGTAGCGCCAGGGCTTTCTTCGGGTGTTCGCCGAAAACTTTGTAGATGTTGTTGAGACTGATCTTGGTCGAAGCCGATGATGTCGGCGCGTCTGTTTCAGTTGCAGCATTCATATAATCTTGGCGCCGAGCTCGAGAGGCCAGGCATTCTCCTTTATTCGCATACGTCCACGATCTGCAGAATATCTTCTGGATCAGGATGTATTATCCGTTGTGTTGCTGAGACAAATCGACATTTCATAAGTCAAATTCGTCCAAGGAAAATATATTATATCGAAAATATCTATCCGATATGACAAAAGGTCACGTATTCGAACTTTGATACTGTCATTTTCGATGGAGCGCTGTGCCCCTTATCTGCGTATATAGGGCGATATACAAAAATTGTCCACCTTAAAATCAATTTTTGTGACAGACGCACCGGTCGCCGGCACCGTCGAACAGGCCACAACGCCTGCTGTACCGGCGAAGCAGCGCCGCGCCGGCATGACCGGTATTTTTGAAATCAAAGGCTGAAATACGGCGCTGACGCGTCCGAAATCATGTCCTTTATGAGGAGATTTCGTTCGGGTGGGCGAGCGACAGCATGCCCCGATAAATACCCGGATCGGAGCCCTCGATCGGGATCGCGCCGACGCTCTTGCGGTAGAAATCCATCGGCCCGGCGCCGCCGATCACGCCGTAAGGATAGCCCAGCGCGTGCATGTCGAGCAGCGTTTGCAAAAGCAGGGCGTGGCCGACACCCTTGCCTCGGGCCGCCTGATCGACGCCGGTGGGGCCGAAGAAGCCCTTGGCGGTCGCCTCATGGCAGGCAAAGCCGATGAGCTCCCCCGCCTGAATGGCGATGAAGCAGGTTGTCGGCTGGCGCATGGTGGCGGCGGTCGCCTCGGCCGCCCAGCCGGCGCCGAAGCGCGGTTCGATCCACGATGTCAGCGCCGGCAGTTCCGGCACCAGCACGCGGCGGATGGTGACCCCTTGCGACGTCATGCGTTCGTCGAGGGCTGGGTCGCGCTTCAGCTCGTAGAGCTTCACAAGCATGTCCATGATCTTGATCCTTGTATCTATCAGCCTTTGACGGCGCCGGCGGTGAGGCCCGCCACGATCCGCCGCTGGAAGATAAGTACGACGGCGATGAGGGGGAGGGTGACGGTGATCGAGGCCGCCATGATCTGCCCAAACGGGTATTCATAGCGGCTTGTACCCGCGATCAGGCCGATCGCCACCGGCACGGTGCGGTTCTCGTCGGTCAGCGTGAATGTCAGCGCGAACAGGAACTCGTTCCAGGCGAGGATGAAGGCGAGAATGCCGGTGCTGGCGAGCGACGGCCCCATCAGCGGCAGCAGCACCTTCATCAGGATGCGGAAGTGCGAGCAGCCGTCGATGATGGCGGCCTCTTCCAGTTCTCGTGGGAACTCGCGGATGAAGGTGGTGAGGATCCACGTCGTGAAAGGCACGGTCGACAGGAGATAGGTGAGGATCAGTGCGCTCGGGCGATTGAAGAGCCCCAGCCAGTTGATCAGCTCGAACATTCCCGAAAGCACGACCACCTGCGGGAAGATCGAGATCATCAGGACGATCATCAGGATCGCGCGCCGCTGCGGAAACTCGATGCGGCCGAGCGCGTAGGCGGCCGACAGCCCGATGATCAGCGACAGCAAGGTCGTCGATATCGCAACATAGGCCGAGTTGAGCAGCGAGCCCATGAAGACCGGGTTGTCGATCAGCTGCCTATAATAGGTGAAATCCAGCGCCGGCATCAGTGCCGAGCGATAGAGTGCGGCACCCTGCTTCGTAGAGGAGACAAAGGCCCAGTAGTACGGAAACAGCGTATAGACGAGCACGAGCAGCAGCGCTACGATTTGCAGGCCGCGCACGACGCGCCGTCTCATGCGATAGTATCCGGCGGGTTTGCGCAGCGCCTTCTGTGCGATTGCATTGGCCATCGATCAGGTCCCCGCCGCTTTGTCGAGGCGAAGAGCCCCAATGATGATGATTGCGACCAGCGCCACGAGCAGGAAAACCCATGTCGAGGCCGCCGAGCCGACGCCGAGTTCCTGGAAACTGATCAGCCGGTCGCGGGCATAGATCGATACGGTCATGACGTTCTCGTTGCTAGCGGCCAGAACGTAAGCAAGGTCGAACATCCGGAGCGCGTCGAGAACGCGGAAGAGAACGGCGACGCCGATGGCCGGGCGCAGCATCGGAAGGGTGATCGACCAGAAACGCTTCCAGGCGGGGATGCCATCCACTTCAGCTGCTTCGAATATCTCTGGCGATATCAGCTGCAGACCGGCGAGGATGAGCAGCACCATGAAGGGCGTGGTCATCCACACGTCGATGAAAATGACGACGCCCATGATCAGCGAGCTGCTGGCCGTCCAGGCGATACCGTGATCGACAACGCCGAGCCCCGTGAGGATCTTGTTGATCACGCCGAACTGATCGTTGAGCATCCACTCCCAGATCTTGGTCGCGACAACGACAGGGATGGCCCACGGCACCAGAATGGCGGCGCGCGCGAGGCCGCGGCCCGGGATCATCTCGTTGAGCAGCAAGGCGATCGCAAGCCCGAGCGCCGTCTCGATCGCGACCGAGATGATGGTGAACACGAGCGTGTTCTTCACGGCAACCCACCAGCTGTGGTCGTTGATGACCTCCATGAAGTTGTCGAGACCGACCATGGAATAGACGGATGGGTCGTCGAGATAGGCGTCGGTGAAGGAGAAGAAGAAGGTTCGGCTCAGCGGCCAGACGGCGACCAGAAGGATAACGGCGATGACGGGAACCAGAAACAGCCATGCGGCCCGGTAATCGCGGCGGGCAAGTTTAGCGCTCATGGCTGACTCACCCGTGCTTGTTGGCTCAGCAGAACACGCTTGCCGTCGGCCGTAAAGGCGAAGACGGCGGCATCAGCGAAATCCAGGCCGACAGGCTGACCGATGAGATCATGCGCAGGCGCTTTCGCGACACGGATCACCCAGACGGTGTCGTCGGTGATCCGGCAATAGGCGAAATGTTCGTGGCCGAGATCTTCGACGCGCTCCAGCGTGCAGGTGATCCGACCTTCGTTCGCGCCGACCAAGCGCAGTCCCTCAGGCCGGATGCCGATCTCGGCGATCGGTCCAGCCGGGTTGTTGGCGACCATGGCGATCGAGAGATTGCCGGGACCGACGATCGTGCCGGTATCCGAGCCTGTCTTCGGCGAGACGGCCAGGAAGTTCATCCGGGGGCTGCCGATGAAGCTTGCGACGAAGCGGTTATCGGGGGCGTGGTAGAGCTCCTGCGGCGTTCCCACCTGCTCGATGCGGCCGTGGTTCAAAACGACGATGCGGTCGGCGAGCGTCATCGCCTCGGATTGATCGTGGGTGACATAGATCATCGTCGTCTTCAGGTCGTCATGGAGCTTGGCGATCTCCATGCGCATTTCCATTCGAAGGTCGGAATCGAGATTCGACAGCGGCTCGTCGAACAGGAAGATTTCGGGCTGGCGCACCAGCGCTCGGCCGATCGCCACGCGCTGGCGCTGGCCGCCGGAGAGTTCGCGCGGCCGGCGATCCATCAGGTGGTCGACCTTGAGCATGCGCGCCACCGAAGAAACCTTCTGGCTGATCGCGTCCTTGGCCATGCCCAGCGTTTCCAGCGCGAAGCCGATGTTGCGGGCGACGCTCATATGCGGGTATAGCGCATAGGACTGAAAGACGAAGGCGACGCCGCGTCGTGAGGCCGGAACATCGGTCACGTCCTCGCCGCCGATCGTCACTACACCCTTCGATGCGGCGACAAGCCCCGCGACGATGCGCAGAAGCGTTGACTTGCCGCAGCCGGAAGGGCCGACGAAGACGACGAACTCGCCGTCGTTGATCCTGAGGTCGACGCCTTGAATGACGGAGTGCGTTCCAAAATTCTTCGAAACGGATTCAAGCGAAACCGATGCCATTTTTCACCCGGACTTAATCACGATAAAAGGCTCGCCCCCTGATGGCGGCGATTTGCGATGCGCGAGACGAGGGCAGACCACGCGTGGGCCTGCCCTCGGGCGTTCAGTCGAGGCTCAACGGCTTTCCTTGAGCTTTTCCAGTCGTCCGGCGAGCGAGGTCAGGCCGGACTTGATATCGCCACCGCCGGACAGCATGTCGTGGACGGAGCGATAGAAGGCCTGCGATACGCGGTTGTAGCTGGTGCCGGTATAGCCCGAGGGACGCACGGCGCTATCGGCGAAGGCCTGCTGGTTGTCCTTGAGGAAGGGGATCTTCGCCAGAACGTCGGGGTCGGTGTAGAGCGCCGGGATGGAGGGATTGACCGCATCCTGCAGCGCGCGCTTCTTCTGCATGTCGGGGCCGGTGATGAAGTTCACGAAATCAGCCGCGACGTCGGGCTTGGCACTGTACTTGGAGACGCCATAATACATCGGTCCCAGGCATCCGCTCGACTTCTGGCCTTCCATACCGACGGGCAGCGGCATGACGCCGACCTTGTCGACAACGGCGCTGCCTTCTTTGTGCGATGTGCCCCAGACATAGGGCCAGTTGCGGTGGAAGACGGCGTTGCCGGATTCGAAAACGGCGCGAGAGGCTTCCTCGTCGTAGTTCAGCGTACCCTCGGGACTGATCGAGCCGATCCAGCCCTTGGCCTTCTCGATGGCTTCGGCGGCCTTCGGATTGTCGATCGTGACCTTGCCGTCGTCGGAAATGATCGTGCCGCCGCCGTTCGACGCAATAAGCTCGATCGCGTCGCAGGTCAGGCCTTCGTAGCTCTTGGCCTGCCAGGCATAGCCCCACATATCGCCCTTGCCGTCGGCGCGCTCTTTGTCCTGAATCTCCTTGGCCGTCGCGGCCAGCTCATCCCAGGTCTTCGGCGGCTGCTTGCCGTATTTCTCAAGCAGATCCTTGCGGTAGAACATCAGGCCGACGTCCATGTAAGCAGGCATCGCGACCAGATTCCCGTCAAGCTTGGCGGCATTGAGCGTGGAAGCGAAGTGCTTGTCTTGATCGGCCTGCGGGATGACGGTCTTCAGGTCGAGAAGGCCGTTCTTGAACATACCGAGCCAGATGACGTCGAGGAACAGCACATCGATATCGGTGGATTTCGAAGCGATCAGCTGCTGATAAATCGGGATAGCGTCATCGAGCAGGGCCGGCATCTTGTTGATCTTTGCATCATTGCCCGTCTTCTCCTTCCAGGCATTGGCGACATTCGTGCACAGCTCGAATTCCGTCGGCGCGCAGAAGACGTTGATCGTCTCGGCATGGGCCGTTCCGCTCCAGAGGGCGGCGGAGAACGCGAGGGCGGCAAGGCTCTTCTTAAGCATGGTGGGTTCCCTTGATTGTGATAATGCACGGCATTGTCGGGGCTCTAGCGGCTCCTTGCCGCAATAGGACTGGTTATGACCAGTTATGTCAATATGGACTTTCGAGAGAATTGCGTTGAAGATGAGATTGAGGAAGGCGGCCGATGGCCAGGAAAGATCGAACTTGAAAACGCTCGAAACCGAGGACACATTGATCGCAACACGCGGCGTCATCGACCGCGATGACCCGCGGCCGCTGCACAAGCAGGTGTACGAGGCGTTGCTCGCGGCGATCAGCGACGGGCGTCTGCCGTTGCGCGGCAAGCTTCCCTCCGAGCGCGAGCTGGTCGATCTGTATGATGTGAGCCGCATCACCATTCGCCACGCGGTGCGCGAGCTCATCCAGCAGGGCGTGGTCCATAGCCAGCCCGGCAAGGGGCTCTATGTCACGGAACGCGGCGGCGGCTTCGAGCTTCAGGTGCTGAAGAGCTTCACCAGCATCGCGCTGGCCAATGGCCGTGCGCCGGGTCACCAGCTGATCGAGGCAAGGCTTATGCGGGCGCCGCTCGAAGTCAGCAGGCCGCTCTTTCTCGCCCCCGGCGCGGAGGTCGTGGTGCTATCGCGCCTGCGCCTGCTCGACAATATTCCGGCGGTGATCCAGACCGACTGGATTCCGGCCGGGCGCGTGGCGGGGCTACTCGATCTCAATTGGGGCATCGCCAACCGCTCGCTCTATGAAGAGCTGCGCCAGCGCTACGGCATATTTCCGAAACGTGGCCAGACGACGCTGAGCGCTCGCTTGGCAGGGGAGGACGAGGCGCGCCTGCTGCAACTGGCGCCCCCGGCGGCAGTCCTGACGGTCGACCAGATCGCCTTCGACGATCGCAATCGCCCGGTCAACATGACCGCACTGGTGCACCATCCGGCCCGCTATCCGCTGACGCTGCTGCAATCGGAAACCGGCGACTTCACGCAGTACTGATGATTGGCGGCTGTATCTGCTGAAGGCTCGCCCTAGCCGTCGAGGGCGAACCTGTCCTCATCGAACTCGTCTTCTGCGAATTCGTCGGCATCGCTGTCGATCGCAGGACCGACATCGTCGAGCGTCGTCAGGCGCATCCCTGATGGCCGTGGCGCGGTCATCTCGATCTTCATACCCGGTGGCTGAAGCGCCCAGGCGACCAGCGCCTTGCCGGACATGGCGCCGACTCCTGCCGATACGATCTGAGGCTCCCGGGGAGCGACGGCGGTCATGTCGGGACGCTTCGCCGCGCCGCCGGCAAGCGAGCCGCCTGCGTGGAGGGCAAAGAGAAGCTGTCCCGCCGATCCCTTGCCGGTGACGGCGGTGGCGAGCAGCACAGGCGTGGCTGGCGTGGGAACGCTTGCCGTGGTGGTTAGATCCAGTGCCGGCCTGAAGGTCGGCAGCGGCACCGTAAGGGAGGCGAGATCAGGGACTTTGCTGATCGTGGCATCGGCACGCGGCGCGGGCCGCGCAAGCTGAAGCTCGAGACCGCGTTCTGCGCGCGTTTGAGGCACCGGCAGCATCGCGGTCACGAGTGCGCGGGAGGGCGCCGGAGCGCTTTCGTCCTCATCGCTGTCGGGCATGCGGATGGTTTCAATCGCCATAGGGCGGGTCCGCTTTTTCTTGTCAGCGAGCGCTAGCTCATAGCCGGGCAGGGCGCGGCCATCGGCCGGCAGATGCAGCGTGCGGCCGCTTGGGAAGAGCCGTGCCAATTCCAGGCGCGACATGCGCGGCCAAGCGCGAACATTGCCGACATCGAGATGCACGAAAGGCGAGCCGGAGGTTGGATAATAGCCCACGCCGCCTACCTGCATCTGCATGGCGAGCGCGCGCAGCGACGCAAGCTTCACGCCCGGAATGTAGAAGTCCATCGCTTTGCCGAGCATGTGCTGGCTCTTCTTGGCGACGCCTGTGGTGCGCGAGCGGGTGCGCAACATGTTGTTGGTGGCGGGCGAGCGATAGGCGGAGACGACGTGGATGGGCTCCTTCGCACCACTGCGCTGATAGACCTCCCAGACCAGATCGAGCAGGCGCGGGTCCATCTTCGTCGGCTCGTTGCGGCGCCAGTCACGCAGGAAGCGGTTGATCTGCGCCAGGCCCTTCGGATCGAACTTGCCGTTGCGCTTGAAGACGATGGTCGCCCGCTCACCCGTGTGGGTGAAGTAGAGTTTTAGCGCGCGGTCGTCGGCGGCTGCCTGCGCGGCGCCGGCCATGGCCGCGAACGCGACTAGGGCGATCAGGATCATGCGATGCGCGGCAAGCGATACGGCTAGCGCCAGCGTAATCACAGGAACGGGAAAGACTGCATGGTACACGAACACGACTTTCGTCATTATTGAAGGGGCGGTGGCCGGATGACTGCGATCGGCGAGGTCGCTTTTCAGTCGATTATGGTCAACAGATTCCTAACGTATCGTTTATGAGGAATAAATTGTCGGGACAGTTGGATCGTGCGCGGCCTCGCTGCTTGGGCCTTCAGGGACCGGGCGCGGCGCGGAAGGTAGGGGAAGCCGCGCGCAGCTGGGTGGCCGTTTGTCGAGCGTCCCGCAAAGCGACATGACCGCAAGAAAAGCGCGCGACGGTCACAATCCTGTCGCTTCGATCCTTATCTCTTCGGACATGATTCCAGACTGGAGGAGTGAGAATTGAATAATCTATGCAAGGTCTTCGCACTTGCGGCGGGAACGATGGCAACGATGGTCGCGCCGATCGCGGCGGCGCAGACGCCGGCCGCCGACCCGCTTGTCGGCCGTGCGTGGATCGAGACCAAATCGCAATCCGGCCTCCCCGGCGTGATGATGGTGTTCATGGCCGATGGCAGCCTGCTGATGGATTCCTGCTGGGAAACCTACGCGCTGCGCAAATGGAGCCGCAGCTCTCACGATACCGTTACCTGGGATGAGGATGGCGCCAAAATCACCGCGAAAGTGAAATCGGTGTCGCCAAGCCAGCTGACACTGAGCGTGAAGGCCGGGAAGGATACGGTCGAACACCGCTACAGCGTCGCCAAGGTGCCGTATGTCTGCCCTGACATGAAGCGCTGAGATAGGCATTGTACCGCGAGCGGATATCCTGTCTGGATACCGCTCGCGACATGTCTTCGAACCTGATTACTCGACGTCGGCTGTCTGGCGCGTGTCCAGCGAGCTGACGAGAATCTTGTCGATCCGTCGCCCGTCGAGGTCGATGACCTCGAAACGCCAGCCATCCTTGGTGAAGCTTTCGCCCAGCACCGGAAGGTGCTTCAGCTCTTCGAGAACGAGACCCGCGACGGTCTGGTATTCGAGATCGTCGCCAAGCTTCAGGCTCATGAATTCCGCGAACTCGTCGATCGGCGTCCAGCCGGAGACCAGATAGGAACCGTCATCGCGGCGCGCGATCGCCTGTTCGTCGATCGGGCCATCCTGCAGCGCGCCCATGATCGCTTCCATGATGTCGCCGGAAGAAATGACGCCTTCGAAGTGTCCGTACTCGTCGAAGACAAGCACCATATGCACCGGCGATGTCCGGATCGCCTGGATGACGCTGATGGCGTTGGAGAGATCCGACACGATCGGCACGTCCTGCGTGATCGCCTTCAGGTCGGCCGTGCCCTGAACCGACATCGCGTCGTAGAAATCCTTGACCGCAAGCACGCCCAGCACCTCGTCCGAGCTGCCCTTTCTGACCGGCAGGCGCGAACGCTTGGTGTTGTGCAGCTGGGCGCGGATCTCCTCCAGGCTGTCGTCCACATCAATGATCTCGACATCGCGGCGCGGTGTCATCAGCGCGCGCGCCGTGCGGTCGGCAAGCCGCATCACGCCGGAGATCATGGCGGATTCTTCGCTCTCGATCACGCCTGCCGATTGCGCTTCGGCGAGAACCGTCTTGATCTCTTCGTCGGATACATTGTCGCCACCCTTGCCGGATTGGCCGAGCAGCTTCAGCACGAGTTTGCCGGAGGCATCGAGCAGCCAGACGAGCGGCAGCGCCATCTTCGACAGGACCGCCATGGCGGGCGCGACCTTTGCTGCCACCGCTTCCGGTTCGCGCAGCGCAATCTGCTTTGGCACCAGTTCGCCGACGATCAGCGACAGATAGGTGATGGCGATGACGACGGTGCCGACGCCGACAGCATCGGCCACGGTCGGCGACATGCCCTGAAGCTGTAGCCAGGCCGTCAGGCGGCTACCGAGCGTGGCGCCCGAGAAGGCGCCGGAGAGAACGCCGACGAGCGTAATGCCGATCTGCACGGTTGACAGGAACCTGCCGGGGTTCTCGGCAAGTTTTATGGCTTGTGCGGCTCCTCTGCTTCCGTGATCGGCGAGAACTTTGAGGCGGGCGGGCCTGGAAGACACGACAGCCAATTCCGACATGGCGAGCACACCATTCAGGATGGTGAGCAAGACCACAATTCCAATTTCGAGAAACACAGGAGCCCTTGTTCGTTGACGATGATAACGCAAGATAGGTGTAATCACACCGGTTGCAAAGCGGCGGCTCCGATTTTATCGCGCGCGGAACCCGAGAATGCATCGTTGCCATGTGTTTGGTAAATTAGCGTTTTAAGTCAGAAGAGCTTAACTTTCGTCTGTTACACAACCAGCCATACTTGTTGCGATCACGTGTATGGCCGACGAAGAGATACTTCCACCAGAGATCCTGACTTCGATATTGATGCGAATGTTCGAGTTCGCACCGATTGCCATGGCCGTGTCGACGAGCGACACCGAGACATCCAGCTACCTCAAGGTGAACGACGCCTATCTCAGGCTTACGGGCCTGAAATGGGAGGATATCAGCGGCAGAACGCTGATTTCGGAAGGGGCCGCAATCAGCAGCCCGGCGCGCGATCGGCGCCATCGCATGCTCGCCGAAGACGGCGGCTATGTGCTGGAGGAAGTGGATATCCGCCATGCCGACGGTACGATCCTGCCGACGCTGATCTCCGCGCAGCGCACGGTCATCGATGGTGTGTCCTTCGATGTCGAAGTCATCCTCGACGTCTCCGCGCGCGTTCGCCATCAACACGAGATCGAGCTTGCGCTTCGTGCTTCGGCGCGCACCGATGCGCTCTCGGGCCTGCCCAATCGCGCCTGCTTCGACGAAGTTTTGGCCGAGCACCTGGAGCGGCGCGACGACACCGACAAGCTCCTGGCGTTGGCATTCATCGATTTCAACGGCTTCAAGGCCGTGAACGACACGATGGGGCACGCCGCCGGCGACGAGGTGTTGAGGATCATCGCCAGCCGTTTCCGCGACAGCTTCCGCGCCAACGATTTCATCGCGCGCATCGGCGGCGACGAGTTCGTCGTTCTTCTTGAGGTCGATCCCTCTCATCTGAACGACGTGGAACTTACGCTGAAGGATGCGGTGGATCGCATATTCAAACCGATCGCCATCGAAGGCGTGGTTGTTGAGCTCGGCGCTGCGATGGGCGTCACCCTGCTTCAGCCGGAGGACGACGCTGCATCTTTCGTGAAGCGTGCCGACAACTATATGTATCTGGCCAAACAAACTGGCGATCGGCTGGCTATGATCTGGCTTGGTAGGACGGATAACAATCCGGCCACCGCACAACCCCATGACGGGAACCACAGGCGGAAAACGACATCGGAGAGAGGTTTTTCACGGCGCTAGTATTCTGCGGGTTCTGGAAGCTGCCCCGCGTTATCTTCAAGCTCGGCCTGTGCGGCCCGGAGCGTTTCCTGCTCGCTCAGAAACGGGCTGCTGTCGACGGCAGGCAATTCCCCGCGCATATCCGTAACGCGGTAGAACCAGCGTTCATCAGCACCATTGATCGTCAGCCGAAACCGTCCGTGGCTCGCAAAGGCGCGACCGGCGCTGTCGCGTTGCCACAGACTATGACCACCAGTGCTTCTCTTGAACAGGCGCATTTTCGCATCCTTTGAACAGATTCCTCATCATCCAAAATACTATCCTCGGTAAGCTATTCAAATACTATCCTCGGTAAGCTATTCAAGGTTTCGTGCCGCCTTATGATTTCGGAGGTGTTACGAAAGCGTCTGGCGCTGGTGCCTCGCGGACGGGAAATTTACAACCTGGCGATAGACGCCGCCGACACTGCTTTTGCCTCTGCTTTTCAAGAGAACCACCCCTCTAAGTGTCTCAGACGAAGCCTCGCCACTTACCTCGACGAAAACGCAAACTGTGCCAAAACGGGGCCGAGGCCCAGCGGTTCGCGGGCGTTCTGCAAGTGAACGGTAATCTAGTCGTCAGCTCGGATGTCAGCGGCGAGATCATGCAAGATCTCGGCACCATATCGGATGACATCACCGTGGACCGATCGACGCCCTCGTCAACGCCGCACAGCCTCTGACAAGCATCGATTCAATGGCGCGCCACGAGGGTTTCCATCAGCAAAGCGCGACTGCCGCAATTAGGCCGTGTCGCCGAGCGCGTCGAGAACCAAGAGCCCGCACGGTTGCGATTGTCACCGCCTCCCCAGGCGCACATTCTCACCCATTCTGCAAAGAAAAAGGCCGGGGCGAAACCGCACCGACCTTCCTCGAACCGTCTCAAGAACGACTGCCAGTACCTCCGTGGTCAGCCGTCAGAAACGAATTATGTAAGTCCAGTGTAGCGAAACTTCTGGGGAGTTCAAGTAACTATGATTTCCCTTTCGCCTGATCTACGTCTTTCGGTCGGCCCGAAACGATTGCGGAGAGCCGGTCGAGATCGGCAAGCTTGACTTCGAGCGGGACGGGATCTGCCCGGGCGGCACGGAACCATTCGGCCGCCTCGCGCACGCGGTCGCCGTGCGGCTGGGGATAGATGCCAAGTCGGATGGCCCATTCCCTGACCGTTTCACGCTCCATGCGGCCTGCCAGATAGCGCTCGTGAACGGTCTTTGCGGAGGCGACGAGATCGGAAACGCTATTCAAGAATTGTCCTCCGATTAAAGGTCGGTTCGATGAGGCAAGATGGCATCGAGCTCAGACCTCTTCCTTCTTCTTGACCTTCACTTTCGGCTCCACCGGCGCATCCGGCTTGGGGGCAAGCAGTTTGCGCAGCGATGAAATCTTGTCCTTGACCAGCGGGCGGAAGCGCGTGGCGCGAAATGGCATGTCGGCGGCGCCGTAGCCCTCCGGGCCGTCGTCGTTGCCGCGATGCAGTTCCTCCAGCTTTACGCCGAAGAAGGTGCCGTCGATATAATGCGTGTATTCGCCGACCCACCGCAGCGTGTAGATCTCGCCCTTGCGAATACCCTGGTCGATGCTGACATGCTTGAACGTGTCATCGATGCACACCACCTTCTGGCCGACATGAAAGTCGTAGCTCATTTCACCAACCTTAACTTCACCCGCCGGCATCGGGCGGTGCGTCGTTCTTCATGAACATATTAGAGCGTCTTTCTCAAGCACTGGCCTCTATATAGTCGCATCGATCCCGTCTTACGCCCGGCAGCATCGCTCCCATTCGGTCAGCAACTGCATGATCTCGATTGAATCGGAAAGGCGGGGCGCGGGGCGCGGGGCCTGCTTCAGCCCCTTGCGCAGGCAGTCTTCGACGAGGCGAACCTGATGGCCAAAGGCATTGTGGTCCGACGGAACGACGATGCGCTCAGCCGGCATGCCGAATTCCTCGATCTCGAGCAGATTGTCGCCGGCAACAGGCAGCCACGGATTGGTCAGGAAGCGGACGGAGGCGCGGTCGCCGCGCACGGTGAAGTCGAACGACATGCTATAGCTGTCCGTCGATTGCAGCGTTGCCAGCACGCCCGAGCCGAAGCGGGCGGTGAGCGCCGCGTCACAGATGTTGCCGTCGTGGCTCGACCTGTTGCCACGTCCCGAGATCACGCGATCCGCGAAGCCGTCGGCACCGAAGGCCGTCTGGATGACGTAGTGCATCAGCGAGGCTGGATAACAGCCGAGATTGTAGAGCGTTCCGCCGCCCGCCGGATTGACGACCCGCCAGATATTCGCGGCGTAGGCGCCCGAGATCGAGCGTATGGTGCCGAGACGGCCAGACCGGATGATGTTGCCGAGCTCGGCAATCACAGGATGGCTGAGATACATCAGCCCTTCGAGGAAGAAGATGTCGGCCTGCTCGACAGCGGCGGCAAGCGCATGCGCTTCTTCCATCGTCGTGGTCAGCGATTTTTCCGAGAGTACGGGCTTGCCGCGCGCCGTCGCCTTGATAACTGCGTCGTTGTGCACATTGTTGGGCAGTCCAACGTAGATCACGTCGATATCGGGATCGTTGGCGATCGCATCTATGCTGGAATGCCTGACGGCGATGCCGTAGCGGTTGGCAAAGGCTGCGAGGCGCTCGGGATTGCGACCGAAGACTGCGCCGATCATCGATCCGTCGCTGCCATTGATAACCTCAGCCACGGTGTTCGAGATGAAGCTCGTTCCGAGAATTCCCCAACGCAGCATTTCGTTTCGCCTTTCACCAGCATTTCCGCGTGACTGCTCGTTCTATAGCCGGATCGGTCGATCAGTACAGGGGCTTCGTGCTCCGACGGTAATATCGAGAGCTCCGCGCCAAGTGCATGGCGTATGGCTGCCTTGCGCAAACTCGCCTACCGTTTAGGCGCGAGGGTGTTCATATACATATCCATCGAAGCGATGCATCGTCCTCCCGCAGAGCTTCGACTTTGCAAGTGCCTCACTCCTCCTCCCAGAGGGACTTGCGCGGACAGTAGCACTCCTCCTCCCACCTGCTGTTCCTATGTTTTAAAAGCCTGTCGCACCTCCTCCCGCGACAGGCTTTTTTGTTTTCTGCTCTATCTCAGGACACCGACACAGGCTTCGAGCGCAAGCGGCTCGCCGTTGCTGGGTCCGCACGCCGGCAAAGCTGCGGCGGCAGGCCTTTCATGATCAGTTCGGCATCGGCGACGGCCATCGTGCCGAGTTCGTAGAAGGCATCGCGCGTGCCGCCGGTGCGGTGTGCCGAGAGCAACAAACCCGGCAAACCGCGCACGGGGTCGCCGGCCGCCACGGGCTCTTCCGGAAAGACGTCGGTCGCGGCGATGAGGTGCCCGGACTTCACTGCCTCCAGCATCGCGGGAAAATCGACCACCGCTGCGCGGCTCATCAGCAGAAAGGCGGCGCCCGGCTTCATCAGCTGAAACTCACGGCGGCCGATAAACCCCTCGTTCTCGCTGGTCACGCTGGCGAAGACGAAAACCACCTGGCTCTCGCTCAGGGTCTCGTCCAGACTGGATAGCACGCAGTCCAGTCGCTCGATGATCTCTCTGGGCAGCCATGGGTCGAACACGCGCACCATGTTCTTGAACGGGCGGATCAGATCTCGCAACTGCCTGCCGAGATCGCCGAAGCCGATGATCCCGACCGGCGCGCCCGCGAAGCGAAAGACGCCGTCGTTGCCGGCCAGCCCATATTCTTCGGTTCCCGCCCGGAATTCACGGTCGGCCCGGGTGATGCCGCGGGCAAGATCGAGCGCCATGCCGAGTGCCGCCTCAGCCACTGGTGATGCAAAGGCCGATGCCGGGGTGATCACCCAGATGCCGCGTTCCACGCAGGCCTGGTAATCGATATTCGGCATGAAGTTGGATTCGACATTGATGATCGCCTTCAGCTTCGGCGCCCGGTCCAACCGCTCGCGCGGCATATCCGTCTGCCCGAAGATCAGCACCGTCTCGGGAAGCAATGCGTCGACCTGCTCAGCCGGCATCTGCCGATCTTCGGAAATCACCAGCTCGCCGAGATTTTCCAGCCGGCGGCGAACATCCGGCTTCATGATCAGATCGAGCGTTCGTGGCAAAGGGTCCACCAGAACAATATTTCGGCTCATCACATCCTCCTCCATTCCCTGAGAGCAAGACTTATCAGCAAATGCCGCTTGGAACAGGGGGCTGTGGGGACCGTCGCCGTAAAACGACGAGAGGCCGCTGCGCGGGGCAACGGCCTCTCGTTTCCATTCTGTCCGACCTGACAGTTCAGTCAGGCGATCATGGCGTACAACTCACGCAAACGGTTCTGTCGGGCTCTTGCCCGGCTGCGTGAACCATGCCGCGCCGGTCTCGGTCATGTGGATATGATCTTCGAGGCGGATCCCGTAACGGCCGGGGAAAACGATCATCGGTTCGTTCGAGAAGCACATGCCAGGTTCAAGCGCCGTCTTGTTGCCGCGCACGATATAGGGCTCCTCATGGATTTCCAGACCGAGACCGTGGCCGGCCCTGTGCGGCAGGCCGGGCAGCGCGTAGTCAGGCCCAAGCCCATGGCGAACCATGACCGCGCGCGCCGCGTCATCCAGGCTGGAGCAGGCGGCGCCGAGCTTGGCGGCGTCGAAAACGGCCTGCTGCGCTTCGCGCTCGATCGCCCAGGCGCGCGCAAAGTCCGCATCCGGTTCGTCCAGAACATAGGTGCGCGTCAGATCGGAATGATAGCCGTCGATACGGCATCCGGTGTCGACCAGAATGACATCGCCGGCCGCATAGGTCTGCTCACCATCGGCGCCATGCCGCAGCGAGGTCGCTTCGCCGAAGGAGACGATGCAGAAGCTCGATCCGCCCGCAGCACCAAGCGCGCGGTGCTGTTCGTCGATATAGCGCACGACATCCGGAGCCAGGACGCCGGGCGTGATATAGGCGTGTGCGCGGCGATGGACTTCCAGCGTCAGGTTCATCGCATACTGGATGATGCCGATCTCGGCCGCCGACTTGCGCAGGCGGATATCGCGGATCAGCCTCGCGCCGTCGACAAGGCGCTCCGCGCCGAGCGCCTTGGCAAGCGCGTGGTAGACGAACAGCGGCAGGGCGTCGTCGAGCGCCACACGACCCTTCGCCGCGAGCAGGCCAGCCACGGTCTCTGCGCTGTTTTGGTCCTCCTCCCAGGTTACGATCGCGCCGTCGAGTTTCGGCAGACTGTCGACGCGGCTGCGCTCGAAGCCCGGCACGATGTAGAAGAGGTCAGCCTGGGTGATCAGCGCGCCGACCAGCCGCTCGCTCTGATGCCAGACAAGGCCGGTGAAATAGCGCAGGCTCTCCGTCGAGCCGAGGAGCACGGCGTCCACGCCGGCGGCACCCATACGGCTGCGCAGCGTCGAAAGCCGCTCACGGCGTTCGGTTTCGGAAATGGGGGAGGGGCGGGGTGTGGCCGACATGGCTATTCCTCTTGATATGGATGCGCTGTTCTGTCGGTGCAGGTTCGCCGACATGTCAGCAATCAAGCCGCGGCTTGATCGCGCGCAGCTAGTCCTGCTCCGGCCGCCGAGTCAATCGGCAGTGGGCTCTCGATACGAGTTCTTAGGACTGGCGCGTTGCCAGCAGCTCGACCTTGCGCACGAGGTCGGCGACGGAGCGAACCTCCATCTTGCGCATAACGTTGCCGCGATGGAGCTTGACGGTGATCTCGCTGATCCCGAGATCATAGGCGATCTGCTTGTTCATCAGCCCCTTGCTGACGGCCATCATCACCTCGCGCTCGCGCGGGGTCAGCGTCTCGGCCAAGGTGACGACGGCATCGCCCTCGGCGTTGTCGCGGCGTTGCACGGCGTCGCGCTCGAAAGCGGTCGAGACGGCATCAAGCAGGTCCTGGTCGCGAAACGGCTTGACGAGAAAGTCCACCGCGCCGGCCTTCATCGCCCGCACGCTCATCGGAATATCGCCGAAACCGGTCATGAAGACGATCGGCAGCTTGCTTCCCATGCGCTCCAGTTGTCCCTGAAAATCGAGGCCGCTTAGCCCTGGCAGGCGAACGTCGAGCAGGATGCACCCCGGCCGCTTCAGGTCCGCGCCGGCAAGAAGCGCTGCGGGACTGTCGAAAGCAGACACATCGATCCGGACCGATTGAAAGAGATCGACAAGCGCCTCGCGAACGGAAATGTCGTCGTCGACGATCAACACCATGGGGGATGCCGGCTGCACCACGGTCGCTCGTCGCATGTCACTCACGGTATGTCTCCAGAGCTGGGTCATTTCGCGGAGCCTCCCTCATCCTGTCGCTTCGAATGCGGGAGTGCTCGTCCCTGCACGTTGTGCCCGCATCCTCAAACCGAAGCAACCATAGCCAGACATGAAGGTCGGCCACACTATACTTAGGTTTGGGGTCTTTGTGGCCTTCAGGCTCGCGATTGACGTCGCATCAGAACGTCGGCGGCGTGCAGGCGCTGATCACCTCGCATGGGACCGGTCCGACGCAGCGAAAGCGATGCGGGCGCCGGCTCTCGAAATAATAGGCATCACCGGGGCCCAGGATGCGGCGCTCGTCTTCGACCGTCACTTCCATGCGGCCCGAAAGCACGATGCCACCTTCTTCGCCCTCATGCACGAGCATGACCTTGCCGGTGTCGGCGCCCGGTTGATAGCATTCCTTGAGAATCTGTAGCTGTCTACCGAACAGGCTCTCGCCGATCTGCCGATAGGAAATCGGCCCCTTGCCGATCTCGACCAATTCGTCGACAGCGTAAAACGCCTTGCGCGATTTCTGCGGTTCGAAGGCAAAGAACTCGGCCAGGCCGATCGGAATCCCGTCGAGAATCCGCTTCAATGCGCCGACCGATGGGTTGGATGAATTGGATTCGATCAGCGAAATGGTGGAGTTGGTGACACCCGCCCGCTTCGCCAGTTCGCGTTGCGAAAGATTGTGAAGCATGCGCAAATGGCGCAAGCGCTGGCCGATATCGACGGACATGGTGTTTCCAAGGTTTCGAGTGTTCGAAATATAGCAACATTCGATTTTGAAGGCCATGATTTTCAATGGGTTGAAAGCAGCCAGAAAAGGGCTTGTTCGAGAATCTGAATTGGCCGATCACTTCATCATCACCATTCCGGAGAGACCTCATGGACCAGATCAGCAAAGCAAACAGCCCGTCGCTCGATAACTTCTGGATGCCGTTCACGGCCAACCGCCAATTCAAAGCGGCCCCGCGCCTGCTCGCTTCCGCCGAAGGCATGTATTACACCGATGTCGACGGCAACAAGGTGCTGGATGGTACGGCTGGTCTTTGGTGCGTGAATGCCGGCCACGGCCGCAAGCGGATCGCCGAGGCGGTCGAGCGTCAGCTCATGACCATGGATTTCGCTCCGACCTTCCAGATGGGCCATCAGATCGCCTTTGATTTCGCCGAGCGGCTCGCCAAAATCGCCCCCGGTGGTCCGAGCGCGCAGCTTGATCGTGTGTTCTTCACCGGTTCCGGTTCCGAATCCGTTGATACAGCTCTCAAGATCGCCATCGCCTATCAGCGCGCCATCGGCCAGGGCACCCGCACTCGCATCATCGGCCGCGAAAAAGGCTATCACGGCGTCGGCTTCGGCGGCATCTCCGTCGGCGGCCTCGTCAACAACCGCCGCGTCTTCCCGCAGATTCCTGCCGATCACATGCGCCATACGCTCGACGTCGAACGCAATGCCTTCAGCAAGGGCCAGCCGGCCCATGGCATCGAGCTTGCCGAAGATCTGGAACGCCTGGTCGCCCTGCATGGCGCCGAAACCATCGCGGCTGTCATCGTCGAGCCGATGTCCGGTTCCGCCGGCGTTATCCTGCCGCCGAAGGGCTATCTTGAGCGCCTGCGCGCGATCGCCGACAAATACGGCATCCTGCTGATCTTCGACGAAGTCATCACCGGCTTTGGCCGTCTCGGCACCCCATTCGCCACCGATTACTTCGGCGTCGTGCCCGATCTCGTCACCACGGCGAAGGGCTTGACCAACGGCGCGATCCCGATGGGCGCGGTGTTTGCAAGCCGTAAGGTCTATGACGCGATGATGACCGGCCCTGAGAACGCTATCGAGCTCTTCCACGGCTACACCTATTCCGGCCACCCGGTTGCCAGCGCTGCCGGCATCGCCACGCTCGAGATTTACGCCGAAGAAGGCCTGCTGACGCGCGGTGCTGGTCTCACGGAAACCTGGCAGGAAGCGCTTCATTCGCTGAAGGGCCTGCCAAATGTCGTCGACATCCGCAACCTCGGCCTCGTCGGCGCCATCGAGCTCTCGTCGCGTGAAGGTGCGATCGGCGCCCGCGCCTATGACGTCTTCGTCGATTGCTTCAAGAAGGGTCTGCTGATCCGCGTCACCGGTGACACCATCGCGCTTTCGCCGCCGTTGATCATCGAAAAGGATCAGATCGAGACCATCGTCTCGATTATCGGCGACGCGCTGAAGCGCGCAGCCTGATCAATTCGTTTCGGGCCTCGTTTTGACGAGGCCCGAAACACGCATCGAGCCTACTGCGCGGTCGCGCCGGTGACCGTCACCGGGACGCCCTTGTAAGCGGGCGTGCCCGAAGTGCGGTCGTAGGCGGAGAGCGCGATCAGCGCGTTCATCTCAGGGTAATAGCCGGCGATCGATCCGCGCGGAATATTGTACTCGATCGCGGTCAGGCCGCGCGCGCTGCGCGACTTTCCATCCGCCGACGGCAGGGAGACGACATTGATGATGTCGCCATCCGATAGCCCGCGTTTCGCGAGATCGTCCTTGTTCATGAAGATCACGTCGCGGCGGCCGAAAACGCCGCGGTAGCGATCGTCCATGCCGTAGATCGTGGTGTTGTACTGGTCGTGGCTGCGCAGCGTCGTCAGCACGAGTGCGTCGGGGTTCTTCACCAGCGGGTCCTCATGCAGGCCACAGCCGATGAGGAAATTCGCCTTGCCGCTCTCCGTCTTCCAGCGACGCTCGGAGGCCGGCACATCCAGCCGGAAGCCGCCGCGAACACGCACGCGCTTGTTGAAGTCGAAGAAATCGGGAAAGACGACTTCGATCTTGTAGCGGATCCTGTCGTAATCGGCGACCATGCCATCCCAATCGATCCCATAGCGATCGCCGAGTGTCGCCTTGGCTATGCCTGCGACGATAGCGGGCTCGGATTTCAGCATCTCGCTCGGCGGGTTGAGGAAGCCGCGCGACGCATGGACCATCGACATGGAATCCTCGACGGTCACCGATTGCGGACCCGATGCCTGTGTGTCCAGATCGGTGCGGCCGAGGCACGGCAGAACGATCGAGGTCTTGGCGATCAGCAGATGCGAGCGATTGAGCTTGGTGGTGATGTGTACCGCGAGATCCAGCTTGCGCATCGCTTCGAATGTGACCTCAGTGTCGGACATGGCGACCGCCAGATTGCCGCCGAGGCAGATCAGCGCCTTCGACGTGCCCTCCATGATCGCCTCGACGGATTCGATCGCGTTGTGCCCCTTCATGTCGGTCGGGCGGAAGCCGAAGGCCCGCTCCATGCCGTCGATCAGCGCCTTGTTGGGGATTTCGGTGATGCCGACCGTCCGGTCGCCCTGGACGTTTGAATGGCCGCGCAGGGGGCAGATGCCGGCGCCGGGGCGGCCGATATTGCCGCGCAGCATTAAGAGGTTGGCGAGCTGCTGCACATTGCCCGTGCCATTGCTGTGCTGGGTGATGCCCATGCCGTAGCAAAGGATGACGCTCTTCGCCTTCACATAGACATCGGCAGCACTTTTCAGCGCCTCCCGCGTCAGGCCGGAGACAGTGACGATGCTGTCCCAGCTGGTGTTGTCGATATCCTCGCGCAGAGCCTCAAGGCCAGTCGTATGCTCGGCGATGAAGGCGCGGTCGAGCACGCCTGCACCGCCGGCGGCGAGATCGGCGTCATCGATCTCGAATACCCATTTCATCAGCCCCTTGAGCGCTGCGAGGTCTCCGCCGGTGCGGACCTGATGATAGGCCGAGGCAATCCGTGTCGACGACAGCGTCGCCATTTCGACCGGGTCCTGCGGCGAGGCGAATTTCTCGAGCGCGCGCTCCTTCAGCGGATTGAAGACGATGATCGGCACGCCGCGCCGCGAGGCCTCGTGCAGCGTCGCCATCATGCGTGGATGGTTGGTGCCCGGATTGTGGCCGAAGCTGAAGATCGCATCGGTGTGGTCGAAATCCTCGAGGAGAACCGTGCCCTTGCCGACGCCGATCGACTTCGGCAGACCGACGCTGGTCGCCTCGTGGCACATGTTCGAGCAGTCGGGAAAATTGTTGGTGCCATAGGCGCGCACCAGAAGCTGATAGAGAAAGGCGGCCTCGTTGGACGCGCGCCCGGAGGTATAAAACTCAGCGTGGTGCGGATTCTCCAGCCGGTTGAGCCCGGCGCCGATGCGCGCGAAGGCATCGTCCCATTCGATCACCTCGTAGCGATCGGTCTCGGCGTTGTAGATCATCGGATGCGTCAGGCGGCCCTCGTCTTCGAGACTGTGATCCGTCCATTCCCACAATTCAGACACCGTATGCTGGGCGAAAAAGCTCGGATCGACGCGCTTGGCAGTCGATTCCCAGGTAATGGCTTTGGCGCCGTTTTCGCAGAACTCGAAGGACGACGTGTGCTTGGGATCCGGCCAGGCGCAACCGGGGCAGTCGAAGCCCTCGGGCTTATTGGCCTTCAGAAGCGTCGCAGACCCCTGGGCGACCACCTGTTGGTGGGCAAGCGTCTTGGCGACAGCGCGCAGAGCGCCCCATCCTCCGGCCGGTGCGTCATACTTCTCAATTCCCTCGGGCCGCTTCTTCGCCATGGTCCTGCTTCTCCACGCTCTTTCTAGTCAGCTTAGCACCAGTCGGTGCTGCGCTGCACTATACCCAAGCATAGGACGTTGCCACAGCTCTATAAGCGCTGCCTGACGCCGCCAGATGCGCCGAACGGTTTGCCGTGGATATGCGAATGCCATACGAAAGCGGCTAGAGCCCATCGGTTCCGGCGGAGCGAAGACGAGGTGGTGGATGCTGTGCAATCACATGAAAACGGATTGGCACGGGACCGCGCCAATCCGCTATGGAGAGCTTGAGCTGTTGGCCGGCTGCGACTAGCCGACCAGTTCGCCGACGCGGCTCGAAATGCGTCGCGAGACGGCCTTGAACGGATCACGCATCGGTACGATGGGCGAAACGCCAAGCATCAGCAGAGCTTTCAGATGCTGCCGTCCGCTTTCTTCGCCAACCACGGGAGCATAAGGCGCCATACTGGGGCGGCGTTCGACGGGGTAAAGCTTCTCGAGTTCGACGAAATTATCGAAGCTCTCGTAGTGACTGCCGCGCAGCTGGAATGTCTCGACCGGCGTGCCATCGGCAATCACCACGTCGTGGCTGTCGAGCAGGACGTTGTAGTATTCGATCGTTTCGCCGTCATCGCGCAAGGCCGATACGATCGAGCTGCCGTTGACCAGATCCTTCGCGCGGACGAGAGCACCATCGACGTAAAGGGCGTGGCCAGCCGAAATGTAGAGATCTTGGCTCGGCATGCCGTCATCCAGCGCACCCTTCGAGATGCGGACCGGCATGACGGATGGATGCCAGGATGCGACGCTCTTGCGGAATGTCTGGCGACCGATCCAGCGAATAGGCTTTGCTTCGCCCGAGATCGTTTCGACGAGATCTCCGAGGCACAGATCCTCGATCGCGACTTCGCCAGTCGGTGTCGCGATCAGTGTTCCACGCAGCAGGCATTTCGCTCCGCCGTCGCCGCCACCCGAGTGTCCGCCACCGGAATGGCCACCGCCACCGCCGCCACCGCCATGTCCGCCGCCGCGACCGCCACCCCAATTACGTCCCATTGCCTTTGCGGGTGAAGAGGCGATTGCCATGGTCGCAACAGCGATTCCGGCAACTCTCGCGCTGGTAGCCGCAGCAACACCGAGAAAATGCCGGCGTGCGCGGTTAGAGGGTGTTTCTTCCGGGTCCATCGATGACATAATGCTCTCCGTCTTTTGGGTTACACCTATCTATTCCCGATTGCTGTTAACCATCGTACACCAACTTTATCCGCGATAAACTCAGCCGAATAGGTTCACAGCTACTCAAATAGCGGTAGGTACCATAGCATGCGGGCAGTCGCGCGAATATCCTGATATGGACAACCTATAAGAGATATTTTTGCTGGCCGCCGTTCCTGCCGCTAGGCGCTCTTCTGCCTCGATTGATTGTGTTTCGGGATTGCCGCCACATCGGGAACGTCTTGAGCGCAAGGCATGGCGCCGCGCCGCTGCCTCGCCGTTCCCATGTCCAGAGTGTCGGTCAGCCGGCCTTGGCGATCGCGGGTGTGGAAGACGCCAGGCTGCCCGCGATGGCGTCCGCGACCTCGCCGAGTTCGGCGTCGGTCATCTGCACGAACAGCGGCAGAATGACCGTCCGGTTCTGAGCGTTGACGCTGTTCTGCAGATCGCCCGAGACCCGGTGCGAAGTCTCTGCCGCGTAGGCTGGCTCGAGATGGCTGTTCATGATTCCACGTCGCGTCGAAATGCCCTGATCGAGCAGCCCCTGCATGAACTCCTGCTGGTCAAGATGATCAGGCAGTGTCATGCAATAGCTCTGCCAGTTGCTTCGTGCCCAATCCGGCTCGAAGGGAGCGCGCATACCGTCCAGCTTTTCGAGCGCCTGCGTGTAGCCGGCCGCCAACGCACGCCGCTTGGCGACGATGTCAGGCAGCCGTTTCAGCTGCTCTCGGCCGACCGCGGCCTGCATGTCCGTCATCCGGTAGTTGAAACCCACTTCCGGGTAGCTTTCGTAGATCACCTGTTTGGAACCGTGGCGCACGCTGTCGGTGACGCTCATGCTGTGCTGGCGCCAGAGGCGGAACTTGCGGTCGTATTCCGGCTTCGCGGTTGTCAGCATCCCGCCGTCGCCTGTGGTCACCACCTTGCGGGGGTGGAAGGAAAAGCAGGCGATATCCCCATGTGGCTTGCCAATCTTCTCCCAGCGTCCCTTCCAGAGGATCTCGCTGCCGGTTGCGCAGGCCGCATCCTCGATCACGGGGATCGAACGCCGCTCGGCGATCTCGACGATGCGGCTCAGATCACACGGCATCCCTAGCTGATGCACACAGATGATCGCCTTGGTGCGCGGCGTAATCGCCGCCTCGATCAGTTCGGGGTCGATATTGAACCCATCGGCCTCGATATCGACGAAAACAGGCGTCGCTTTGCAATAGCGGATCGCATTCGCCGTCGCGATGAACGAGTGGCTGACGGTGATGACCTCGTCGCCGTCTTCGACCCCGACAGCGAGCAGTGCCAGATGCAGCGCCGTGGTGCAGTTGGAGACAGCGCAGGCATGCGAGGCGCCGACGAAATCGGCGAACTCGCGTTCGAAGGCCGCGACCTCAGGGCCCTGCGTGACCCAGCCCGACAGGATGACGCGGCGGACCGCCTCGACTTCCTGCTCATCGAGAACCGGTTTTGCGACGGGAATTTGGCTCATGCCGCTTCTCCGGTGCTCAGCATCTTCTCATTCCGCCACCAGGCGACAAGATCGCGCAGGCCTTCTTCCATGCTGATTTCGGACTTGAAGCCGAGCATGCTCTCGGCCTTGGCCGTTGAGGCAAGACGGCGGGGAACGGCGTTGACCTTGCGCGCCGGCCCGTACTGCACGTCCATCGACGCGCCCATGACCTTCATCAGTAGCTCCGCAAGATCGCGCAGGCTGGTCTCTTCGCCGCTGGCGACGTTGAACACTTCGTCGGTCACATCAGATTTGGCAGCAAGCAGGTTCACCCGGGCGATATCGTGGACATGCACGAAATCCATGGTGGACAGGCCGTCGCCGTGGATGATGGGCGGAAGGCCGTTGGCGATGCGGTCCATCCAGCGGATCAGCACCTCGGTATAGACGCCATGCACATCCATGCGCGGTCCGTAGACGTTGAAGTAGCGAAGCGCGACGTAGCGCAGGCCGTACATCTCGGCGAAGCTTCTGAGCAGCCCTTCGTTGAAGGCCTTGGCGGCGCCGTAGATCGTGCGGTTATTGTAGGGGTGGTGGTCCTCGGTGGTCGGGAAGCTCTCGGCAAGGCCGAGCACAGAGGCGGACGATGCCGCGACGACCTTGGAGACCTTTGCTTCCACGGCCGCCTCAAGCACATCGAACGTGCCGCCGGCCAAAACATCGAAGGCCAGCCGCGGCTCTTCGGCGCACTGGGTAATGCGGATGGCCGCTTGGTGGAACACTGTGTCGATACCGGCAAATGTTTCCTTCAAAAGCTTGCGGTCGCGAATATCACCCTCAATGATCGTGAGAGGCGCTGCCTTGATCGCTTCGGCCAGATTTTCCCGGCGCCCACGCCCGAAGTTGTCGATGATGACGATCTCGCGGGGCTCTTCCAGCGCAACGAGGTCCGCGATATGCGAGCCAATGAGGCCCGCGCCGCCGGTGATCAGAATTCGCTGGTTCTTCATGACTACTCCACGCTTTTTACAGTTGAGGGATCGGAGTCTTCGCGCCACCGGATGAATTTCGCCGGCACGCCGGCAACGACTGAGAACGGCTCTATGTCCGCCACGACAACAGCGCCGGCGCCAACGATCGCGCCCTTGCCGACGGTAACGCCGGGCAGGATGGTGGCGTTGGTGCCGATATCGGCCCAGGCGCCGATGCGGACCGGCTTGATTTCGAGATCGGTACGGATGATCGGCACGTCGACCGGAAGGGCGGTGTGGCTGGAGCCAAGAACCTTGGCGCCCGGCCCCCAGCCGACGCATTCCTCAAGAATGAGATTGCGCGCGTCGAAGTAAGCCTGCGGGCCGATCCAGGTGTTGTCGCCGATCTTGCAGGTGCCGTCGAAACGACCCTGGATGTAGGCCTGAGCGCCGATGAACACGCCGTTGCCGATTTCGAAGGTTTCCGGATGCTTGAACCCGGCGCCGCTACCAACCTGCAGGCCCGAGCCGCAGGAGCGCGTGAAGCTGTTCCAGATCACCTTGCGCATGAACGCGTCGACGAAACCGTCGCCATTGGCAAAACGCGCGTAGAGGTCTACCAGTCCCGCCAGCCCATAGGTCTGGCGCAGCTCTTTGGCGAGTTCGCTTTGATAGAGCGGATCCGTAGCGTCTTCCTTCAGGCCGTGTACCGATTGGACAAGCCGGACGAGGGGGGCTGGGTCAGCTGACATAGGCGTCCTGCTCCACCGCGGCCACGACCTCTTCGACCTGGCGCATCGTCAGCTCCGGATAGATCGGCAGCGAGAGCACTTCGCGCGCTGCTGCCTCCGAAACCGGGAAATCGCCGACCTGATAGCCGAGATCGGCATGCGCTTCCTGCAGGTGAACCGGCACGGGATAGTGCAAGCCGGTGTGGATGCCTTCGTCGCGCAGCGCCTGCTGCAGATGATCGCGATCAGGAGTGCGCACCGCATAGACGTGGTAGACATGGCGGCGGTCGCTTGCGGCAACGGGCGCCTGGACGCTTCTCGATCCGGCAAGCAGCGCGGAATAGCGCGCGGCGCGCGTGCGGCGGGCTTCGGTCCAGTCTTCGAGATGGCGGAGCTTGATCCTGAGGATCGCGCCCTGGATTTCATCCATCCGGTAGTTGTAGCCCTTCATCACGTGGTGATAGCGCTTCTCCTGGCCCCAATCGCGGAGCATGCGCATTGCCTTGGCCTGCTCGTCGTCATTGGTGACGATGATGCCGCCTTCGCCGCAGGCGCCGAGGTTCTTGCCCGGATAGAAGCTGAAGCTGCCGGAAAGCCCGATGCTGCCGGCGCGCCTGCCTTTGTATTCGGCGCCGTGCGCCTGGCAGGCATCTTCGACGATGGGCAGGCCATATTTGTCGGCGATTGCCTGGATGGGATCCATGTCGGCCATCTGGCCATAGAGATGAACCGGTACGATCGCCTTGGTCCTGCGGGTGATCGCGGCTTCCAGCTTCGCCGGGTCCATGGTGAGCGTTACCGGCTCTACATCGACAAAAACTGGGCGGGCGCCGGTGTAGCAGATGGCTGCGGTCGTCGCGACAAAGGTTAGCGATACGGTAACGACCTCATCCTCAGGCCCGACGCCGGCTGCGAGCAGCGACAGGTGCAACGCGCTGGTGCCGGTGTTGACGGCGATCGCGTGCTTCGTGCCGCAATAGCGAGCGAATTCCTCTTCGAAGCGCGCGACTTCCTCGCCGAGCACATAGTGGCCGGAGGCAAGCACGCGGAGAACCGCGGCGTCGACATCGTCCTTGATCGACGCGTATTGAGCCTTCAGGTCGAGCAACGGGATCATGCTATCAGCCTTGCTTGTTCGAGTTCGATGACACGGCCGCGCTGGGCGAGCGACTGCGTCGCGGCTTCGAGGATACGCACCACGCGCAGGCCGGCGTGGCCATCAGCGAGCGGCTGCGTGTTGTTGGCGACGCAATCGACGAACTGCTTCAGCTCGCGGCCGAGCGCCTCGGTCATGTCGAGCTGCGGGGCGTACATGTCGCCGGTTCGGTAGCCGACGCGCATCTCGTATACCTTGTCGCCATTCTGCTCGGCATTGCCGTTCAGCGTGATGCCCTTGTCGTAGACCTTGATCTTTTCGCTGGGCTCGAGATCGTCATAGACGATCATCTTGTTGCTGCCGCCAATCAGTGTGCGACGAACCTTCACCGGCGCCAGCCAGTTCACATGGATATGGGCGATCAGCTTGCTTTCGAAAAACAGTGTGAGATAGGCGATATTCTCGGGCTCGCCGGCCACATGCCCCATGCCAGTGGCGGAGACCGCGACCGGCTTTTCCGGCAGCACATAGTCCATGATCGACAGGTCGTGCACCGCCAGATCCCAGACGACGCTGACGTCGTGCTGGAAGAGGCCGAGATTGACCCGCACGGAGTCGTAATAATAGACGTCGCCAAGACCGGTCTCGATGATCTCGCGCATCTTGCGGACTGCACCGGTGTGGATGAACGTGTGGTCGACGGCGAGGATCAGGCCCCGGCGGGTGGCTTCTTCCACCATGCGCCGCGCCTCTTCCGAGGTCGAAGCCATCGGCTTTTCGACGAACACGTGCTTGCCGGCCATCATGGCCTGCATAGCAAGCTTGTAATGGGCGAAAACCGGTGTCGCGATCGCGATGGCGTCGACGCGGGGATCGCGAAGGACCTCGTCGAAATCGTCGGTGATCTGGACGGTCGGATAGCGCATCTGCACAGCGCCGAGCCTGTCCTTCTTCAGATCGCAAACCCACAAGAGCTGTGCGCCTGGCGTTTCCGCGAAATTTCGGACCAGATTGGGTCCCCAATAACCATAACCGACGACGGCGATACCGATCATCGTGCCCTCCCAGATGTCAGAATTTCGACTGGAGCGTCCTTGGCGCGGCCAATGATCCGCGCAGGCACGCCTGCTGCAATTGCGTATGCCGGAACATCCTTGGTCACGACCGCGCCGGCGCCGATCTGCGCGCCTTCGCCGATCGTGATGCCGGCGACGATGGTCGCGTTGCTGCCGATAGAGGCGAAGCGCTTGACGAGCGTCGGTACGACGGCCCAATCTGCGTCTGACTGAAGCGATCCTTCAAGATTGACGGCGCGCGGCTGAAGATCGTTGGTGAACATCACGCCATGGCCGATGAACACGCCATCCTCGATCGTGACGCCCTCGCAGACGAAAGAGTGGCTGGAGATCTTGCAGTTTTTACCGATGGCGGCATTCTTCTGTATCTCGACGAAGGTGCCGACGCGTGTGCCCGAGCCGATCGAACAGCCGTAGAGATTTACGAGATCCGGGTGGTGAATGACGACATGTTCGCCAACTTTAACGCTTGGTGCTATCATGATTTGCGCGGTCGCCCCATTTCCATTGTAGAAGCGATATCATGAGCAGACGTCACTTCCAGAAATACTTGCGTTACTGAAAAGACTGTCTTTTATATTTTGAGTAAAGGCTGACAAATTCAGTATGGTGATAGCCGAAAGGCGTATGAAAGCAGTATCGCTTCGGCGGTCCGCTTCACGAGCCCGGTGATTGTGGTCGAGCGGTCACGGCCCTACATGTTGCCCCGACCAGGGAACGGCCGCCTAATGAGCGTCCGAGGCCAAACGCACACTAATGGCCAAGTTTATTTATCGTTAGATTGATGTATGTATGTGGCGTCAATAATACTGTCTTGGGGGGGCAATTTGGAAGAAAAAGTATCGATTATACTTCCGGTGTACAATAGGGGTGGCAGCGTTGTAGCCGCGATCAATAGTGTTCTCTCGCAGTCATACGCGAACGTGGAGTTGATTGTTGTCGACGATTGCTCGACGGAGAATATCAGGGTCCTTGTCGAAGGGGTTGGCGACCCCCGCATACGGTACATTCGGCGCGATCAAAATGGCGGTGCCGGTGCAGCGCGCAATACGGGATTGCAGTACGCGACCGGCGAGTTTATCGCATTTCAGGATAGTGACGATCTTTGGCTACCTGGAAAACTGAAAATGCAGATGGACATCCTTGCCGCCGCGCCAGACCACGTCGGTGTCGTTACTGGCGGCAAAATTGTGTACGGCCGTGACAATCAGTTCCGATACGGGTCCGCACTAGTTGCTTACTCGCCCCCGCCGGCAGGTCTGTTGCGTCTTGATGAGGATCAATTGGGCCATCTGCTGCTGGACAACCGTATAAGCGTCCAGAACACCCTGTTCAAGCGCTCGGCTGTTCCATTCGCGCTGTGGTTCGACACATGCGCGAGGGCAAATGAGGACTGGGAATTTGCGATAAGGCTATCGCAACATACAACGATTTTGGAGGTTCCGGAGCCTGTTGTTCTTGGTTTTGTGTCTCATGACAGCATCTCCAGAAGTGGACGTAGGGAAACGATCGGTGTCCTAAGGATACTGAGAAAAAACAAATCGCTGCTGTGTGGCAGAAAGAGGGAACGTTCTCGATTGATGATCAGTGTCGCGCGCTACCTCTGGTCTGCGGGAAAACCGAAGAGTGCCTTTCGGTTCCTGATCAGCGGATTGCGCGCCGATCCGAGAAATCTTGCGGAGCTTGTGTTGTCGCTTTTTAGAAAGCTGATGCGGTCACTCGACTTGACCCGCTGGGCGTCTTTAAAAACGTGAGCTACAGAGTGTCACCGACTTGGCCTCGGCGGCCAGTTTCCCGCCTTCGCCGTCGCAAGCATGACGGCCTCAAACGTGTTCCGCTCGCGTTTCACTAGCGGATTGTGATTTTTGACCTCAAGGGCTAAGGCAAGAGCCGCGACCCTTAGCGCTTCAATGCGTCCAAGGGATGGTGGCCGGTCCAAAATGGAGTGATAGATCTCCAGCTGAACGTCGACAGCGCGATCCAAGCTGAAGCGACGACAAACGAACTCCCTACCGAATTTCCCGAGCCTTTCACGTTTCTCGGGATCAACCATGAGGTCGGCAATCTGTGAAGCGAGTATCTCGACCCCTGTCACGTCGTCCCCGAGACCGTAGAATCCCTGGCTCAGGAACAATCCCGAGGTCGTGGGTTCAAATGTTTGCGAGAATGCGCGCTCGCCTTGAACTACCAGCGGACGTCCGATGGCAAGTGCACGAAGTGCTGAGCTGCCCATCCCGACGACAACATCTGCCGCAGCATAGGCTTTCCGTGGATCGAGATCGGCGCCTGTCAAGGTAACGACGGTGCGTCCATGTCGATTGTTAACTGCGGCGGCGCGCGCTTCAAGCGACCCGCGGGCAGGGCCGTCTCCAACTAGAACCAGTCTGATCGACGCGGAACCGGCCAGCTGATCTATCGCGTCAATTAGACGAACTAGAGCATCTAGCTTCAAGTCGACCGCCAGCCGTGAAACGCTAACGACAAGGAAGTCGCGATCGCCGATGCCATTGGCGAACCGGAAATGCT
Source organism: Hyphomicrobiales bacterium (assembly GCA_900465665.1). Taxonomy (GTDB): domain Bacteria; phylum Pseudomonadota; class Alphaproteobacteria; order Rhizobiales; family Rhizobiaceae; genus Rhizobium. The sequence goes on from UBJO01000050.1 coordinate 72,110, forward strand.
TCCCGTCGATTTCCGGGTGATCGCGGCTGACATCGATAGGCGGCTCCAGCACCCATACGTCTCCTAACTGTCTCTTCTGAGCCTCAACCCCAAGCTCGGCGGTTCCCATGATTAACGGAGTGGAGGGTGGGATGTATGGCGCCACTTGCATGCTGAGCACTGTGCACAAGGTCGGCACCCGTTTGAAAAGCGCTGCGCCAAAGTAGGCGTCGAGACAAGCCGACCACTCGTAGGTATGAATGAGATCGATCCGCTCTTGCTCGGCAATAGAGGCAAGTTGGGCGATCCGGGAAGGAGCCGGTCGATATTTCATTCGTCGTGCGGGAATGAAACGAAGTCCTCGTTCTAATATGTAACCTTCAAGGGGCCCCGGAACCCCGTATACAATTACGTCGTGCCCCTTGGCCGCGACGCCGGCCGCAAGGTCGATAGCGTTTATCTGGCTCCCGCCTATCACAAGCTCATGGGGATAAACGAGAAGTCGCAAGCTGAGCTCCCAAGCCATGCATCGCCCATACGCAGACGAGCTCTGGTCATTTCTAGTTGAGGTCCAGTCTTACATATTACTCGCGTTTGTGAAATCCCAGAACGATAAGCAATACTAGGTAGGCAATATCGTTCTCTGGTGGAAAAAATCGGGTTGCGCGATCGCGATCCAGATCGTGTTCCAGTACTTGCTTTAAAGCGAGTGGGCGGCTTTTCCGACCGTGCCTGCAATCACCTCCCAGCCCCGGTCGCGACATTCATTCGTTGCGCCAATCGCGATGGCTCTTCTCAGCGTGGCCGACGCTCTTTGCAGCGCCAACTTCTAATTCAAGCCGTCGCAAAATACTGATCATCTCGCGGAGAATACCCGTGTCGGCAGGTGATTGGCAGACGCCACCATTTGGACCAACCGCTTCCGCGCCGCCTCCGTATAATAGCGCCCTTGGTCTTTAGAGCGAGGCGTGACAACTGCACCGTTTTCAAGAAACGCAGGATTTATGTCAATGCATGCTTAGTGACAAAGAAGTCAACATTTGGCCGCTGGCGGCGGTAAGTCAGCATCATCAATTTTGGTAGCGTACCCGAGGCTTGTTTCAGAGTTATTGTTGCCCATAAACTTCACAGTGCTTCGCTTTTATATTTTTACGCGAGTAAGTTATTTCTTACCATCACTGAACTTCAGAGGTTGAAAAACGGAATGCATCGCTCACTCACCGCCTGTCTTAATGCACATAGGCGGCCACTCGCCGATGGGCTGTGTTTCTGTCGAGCTCTTCCAAGATCGGCCGAGAGATTTTCCACGACAGGGCCGACTTGCGGCGACGTTTTCGTAACCTAAGTAAATGAGGCGCGAGATGAATGAGACAAGGCGACGAGACGTCCTAAAGGCAATAGCTTCGCTTCCACTGGCCAATCTTGGCTCGTGGCTGGGCGGCATGAACGCCGTCCATGGAGCGGAGCGCTCTCTGCTTCCTGGGCCGAGCTTTTTTGTGCTAGGAGCTTATCAGCAGCCGGTTGAAAACATGGCGCACTGGAAAGCTCTTGGAGTCAACACGATCTTCACGATGAACAGCGGCGCTGACCGCGCAGAATGGACGAAAGAGGCGGTAAAATACGGACTGTACATGGTTCGAGACCCAGCCGGCGTCGATGGCGATTACCTTCTCACGGATCTGGCCTCATTCAAGGCAGACATCGCCAACCCTTATTTTCTGGCGGTTGCCATGGTTGATGAACCGTCCAATTTGAAGCAGGGCGGCCAAGGGATCACCTATGAGGATGTCTCGGTGACGCCCGCTCAGGTCGACTCCGTCGCGCGAGCCTTGTCACGTGGCGGGAAACCCTTGTGGATCAATCATGTCGGAAACCACGTCACCAACATCTACCTAGAAAAGATCATGTCTGACTACGCCGACAGTCCATACATCGACTGGCTGGGACATGACTGTTATCCCATCGCCAGCGGAAGCGATCTAGTTATCGACATCGATGACTATGCATCAACCCAACAGGGCCATGCTATCGATCGGCTTTTGCTGTGGAGCGGTGGCCGTCCGCAGTTTTCGTTCATCGGTCTGACCAAATACGATGCGTCGTCACCGGGAAGGAAGACAACGCCGTCAGAATTCCGCGCGCAAGCGTGGTCCTCCATCATTCACGGCGCTGTCGGTATCATCTATTTTCCGTTCATGTTCTCCCCGGAATTTTCATACGATGCGACGCCGGAAGACCTGCAGCAGGAGTTGCTGGCTTTCCACTCCGAAATCGATAAGATCGAAGACATTCTTGTCGACAAGGTGAAAGGCGGCAGGCGTCCTTACACGCTGCTCAAGTCTGTCCGAACGACGGAAAAACACCCGGACGGCGCCCTGCCTTTCCCATTTGAAGCATCAGCGATACCGACCAACCCTGGGGAATATAGGATTATCCAGAACCTGTCGCCGGAACCGGCCGAGCTCACCTATGAGGCATGGGGCCTGAATAAGGTTAAGTTCCAATCATACGAATGCAAACGCGGCTTTACAGTAGCGGATCTCACCAAGAGCTGACACTATTGCCGTTTCAGCTTGATATCGCCGGTCGCTACATGCCGGCACAGCCCGTCTCAATCGCTGGTCCGGATTGGGTCAGCGCGTGCGCGTTCGATAAGCACGCTGCCGTTTACGAGACTGGACCAGCGGACCGCAAGATGGATGGGGTCACTAGCACTACTTTGGCAGATTCGGGCAAGGCTGGTTTGAGATGATTTGTGCTCTCTTCATTTGAGGGCGCGACATGGCAGATTGGGATACGGAGCTTTCAGCATTT
>UBJO01000135.1 GCA_900465665.1 Hyphomicrobiales bacterium
GGAGGGTGACGCTCTGCGTGCGCTCGCGCGGCGCCTCGTATCCAACAGGTGCGGCGCTCATTCGGCGGCCTCCAGCATTTCGGTGACGTGTCGGCGGCTTTGCATCAGCGGCTGGACGTATTTGCCGAACTTCTCGACGCCTTCGACGAAATCATCGAAGGTCAGCATGACGCCGCCTGTGCCGGGCACCGCGGCCATTTCGTCGAGCATGGCAGCGACTTCCTCATAGGAGCCTATCAGCGTGCCCATGTTGATATTGACCGCAGAGACCGGGTTCGACATGTGGCGAACATTGGTGTCGGAACCGGACTTGGTATCGGCGGCACTCTGCAGGCCGAGCCACTTGATCGCCTCCTCGTCGGCGCCTGCCTTGTAGTGCTCCCACTTCGCCCAGGCGTCCTCCGACTTCTCTTCGGCAAGCACCATCGTCAGCACGAAGGAGCGCACGTCGCGTCCGGTCTTTGCCGTTGCGTTGAGAAGCCGCTGGTTGGTCGAGGCGAAGGCTGTCGGCGTGTTGACGCCGACGCCGAAGCAGAAGCTGTAATCGGCATAGGCGGCGGAGAATGCCATGCCCTTGTCGGAAGAGCCGGCGCAGATCAGCTTCACGCTTTCGGGCACCGGCTTCATCCGGCAATCGTCCATCTGGAAGAACTTGCCCTTGAGATCGGACTGGCCCGTCGTCAAAAGGTCCTTGAGGACGGTCGTGTATTCGCCGAGATATTCGTAGCGATCGCCGAAATAGTCGTCGCCCGGCCACAGGCCCATCTGGCTGTATTCCGGCCGCTGCCAACCAGTGACGAGATTGACGCCGAAACGACCGCCGGAAATGCTGTCGATCGTGGTCGCCATGCGCGCGACGATCGCCGGCGGCATGACCAGCGTCGCCGCCGTCCCGAACAGCTTGATCTTCGACGTGACGGCGGCAAGGCCGGCCATCAGCGTGAAGGATTCCAGATTGTAGTCCCAGAACTCCGTCTTGCCGCCGAAGCCGCGGAGCTTGATCATCGACAAGGCAAAATCGAAGCCGTATTTCTCGGCCTTCAGCGTGATCTCCTTGTTGAGCTCGAAGCTCGGCTTGTACTGCGGCGCGTTTTCCGACAGCAGCCAACCATTGTTTCCGATCGGGATGAAAACACCGACTTCCATATCTGCTCTCCTCTTGAGGCAATGCGGCAAAGGATCTGGTTCGGTATTTTCAATGCAGGTGGCGTGCCAGATTGATAAACGTCAATAAAATCAGCATGATGCGACATGGGTGGCCTGAATTTATTTATCGTTTGGTCAATTTTTTACCGAACGATAAATTTTCTGCCGAAAAAGCAGACATTGCTGCTCAAATTTTTAGCCGTGCCCGATCATGCCTGAATATTCCGCACATCCGGACATCGACAGTATCGCCCGCAACCTCGGGGCGCGGTCTCACCAACAAGTAACTTGACTTTTTGACGCCGGATTTGGATATCGGGCAAATCCTTGAAGCGGCTGGCTTTTGCCAGGGCGCACTGTCTTCCACACAGTTGCATTCAGCGCCCGATGGCGCGCCGCAAGCATTTTCATCGATTGGGGAGGGCTCGCGGATGAGCACATCGTCGCTGCTGAAACGCTTCGCCGGCTATTACAAGCCGCACCGGGGGCTGTTCGTGCTCGACTTCGGCAGCGCGGTGACGGCGGGCCTGCTTGAGCTTGCCTTTCCCGTTGCCGTCACGATGTTCATCGACAGGCTTTTGCCGACCGGCCAGTTGGGTCTGATCGGACTGGCGGCGATCGGCTTGCTCGCGATCTATGTCGTCAACGCCGGACTGCAGGTCATCGTCACATACTGGGGCCATATGCTTGGCCTGAAGATAGAGACCGAGATGCGGGCGAGGGCGTTCGACCATCTGCAGAAGCTCTCCTTCTCCTATTTTGACAACCAGAAGACCGGCCACCTCGTGGCGCGACTGACCAAGGATCTCGAAGAGATCGGCGAAGTCGCCCATCACGGCCCCGAGGATATCTTCATTGCCGTGATGACGCTGGTCGGCGCCTTCATTCTGATGTGGTGGGAACATCCGCCGCTGGCCATCGTGACCGCGCTGATCGTGCCGCTGACGGCCCTTGTGACGACACGCTACGGCCGCCGGATGACCAAGACCTGGCATTCGCTCTACGGCCGCGTGGCGGATTTCAACGCCCGCATCGAGGAGACGGTCGGCGGCATTCGCGTTGTGCAGGCTTTCGCCAACGAGGATCACGAGCGCAAGCTCTTCGCCGTCAACAATGCCGGCTATCTCTCGACCAAGCTGCAGGCCTACTGGGCGATGGCGGCTTCGACGTCGCTCTCCTATCTCTCGATGCGCTTCGTGCAGGTGGTCGTGATGCTTGTCGGCGCCTGGTACGTCACAAGAGGCGAACTCTCGGCCGGTGGCTTCGTCGGCTTCCTGCTTCTCGTCGGCGTCTTCTTCCGGCCGATCGACAAGATCAATTCCGTCATCGAGACCTATCCGAAGGGGATCGCCGGCTTCCAGCGCTATACGGCGTTTCTCGACACAGATCCCGATATCGCCGACCGGACTGGCGCCCGCAACATGCCGCGGCTGACGGGCGATATCCGCTACAGCGACGTTCGCTTCGCCTACCAGGCCGGCAAGCCTATTCTCGACGGGCTCGACCTGACCATCAAGGCGGGCGAGACGATCGCCTTCGTAGGACCGTCAGGGGCAGGCAAGACGACCGTCTGTTCGCTGCTGCCGCGCTTTTATGACGTTACCAGCGGCGCCATTTCTATCGATGGCGTCGACATCAGGCAGATGACGCTGGCGTCGCTGCGCTCGAGCATAGGGATCGTGCAGCAGGACGTGTTCCTATTTGCGGGCACCATGCGCGAAAACATCGCCTATGGCAGGCTGGGCGCGAGCGAAGCCGACATTCTCGATGCGGCCCGCCGGGCCCGTCTCGACGAGGTGATTGCCGGCCTGCCGGCTGGACTGGATACCATCATCGGCGAGCGCGGCGTCAAGCTCTCGGGCGGCCAGAAGCAGCGGCTGGCGATCGCCCGCATCTTCCTGAAGAACCCGCCGATCCTCATTCTCGACGAGGCGACCTCGGCGTTGGACACGGAGACCGAACGGGCGATCCAGCAATCGTTGGCCGAGCTGTCTCAAGGCCGTACGACGCTCGTCATCGCACACCGGCTGGCGACGATCACCGAGGCCGACCGGATCTGCGTGATCGACAAGGGCAGGGTGGTGGAAGAGGGCAGCCACAGCGACCTCCTGCGTCGCGCAGGCCCCTATCGGCGGCTGCATATGGCGCAACAGACGAGCGCGCCCGACGATGATGGCGCGCCGCATACGAAGAAGCTGGCGTAGGTTCTGGCGCTAACATCCTTACCTAAGGTGAGGATCTCGATTATCGCATTCAATCCGATGCTTGGCCGGCTATGTTGTTGAAAGACCGGCCAGCCGAGCGCGTCATGACGCTAGAGCAGATAGCTGACCGGCTCGTTGCTCACAGGGTGCGGGAAGACGCCCATCTCGACGCCGAAGACTGACTTCAACACATCCGACTGAACGATCTCGGCAGGCTTGCCGCGCGCCGAAATCCTGCCGTCGTTCAGCGCCACCAGCTCGTCGCAGTAGCGCGCGGCGAGGTTGATATCGTGAAGGACGACGACGATCGTCAGGCCGCGCTCGTGGCTCAGTTCACGCAGCAGCGACAGGACGCCGGCTTGGTGGGCGAGGTCGAGCGCGGAGGTGGGTTCGTCGAGCAGCAGGCAGCTGGCGTTCTGCGCCAGCATCATGGCAATCCAGGCGCGCTGGCGCTCGCCGCCCGACATGTTGGCGACGAGGCTATCGGCGAAGCGCTCGAGATCAGTGCGGCGGATCGCATCCTCGACCAGATCGCGATCAGCCTGCGTGAAGCGTCCGAGCGTGCCGTGCCACGGAAAGCGGCCGAGCGCGACAAGCTCGCGCACCGTCATGCCATCGGTGGCGGGGGTGAACTGCGGCATGTAGGCGATCTCGCGGGCAAAAGCGCGCCCGCCCCAGCTGGCTGCCGGCTTGCCCTGAAGCGCTACGGCGCCCGACGTCGGATCGACCTGGCGGGCGATGGTCTTCAGGAGCGAGCTCTTGCCCGAACCATTCGGTCCGACAAGCCCATAGACCCGGCCCGCCTCAAGCGTCAGATCGACACCGCGCAAGATATGCTTCTTGCTGGCCTCGTAATGGATCTGCGACAGGGTGAGGAATTCGGCGGGCATAGTGGCATCTCCGGCTTCGTATGGCGCGACGCCGGACATCCGGATCACACGGATGTAAGTGCAAAAGTTCACTGAGGATGTCAACTTATGTGGTGATGGGAGGAGGGCGGTTATCGGATCGCATCCGTTATCAGCCAACCCGTGGTTTGCTCATCCACTCTAATCTTCGTCCAACTTCCGCTCGTCTCCAACTGCGTCACTGCGGTTTCTTTCTTCAGTGTCGTCAGCACGCGGTAGGTCTTTCCTGGACCTTCTCTGAGGTTCACACCATATCGCGTCATGCTGGCAAGTGCGGGCGTTGAGGCTGACTTCGATGCGGCGGCACTGTCGGCTGTCTGGACAGTAACTGGTATCCCAGTGCCCAACTGCGGTGGTTCCGTGGCAATGGCTATGCCTGATTTGGTCGCTTCTCCACTGAGTTGTAAGCTTGGTGCCATCGACGTGAGATTTTCGCTGACGGGCGCAGCAACTGCGTTGTCGCTATTGGTGGTCGCCGAGTGTCTCGAACCCAGGATAGATGTCCCCAGTACCAACAGCCCCGTGAAGACTACAATGCCAAACAGGGTAAGCAACACAGGCGATCGGCGCCGACGCTGCACGACCGAGGGCGAAGAAGCAACGTCAGGGGGCGGGAAAACAGGCTGTTCCGCGATCGCCTTTCTCTCCCTTGGTAAGCGTGCAAGAAGCTCGCAAGCGGCTCCGAACACGGCGGCATTGCCGGTGCGGGAAAACTCCAGGAGTTCGTTCACCCCGCTATCGCTGCGGAAATGAATGACCTCATAGAGACATATGGGAATCTGTTTATTATCCTTGAAGCGTCGGTCTGGCCCTCCGCTTTTGTTGGGATGTTTCCACGTGTGATCGACGATACGAGCGTCGCTGGGGACCGGTCCGTCCTCGATGAAACGCGAATCCTGCCAACGGATTTCTAGATCCCGATATGTGATCGCGCCGATGCGACTTCCTTCCTGCATCAACACCACATCTGGGAAGAAGTACATGACCTGCTTTCCGACGTTGAGCGCAGGCGGCGTCAGATTGCTTTTGATGACAGAGGGCAGGGAGTAGGCGAGTGTCGTAGACTTCTTTTCGACAAGATGGGACGCACCAGCGTTTCGCTTCCAGGCCGTGAGGTTCGTTATCGTCCCGCCAGCTTCCACGTGCCACTTTCCCGCGCAGCTACGCATCGCATCGAACCCTTGCGCAAGCTTGGTGTAGGCCGTTTCCGCGTCACCTTCGAGATCGTAGAAAAGTACGGAACTCCGGCGATAGGAATCGAACCAGGCGCCGACCGCCCAGAGAGGAAGTGCGATCGCCCCGACAACAATTCCTGCACCGCTCGTCACGAGCCCCGCGATAGTACCGGCTACAATGCCGACCCAGCAAAGAACGACAGCTAATCTAGCCTGTTGGCTTTTCGCGTTAATCTCGTCGAGCAACTCGGTGAACGACTCGTCACGCATTAGCATCACGTCGCCGGACTCGATGTCGACCATTGCGGCGTCATTTTGCTCGACAAAGTATTCCTGCGTCGGTGCCACAGGAGGCGGCGTACCTTCGGGCTTCTTTCGGCCAGCGTTTCCTAGTGACGCTCTGTAATAGAGGCCTCCCGTTCCCGCGTGGACGTAATGGCCGCGCGGTCCAGTGCCGAGCCTGAGACCTCTGACACCCACCGAAACGCCGACGCCGCTTTTCGAGAAGTTGAACCGGAAAGGCCCTGCCGATACCGACTTGCGAATAGAGAACCCCACAGATGCGCTCCTCAAAGCCGGAACCACCTCCGGGCAGGAGAAAGTTACAACTGCCGTTAAAGAGATGCAATTCAAGCGAGTACATCAATACGAAGGATGCAACGAGTTGCTGTCGGAACGCCACGATCATGCCAGAAATTGCGTCGCAGTTCCCGGCAGATCGCCCAAACTCAACTGCTCCATCCTCCTGAAACCATGGCCATTATTGTCCTCGTTGCATTTGAAAATGGAATCTGCCCCCTTACATACAATGTCAAAGCTGAATAGGGCTGCGACGTTGTCAGCCATTTAGAAACGCGACACTGGCTGCTGGGATCAGCTCCCGATCCGACCGGCTGGCCGGGGTTGAAAGGGCGGAGCGGGGGCGGG
>UBJO01000121.1 GCA_900465665.1 Hyphomicrobiales bacterium
GATTGGTATCCATGATAACCCCCGTAAATTAATGCGCTCTCAACGCGCCAAACGACGGGATAGTTCCAATGGCGACCAATCCCGACATGCGAGCGCTTTCATCGATGTTGCTGCCGCCGTCGCGCGTCTCGCGTCGGCCGACGCCTCGCCAGTGACTTTACGGAACGCCGAATTGGTAGGGGGTACGCCAAGCGCCAGGAGATGGTTCTACGACCGAGCAGTCTACGAGGTCATGTGACACCGGTGCTATGCGCCCCTCAATATCGATGTGTTCAATCAAGACCAATGATCGACGCTTTTCTACGGAGGTCATTGCTTGAACATTGGTAAAACAACAGCGTCTCTGAACACTGAGGTCGGCAGGAAGATCAAGGTATGTTGTCTCATTTCGCAGCCGCCACTGCTTTGCACGGGCCGCACTGACGCGGGAAAGCGGCCGACGCGCAAGCCCACGAACAAAAATGGATGGTTTCGCCGACCGCGCCGTAGTAGATGAGGCAGCACGTAAGGCTAGCCTAGGTTGACGCCCTATAATTTAAACCGTGGTGTAGAGCGGAAGTCCTGCATTGCGATCAGAAACAGCTCGGATCACATGAACTCTCAAAAACACGAACCAAAATCACCAAGCCGGGATACGACCGGCGCTTGGATCAAGATTCTGGCGCAATACCGGCAGCCGCGACTTGGTCGCAGCGTATTTGAGCTCGTGGTAACGGCTGTACCGTTCGCTGCGTTCTGGGCCGGAGCGTGCATTTTCATCATGCAAGGTTCGTGGCTGGGTGCCTTGCTAGTTCTGCCTGCTTCAGCTTTCCTGCTTCGGCTCTTCATGATCCAGCACGACTGCGGGCACGGCTCGTTCTTCGCGCGGCGAAGGTTGGACACATGGACGGGACGCATAATTGGAGTTCTCACCCTCACGCCCTACGACTACTGGCGGCGAACCCATGCCGAGCACCATGCCTCTGCTGGCAATCTTGACGAACGGGGAGTGGGTGACATCGCCACTCTAACGGTCGAAGAATATTATGCCCTCTCTCCGGCAAGGAGACTTGGATACCGCTTCTATAGGCACCCAGTTGTCATGTTCGGTATCGGCCCGGTCTGGGTATTCCTCGTAAAACAACGGCTGCCGATCGGTATGATGAGGGCCGAATTCCTGCCTTGGGTGTCGACAATGGGAACCAATCTGGCGATCGCGCTTGTCGCTGCATTGACGATATGGCTCGTGGGGCTGGTGCCGTTCCTCTTGGTGCATCTTCCTGTTGTATTGTTGGCGGGAGCGGCCGGCGTTTGGCTGTTTTACGTACAACACCAGTTTGAGGAAACGCATTGGTCAAACGCCGACGATTGGAAGTTTCCTAAAGCCGCTCTCCACGGCGCTTCGCACTATGACCTCCCGCTGGTGCTTCGATGGCTAACGGGCAATATTGGCGTCCACCACGTTCATCATCTCGCTAGCCGTATTCCATACTATCGACTTCCGGAGGTACTGCGCGCTCATCCTGAACTAGCGGGCATTGGCCGCATAACGTTGTGGGAGAGCTTTGGGTGTGTTCGACTTGCACTATGGGATGAACGGCGGCGCCGCCTTGTTTCTTTCCGGGAGGCCCGGGAACTGCTGGCACATCAATAGCGGCTTCATGCACGCTGCATGTGATTTAATTCGCCTCCCGACGCTATTTTCAGGCGGCGCGAGAGTGGCGCGCATCGACGTCGACACGTCACCATTCACGCTTGTGCCGCGCGCGGAATCCTTGGTCGTGCCAACTTCCTGACCACTACCTCTGGCCGGGCGGGACCTGTATCGGTCAGGGCACTTCTGATGGCGTCGCTCATTGTGGTGCAGACGAAATCCGCGTTTACGTCGTCTGCCGTTATTTGAGGGTATGCCTGTCCGTTTGCGGTCGGCATCATGACACCGACACGTAGACCCGGCTTTTGACGTTTCAAGCGGCGAACAATCTGACGTGCATGAGACATTGAGTTTCCATTCAAAAACGTGATGATCGCGGTATCGGCGACGCCAACGGGGGGCACAGTAGGGCCATCTTCGTTCGAAGTCTGCGGCACCTGGATGAGCTCTGCACCCTGAATTGACAGTAATTGCGCCAACATTGCCGCTCCTGCCGCGTCGATCGCCCCACGACCGCCAATCGAAAGAACGATACGTCCTTCGCCATCTGGAAGCGCCTGACTGACATTGGCGCCATCCGCGCTCGCCGCATGCCCGTCTTCTTCCTCGTTCTCTTCGTCGACAGCGATGTCGGCAAGGTTATCGATGAGCGTACGCGTGGTCGATGCAACAAGGGCAATCTGTTCCCGCGTCATCACACCGCGCTGGCGGTCGGTCTCAGCCAGGATCAACGCCGGGAGCGCAACCCTCTCATAATAATCCACGAGGTATTCTTCCTCAAGGAGCTGTTCCGCGTTGTCGGTGGCTTCGTTAGGATCGCCGGCGAGCAGCCGCTGATAGAGCTTTTCCTGTGGCTGGAGGACAGGCTCGTTTCCAAGTAGCACGTCGAGGAAGCTGAACTGTGGAACATAGCGACCAAGCACAACGAGACAAACTGTCAGGGGGGTCGATAGCATCAAGCCGACAGGCCCCCAGAGCCACGACCAGAAAATAGCCGAGACGATGATCGCAAGCGGCGAAAGTCCCGTATGGCTGCCGTAAAGCCAGGGCTCCACAACATTGTTGCTGACCAGTTCTGTCACGATGAACAAGCCCGCGACCCACGCAACAAGTGACCAACCCGGTGCGATGGCGAGTGCCAGAAAAAGCGGCAGGATCATTCCGATCACCGGCCCGATATAGGGGACGAAGCGCAACACCAGTGTAAGAAGTCCCCAGAGGATCGCGTTTGGAATACCGAGAGCCCATAGGCCGATTGTGATCGGGATGGCGTAGAGAGAGTTCACTACCAATTGCATCAGCAAGTATCTGCCCACCCGCTTACCCGCGTCCTGGAGCGCAGAGGTCGTCTTGTGGAGATCACCCAGCCCGACGAGCCGAATGAAGCGGTCACGCAGGGCTTCGCGTTCGAGCAGCATGAAGATGACCAGCACGATGACGAGGCCTGCCGAGGCGAATGGACTGATGAGCGGTAGGATGAAGCTTCCAAGTGTCTCTATCGGGTTTGACCGCGTTACGATCTCGACGGGAATAGGTTCGGTTTTTTGGGCTTCTGCAGTCGGCGTTTCCTGGCTTTCGTTCGCTCGGATTTTGAGCTCGTTACCAATCCGCTCGACAGCTTTGCTCAGGTGATCTAGTACGCCGCTTTCGTAGCCGGCCTGGGTCAGAGCGTCGACCTTAGCGACAATGTTGCGCTGATAGGTCGGAATGTTATCGGCAAGATTGGCGACCTGGGTAGCAACGACGACGCTGAAAAGCGTGATTGTCACAAAGGCGGATGCCACCGCCAGCAAAACGGACGCGATTTTCGGGACATGACGCTTTCTAAGGAAATTGACGATCGGCGCCAGCGTGAAAGTGAGCAGCAAAGCCAGGGCCAACGGCACGAAGACTTCTTGGCCGATGTGCAACAATGCACCCACGCCAATCAGGATCAGAACCGTTCGGCCGGAGATCGTCGAATTGGTCAGGCTGCCGTGGATCGGAGTAATGTCGGACAGGCTGGTCGTGTTCGATCTCTGCACAGCCAATTGCCTCTCCCATATCTCGTGACGTATCACCGATGGTCCGTTAGTCATTATGAAATATAGCTCCGATGTTCTTAATCGAGCCACCAGGTGAAAATACTCAAGAGCCGTGCCGAATTCTCCTTTATCGAAGGGATGGGAAGCGGCCTTCCAATGAGCGCAGATAAGGGCGACCGCGCCGGCGATCCATGCGCTTTGGCCGCGGTGTAACGGCTTCATTGGAGTTGATGCGGCTGTGGCATATCCCGCGCCAAATGATCATCCTCGCCGGGTGTCGAAGACCATCAACGCCGGCGTAAAAATGAAAGAGCGCGCCATGCAACAGATAAGGTCGGTAATCGCTTTTCCGAAATCCGGGGTTCGCCGACCTTGGTATGATATTAATCTACCCTGAGATTGAACCTCATGGGCTGTGAGAGACTGATCTAAGCTTCGCCAAGGACGACGGTCTCGACTGGTACGTCGCCGACCTTGGTGTCCGCCGTACTGACAGCAAGACTTTCTACATCGTGGACGAAATCCGTTATTTCCGGCGAACGCTCTTGAAAGGCGGGCAGTTCGGTCGACTAACACGCGTCCACTGCCGAACCGGTTGGCGTCTGATCCCGGGCCTGAGCGCTTCACGCAAACACTACTAACCCTACGGTCCAAACAACGCGTTTTCCCTGTTTCATGAGCTTCCCTAAATAAGGGCCCGCGACTACTCAGTCCGTCAATAGCTCACGGATCATGGTCACGACTTCGCCGGAGACATAGGGCTTTTTAAGGAAGGGCGTACCTTGGGGGAGTTGTTCGACTGAGGGCTGACGGTGGCCGGACGTCACGATGATTTTGATTGGCGGCCAGCGATCGCGAACAAATGCTGCGAGTTTCAGCCCGTCCATGCTTCCCGGCATGTCCACGTCCGTGAACACGAGCGTAATTTCGGTATGCAGTTCGAGGACCTCGATCGCCTCGTCTGCGGTGCCAGCTTCAAACACGATGAAGCCCTCCTCCTCCAAATCCGCTGTAATCGACAGGCGAATAAGAGGCTCGTCATCGACAACGAGTACAACTACTGGGTTGGTGGGCATGCAGGGTTCGCTTCTCTAAGAATGCTCCCGAGGCTTTGCGCGAGCTTTGTACGTTACCGAACATAACTGCGCCTGCCGTCACAAAGTTCCGGTGACGATGGTTCGATTTTATGGAGGTCGCCGCCGCACGGGACGCTGCTGCGCGAACGAGCGAGTTATCATCACGCCACAACCACTTTGGCCTCCCGCGCAACGCACCTACGCTAGGCCTAGATTCGTCGACCGCAAGCATGGCGCTCCTCTCCGGCGTGAAGGAAGCCAATAGGATTATTGTTGGCATACCAATCGCGTCCGTCGGACGTGAGACGCAAGCACAGTGAGAGCTTCCAGGAGATGACTGGTGTTGACGCAAAGTGGAAGATCGCAGTCAGCCCAGACCGGACAGGAAAGCGACAATGGCTTTTCAGTGTGAAGTGGTCACGCTAATCCGCATACCTTCAGGGCAGTGGCGGCGGCCAGCAACACCACCACGATCCAAGGTGAGGCTCGCCAGATCACCAATAGCAGGAAGCCGGTGATCGCCAGCAGGAAGTCAATCTGCGTGAGCACAGCGCTTGTCCAGACTGGATGATAGAGGGCCGCACCCAGTACACCCACGACAGCCGCATTCGCGCCCCTCATTGCAGCTTGAGCTAGAGGGAGGCGACTGACACTACCCCAAAACGGTAGAGCGCCTACCAACAGGAGGAAGCCCGGAAGGAAGATCGCAACGAGACAGATAGCTGCGCCGAGGATGCCATTCGGGGGCGTTGACATGACCGCCCCTAGATATGCGGCGAATGTGAATAGCGGCCCAGGAACGGCTTGGGCGAGGCCATATCCCGCCAGAAACGAGCTATCGGAAACCCAGCCCGGTCCCACGACTTCCGCCGAAAGAAGCGGCAGGACAACGTGACCGCCACCAAACGCCAGCGAGCCGGAACGATAGAAAGCATCAAACACGTCCACGCCTCGGTCGCTGAGTGCCCCGGCGAGAAGGGGCAGAGCAAGCAGGAGACCAAGGAAAGCGAGCAGGCAGACGATGCCGACCGACTTGGGTACCCCGAACGCGATCAACTCTCCGGTCTGTTGGGCATCGGCGCGGCAGAGGACGAGGCCAACAAAGCCACCAACGACGATGGCAGCAAGCTGTCCGAAGATGCCGGCGAAGATGACTGCGAAGACCGCCAGAAAGGCGATTATAATTCTCGGCTTGTCGGGGGTTAGGGACTTTGCCATCCCCCATACTGCCTGTGCTACAACAGCGACCGCAACGAGCTTCAAGCCATGTAGCAGACCCTGCCCAAGCGGGTTGTCGAGGGCGGTTGCAGCCATAGCAAAGATAATCAGGATGATGGCGGAAGGCAGTGTGAATGCGGCCCACGCCGCGAGTGCACCCAAGGGGCCGCCGCGCATGAGACCAAGGGCAAAGCGGACCTGGCTAGACGCCCGACCGGGCAAGAACTGACATAGCGCGACGAGGTCGCCATACCCCTTCTCGTCTAGCCATTTCCGCCGAACAACGATTTCATCGCGGAAGTAGCCGAGGTGTGCGATGGGTCCACCGAAGGAGGTGAGGCCGAGCTTGAGGAAGGTCGTAAACACTTCACTGGCAGTGCCCTTTGGGACAGCATTTCCTTGATCGAAGTTGGCCTCCATTGACGACTTCACGAAACATCTCCTTCACTCTTTTTCTGGCCAATTATCGAGCTGCAACGCCATCGGGAACTGGAAACACGACTGTGCTTTGCTTTAGTTTTGTGACGGCCATATGAAAGGAAGGTCGCTAGGCGGCTATGGCCGTCTACGCAATAGTGCATGCCAGGACGTAGCTGAGTAGGTCTGATCCCTTCGGTAGAACTTGGAAGATACGATGCTTGCATCAATGCCTGCCTGGCGATCACAATGACCACTGTCCGCGCGAACGGGAAGACCGCAGTCGGCCCACCGCCGAAGTGCGCCTCAGCGATCCATTATGTCGCGTTCGTTCCATGCGTCATACTTTCGGACGTCACTTCGCATTTTACCGCGCCAGCGGCTGACAAAGGCAAGCGTGTCGGCCGCCTGCAGGTGAGCGCTTAGTGCAGCCTGATCGACCCAGCGTTCCGATATCAGCAGTTGCCCTGATTGTGCATCTTCCACGGCAGCATCATAGGCGATGCTGCCAGAGCGTCTTCGTGTGGTGGAAGCCAGTGCCTTCAACTCTTTAAGGAATTGCGCCAAATGGGTCGGATCGACATGTATATAGCCGGTTATAATCAGCATTGGAGTTTCCTCTATCAGCGTCCTGACCGCTTTTCGCGGCGTTGAGCCTTGACCGGCCACACAGTAATCAGGCGGCGACCAGCACGATCTTGCCCTGGATGCTCCCTTCGGAAGCACGGCGATGCGCTGCCGATGTCTCAGCCAGCGGATAGGTGCTGTCGATCACCACCCGAACGGTTCCGTCATCGAGCAGGCCTTTAGCTGCCGACAGCTGGGCGCCGTTCGAACGCACCTGCGTCGTAGAAACGGTGATCCTTCGCCGGGCAGCCTCCTCATAGCCGGAAAAGCCCAGGGGGTTTACAAGAAACAGGGCGCCGTCTTGCTTGATGCTCGGCAGGAAGCGTTCCATGTTCACGCCGCCGACGGCATCCAGCACCAGATCGATGTCCGTCGCCACTGTCTCGGCAGCAGCCTTTGTGTAGTCGACGAAGATATCGGCGCGGAGATCGTTCAAAAGCGCCTCGTGCTTGCCGGAAGCAACTGCAATTACCTTTGCGCCTTGCCATTTCGCGAGTTGGACAGCGAGATGGCCGACGCCGCCGCCGGCTCCGTTTACCAACACTGTCTTACCGTCCAGCGGCACTGGTTCATGCGGGAAGGCCTGGAATGGGTTGGGCGCGTCATGTCCCAGATCGACCAGAAATTGCCACGCGGTCAGGAGCGACATCGGCGCGGCGGACGCTTGGATATGGTCGATCCCGGCAGGCTTTAGCGCCAGGTCGGATGCTGGAACGCGAACATATTCGGCATATGCGTTGCTTCCTGTCGTGAGGTTATGCGGAAACCGAACCATCGCATAAACCTCGTCGCCGACCATGAACTGCGACACGTTTTCGCCGATCGCCGTGACCACGCCGGAAACGTCTGTGCCAAGGATCAACGGAAAGTTCGGGCTGGGCTGCCATTCCGGTGGCAAAGCCCGGTAGCCGTCGCGCAGATAGAGATCCGGCGGGTTGATGCTCGCGGCATGGACGCGAACCAGCACGTCATCCGCCGAGATTTCAGGTAGGGGTGCGTCCTCATAGACAAGGACATCCGGCCCACCGAATCTGTGCAAGCGCACGGCTTTCATCATATCAGTCATCACTGCCTCATTGGGTATTTCCATCTTTAAACAGACCATACGACCATATCCACGGATTGATAATCGTCGGATAAATCGCTTTAATAATGCCATGAAGGAACAAATCGTAATTGAACGGCTAACGGGGCTGATCGCATTCGCCCGCGCTGGCTCTCTTGGAAGCTACACTGCCGCCGCCCGCTCCCTGGCCATTTCACCCTCGGCAGTGAGTAAGAGCATCCAACGGCTCGAGAAGCAGCTCGGTGTTTCGCTTTTTTCACGCACGACACGTTCCCTGACGCTGACGACCGAAGGGCGCGATCTGCACGAGCGTGCCCTCAGGCTGCTTCGCGATGCCGAAGAAATCCAGCAGGCGGCAAAAGCAGCCCGCACCGAGCCCGCCGGCACATTACGGATCGCGGCGTCGTTGCCGATCGGCTTGCACGTCATCGCGCCTGCGCTTCCTCGCTTTCGAAGACTCCATCCGAAGGTGAACATTGATCTGCGTCTGAGCGATCAAATGGTTGATCTCATCGAAGGTGGCTTTGATCTCGCAGTCCGCATCGGCGACGTGTCAGATTCTCGTCTACTCTCACGACGGCTCCTGCCGCATCGGTTATGTTGCTACGCCTCACCCGAATATCTTGCGGAGTGCAGCCCCCCGACGCATCCGGACAAGCTGGAAGAACACGAGACTGTTGGCATGCGCTACCAAAGTAGCGGGCAGATTTTCCGCTGGCCCTTCCGGGTCGGGGACAAGGAGATTGAGATCGTGCCGTCCTCCGGCATCATCGTCGATGCGAGCGAGGCCGTGCTTGCAACGATTGCAGCGGGTGCTGGAATTGGACTAGCTACTAGTTTCATGGCCAGGGCATGGGTGAGCCGGGGAGCCCTTGTCCCCGTTCTAGCCGACTATGCGGTGGACCGGCACAATATTACGGCGCTTTGGCCAGAAAGCCGACGGTCCAACCCGGCAGTGCGCGCATTCCTCGACACCCTGATACAGTTGTCTAAACAAGGGCAGTGAATGTCAGCTTTGGCGCGGCGGGAGACCACTCGGCCCGAAGCAGACGTTCGAAGATACAAAAGGGCCGACAGTGAGCGTACGACGACGGTCGTCTTCATCGAAGGATGAACGCCCGGCCACCTTGGAGGTCGTCTCCATGGGGTCTACATGTCCTTTCAACAGGCGCCACGCTCGGGCCGGGAAGTCGCGACCTTCGAAGCGGAAAGTTCGCGGCGACGAGCGGAGTTAACGTAAAATGGCTTCTATCTGTCGCCGCCGGATTTTCGCCCTCGGTTCCTTCGTACAAGTGCCCTCTGCGGGTGGCAGGCGCGATTCCTTGTTCAGGCGCCTGCCTCCGACTTGGCGTACAGGCCGGACCATCGATCCCAAGTGAACGCATCTCCGGGTCGCTATCGGATTTGGTTCGCAAACTCCCGTCAGGGACATGATTTGCGCGGTGTTCGATGCATGACGGCGCCCTTCGCGTCGGGGAACATATCCT
Organism: Hyphomicrobiales bacterium; assembly: GCA_900465665.1. Taxonomy (GTDB): domain Bacteria; phylum Pseudomonadota; class Alphaproteobacteria; order Rhizobiales; family Rhizobiaceae; genus Rhizobium. The sequence goes on from UBJO01000121.1 coordinate 9,549, forward strand.
AGCGAAGCATTAGGAAGGCATTTCGAAGGCTTCAGCTTGCGTTCGGTTCGCCTACCTTATCCCAGCGGCCCAGTCTTCACAACGCTATTGGGCGGCCTTGGTGCCGTCGATCAGGCGAAACGGTGTTTCAGGTTTTGCTACCAGACGCATAAGTTTTCTTTGCTGTCAGGGCAAGTTCGCGGAACACTCTTACCGCTTCGATCGCGTCGTGGCTTAGTTTGGACATCGCGGAAGATACATCGTGGATACCAGCCACCGCTTGAGTGTGGGCCACCGAACCAGCGTCGACCGAGCTCATTATGATCGAAATCACCCGGAGCTGGACTAACGTAAAGGCCGAGTGGATTTCGATAACCAGCAGTCGCGTCGCGTCGACGGCTGCAACGGAACTCGTGTCGAACGCATCCCGGTTATTGCTGGACATCTCGGTCAATTTGGACATGCGCAATCTCTCTCATGCGATCCGGACTTTTGATATGAATGCTTCGACACGTCGATGCCCACCACAACGTTCGGCGCGCTAGATGGTTTGAAAATTATTGGAAAATTGCTCAGCGGTAGAGACCGTGACCGACGATGCCGAGCCGCGGCTTACGCCTCCGACCCCGGGGCATTCGGTGCCTTGATAGCTCTTCAAGCAGGTCGATCTCGACGGTAGCAGGAATTTCAAGGACCACCGTGTTCGGTTGCCAAAATACCACGCGAACCGATGGAATCAGAGGTGCTCGATGCCATGACAGCGATCATTGATTGCAGAGCTCTTGGTGTCCGCTAAAACTCGCTGGCGGGAAAAATGGACCTGAAATGTGTCAACGATCGAATAAGCGGCTAATAGCCCGGACGTTCTTGCAGGCGGCGGCGACCTGCGCCACGGCTTTATTGCTGACGGGCGTGGGCGCGCGCGCTCAGTCGGCCAATCAGGTAGCGCCTTTCTCACTTGTCGCAGCCGAGCTCGACTTATTGGTGAGCGAGGACACGCGATCGGCAGAGGTTGACGGTGTAGGCTACTTTGTGATCGATGACCGTGGCACTGTGGTGCGCGGGCCCATCGTTATCGTGAGAGGGTCACCTGCTTCCGCTCGGCAAGCGTTCGAAAGAGATTTTCGTGCCGCCATTTTGAACGCAGCTCCTTTCGATCCACTCAAGCAGTTTGTCGGAAAAGTACTGGTATTGCGCCTATCGACGTGTGGCTCCGGTGCAAACGCCTCTTGTGGGTATCAGCTCGAATCGACACCGCCGAAGCCAGTCCAAAGCTGGCTAGCGCGGCAATAGGATGTTCCCCGTGAGCCAATAAGCGTTGTCGTGTGCGTCAGCGAGGTGTCACCGGTATCAGCCGCCCCCCGTTACTCTTGAGATCGGCTAATGTCGGGTGTTGTCGATACTTAGGGAGGAGGCGTGCGCACCGGCAGGATGGATGGCATTTTGAACTCAATCGGGAGCTACCACATCCTCGCTAGGAACCCGGATACGGCATGTTAGTCCGCTCTCATTAAACATGGTCTCTGCCCCACCATGAACGGAATAGTTCAAGCTTCTTCCGATTACTGTGCTGCCAAACCCTTTTCGTGTTGGTTCCGCCACCTTGGGACCACCGCTCTCAATCCAGTTGATGACGCGCGATCCCGTACCCTGGTCCGGCTCAAGTTCGACGGTCACCATTCCGGCGTCGTTCGACAGGGCACCATATTTCGCAGCGTTTGTGGTCAGTTCGTGGATGATCAGCCCTAACGGAACAGCTGCTCTTGGAAGAATGTCGAGGTCGCCACCTTTAATGGCGAACCGCGTCCGAAAGTTCTCAACAAAGGGTTTTAATTCGGCTGCGATCAAGTCGCTCAGGCGGATCGATATCCAAGAGCGCTCCGCGAGCACATTGTGTGTCGCCGCGAGAGCTTGGATGCGACCGGCAAATGCGCGTCTGAATCCGTCGACTGTGTCTTCCGTCGACGCGGTGCGGTTTGAGATCGAGACGACTAGCGCAAGTGTGTTCTTCACACGGTGATCCAGCTCGCGCATCAGAAGGAGCTGTTGCCGTTCGGCTTCTTTGTGACGCGAAAGGTCGATCAGAGTCACCACCGCGCCTTTCGTTTCATTTTCGGCAACTCGCAACGGTGCAGCGCTGACGAGCAGCGGCTGCGAGTTGCGTTCGTTCAAAGCGAAGGCTTCGATCCCCTGCACCGAATGACCCGAGAGCGCGAGTGATATGAAATCATCGCTTTGCATCAGCCCAGTCGTAGCTTTGAACTCGAGTTCGAAGACAGTACTGAACTTCGCACCTACTGGATCGCGCCGGCACAATGCCAGCGCGGCAGCATTTGCGTGGGAAACGAACCCTTGCATGTCGGTTACAATAACGGCTTCCGCCGCAGAGGAGAGAACCGCCATCGCCATTCGCTCTGCTTCGTGAGCGCGCTCGTCATGTATGCGATCAGTAATGTCGTCGAAGGTGACCGCAATCGCATCAGAAACACCGAGCAAAAGCTTGTCAGCTTTCAGCAGCAGAATGCGGTGGCTTCCGTCGCGCGGAATTCGAATGTCTCTCGATGATCTCTTTTCACGAGCATCGACAAGGAGATCAGAGAGCGTTGCACGGCTGTTGCCATCAAGCAGCTCGAGGACAGCTTCTCCTGCAACCCCTTCGGGAATATGTAGCAGCTGCGACAGCGCAGCATTATGATAAAGAAGATTTCCTCGAAGATCGAAAGCAGCCGCGCCAATATCCATCGCTTCCATGAAGGAGCGATAGGAGTCGTCGCCGCCGAGAGTGAAGACCTCTTCGACATTGGCCCGCCCCTTTTGCACAACAAGTGCGTCAACTTCGCCCTCGCGGATCGCCCTTATAATCTCCTCAGCTTCCTCGAGGCGTTGGAGCAGTTCTGCGCGAGAAATTCTGTCAGTGAGTGGGGTCATTCGGCTCCGCTAACCTGCAGATTGATGAGCACCTTTTCGGTGTTTGACAGATCGCCGATGACCTTTCGGATCGGAGTGGGTAGTTCTCGAACAAGCGTTGGAATGGCTACGATGTTATGCTCGCGCGCCAGATGCGGCTGCTTCTTCAGATCAACGACTTCAACAACATATCGCCCCGGTAGTTCTTCGGTGCATATTCTCTCCAAGTTGCGGATCGCCGCAAGGGATTTCGGCGTTTCGCCGGCTACATAGAGGGTGAGCTTTTTAGGCGCGCCACCTTCACCTTCGGGATTTTCCATGCCTGCTTTCCTTAAATTTGGCTACGGCGGCTCGTTTTCATCTCAAGTTCATCGGCAACGGCCTGCCTTAGGTATTCGTTTTCAGCCTTTGCAGCTCGCTCGAGCTCAGCACCATCGGCCGCGATCTCGGCCTGCAGTGCTTCGATCTGGGCCAGCGCCCGATCGCGCCTGCTTTCCAATTCTTGCTTCCGGCGGAACAACTCTTCTTTCCGTTCAGTCTCGACGCGTCTCAGACGTGCTTCTTCCGCTTTCCGCGCCGACCCCGTCAATGCCTTACCGTCTCCAATATACGGTTCGAGCAGGGAGATGCCCGATCCGGACATAACAAACTCCCGGACCTGATTGGAGTGCGCAGTACCACGGGCCTTCAGCAGGTACAGCTCCCGATTGAATTCACCGCCAACCTCCCTGTTCAGGAGCCAAATCCACGAGTCCATCAGCGACGAGAGACCGGCGTCCGTTTCATCTGCACCAACCTGAGAGTGCATGAGATGGGTGAAGACTGCCGTGACGCCACGCGATTTAAGGAAATCGACCATGCGCAACAGCATGGACTGGATTTCAAGACGCTCTCCGCTTCCGGTAAACGCAGATATCGGATCGAGAACGACGATCGTCGGATCAAACCGCCCGATTTCCCTCAACATCACGGCGAGGTGCATTTCCAAACTGTAGAACGTTGGACGGGTCGCGACGTGTCTAAGAAGTCCGCTATCAATGTGTGGTTGAAGATCAGTTCCCACTGAAAGCATGTTTCGAACGGTTTGATCACGGGACTCCTCAAAAGAGAAGTATAGCGCTTTTCCACCTCGGAGGCACGCTGCAGCTGCGAAACTGGCAGCAAGAGTGCTTTTGCCCGAGCCCGCGACGCCGCTCAACAATATGCTGCTTCCGCGATGGAAGCCACCTCCCGTCAACATGGCGTCCAGGTCTACGACACCTGAAGAGACGCGCTCGTTGGAGACCTTGTGATTCAAGTTAAGGCTGCTGACCGGAAGGACGCTGAACCCATCTTCGTCGATAAGAAAGGGAACTTCATTCGTTCCATGAGCAGTACCGCGGTATTTGACGATCCGCAGTCGTCGCGTCGAAATCTGGTTGTGCACGCGATGGTCGAGAAGAATTACGCAATCAGAGACATATTCCTCCAAGCCCTGGCGCGTGAGGCTTCCATCGCCGCGCTCCCCAGTGATGATGGTGGTGAGCCCCTTGTCTTTCAACCAATCAAAAAGCCGGCGGATTTCAGCGCGCAGAATGGCTGGATTGGTAAAGGCGGAGAACAGGCTTTCGATCGTGTCAAGCACGATGCGTTTAGCCCCGACCTGATCAATGGCCAACTCCAATCGAAGGAAGAGCCCCTCGAGATCGTAATCCCCGATCTCCTCTAACTCCGATGGATCGATTGAAATATGCTCGATGTAGACCTTGCCGTCCTCGATCAGTCTATCGACCTCAAAGCCCAGCGACGCGACGTTGCTGATGATATCAGAGGGGCGCTCTTCGAATGTGACAAAGACTCCAGGTTCGTCGAAGTCGCGAGCGCCTTTCAGGAGAAAGGTGGAGGCAAACAGCGTCTTTCCGCAACCGGCAGTTCCGCAGACGAGCGTCGGTCTCCCGGTCGGTAGACCGCCGAGCGTGAGTTCGTCGAACCCCTCGATGCCAGTGCGGGACTTACTTATTCCAGAGGAGGAGGACATCATTCAGTTTCCAGTTGGCGACACAAGATGCTCGCATCCGTATTGAGCGATCACCGGGTGCGAAGGGTGTCATGAATGGCGTAGACAACACTTTCTGGCAAGTATGGCTTCTCCAAAAAGACCGCCTGAGCAGGTAGACCAGTGACGTCTCTGACTTTTCCGGAGGTGATTACTAGACCGATTTCTGGCCATCGAGCCCTGACGACGGTAGCCAAGCCCAAGCCGTCGATGTCGCCGGGCATGTTTATGTCTGTAAAGATCGCGTCTACTTTTTGACCCTGTTCAATTATTTGCAATGCCCGGTCAGCAGTGAACGCCTCAATGACCTTGAAACCGGCTTCCGAAATGGATTCAGCGACATCTAGCAGGATGAACGGCTCGTCTTCGACAACGAGGACGACAGGCGTGTGTGAGGTGTGCATTCATCGGCCCTAGCGACAATACGCCGTCATATAATTGACAAGACGCGGAAGGCAAGGCGGGCGACCGACTGTGCGATACTGTACAAAAGAGCTGTATCTGATTTTTGCATCCCTTTCCATCCGACTGCCCAAATCGGTTGTATCGGCGTAATTTTGGCCGTGCGGCGAACCAGGCCCATCGAGGGAGCACGCGTCCCATTAGGCCGGCGCCGGGCCTTCCTCCTCCCACACTGAGAGCCCCTCCCTCGCGATAACGCTGATCGACGCTCGTGCCTTTGAAGTTCTGTTGTCTGCCGGATGTGGTGAGACAACCCGTGGGCCCGCTCACCGTGACGGGAATGCAATCGTTGTCGAGCTCACCCGGCTCTCAAGCGGCCGGGCGGCAAATACTCGCCAAAATAGAATTCTCATATATACTGCAAGTTAGTGTCACGCCGTTGGCAGCCAATACGAGGAGATCACCATGAATGATTGGCTCGACGCGTTACTTGATGAAACAGCCATAGCCCGTGATCAACGCACGCTTCAATCGGCGCTCTCCGACTTTGCCGCACGCTTCGAATTCTCTGGATACGCTTATATCGATCTCCGTTTCGGTCATACCTTTGCGATTTCCAACTACCATCCCGATTGGCAGGATTTCTACTTTAGAAACAACCTCAAATCGCTCGACCCTGTCATTCGGCAAGCAAAGCAGCTGCGGCGTGCATTCTCATGGTCAGCGGATACGGCAACGAGACCGATTTCCAAGGCAGAAACGGGTTTCTTTGCCCAAGCCGCGACATTCAACATTCGATCAGGGATCACCGTTCCGGTTGCTCTGCCCAACCGCGGAACAGCCATGCTAACAATGGCTTCCGGCAAACCGAAGGTGGATGTCGATGACAAGATCGATGCCGTGATGGCGGCGTCCGTTGTCGCACAGATCCACGCTCGCATTGAGGCGCTGCAAGTGACCCCATCGGTGGAAGAACCTTTCCACCTCACGCCCAAGGAGAAGATCTTCACTCGCTGGCTAGAGCACGGCAAGACGGTGCAAGATGTGGCCGATGTTGAGAACTTGAAATACAATACCGTGCGCAAGACTTTAGAGGAATTGAGAGGCCGGTACGATCTTTGCAATAACACGCAGCTGGTGGCTTTGGCCATCAGGAGAGGATTAATTTGACCGGTGAAGAAGCCCCCCGATGCTGTCTTGGTTTTCTGCGATTGAAATGTAAGCTGGCTAGGCTCAAGTGATTGATCCAATGCCGTATCGCCCCTGATCGCGTGATGCCGGCCAGCGATTGTCGGGTTTCGGAACGAAGCTTTCGTCTTGTGCGCGAGATAAGGGTTGAGTTCTAGCACCGCGCTAAGGCGCCATCAATCCTTTAGGACCTCCTCCTGCTTCACGCCGTGAACACAAACCATCCGCAACGAGTTCCTCCAACTCCGTCCCAAGCGTTGCTTCCCATTCAGTCATTTCCTCTCTCTTTATGACTGGTTGGTTCCATGGCTCTCTCCAGACCGAAGCATCCGCTGCTGTGGCCCACCCTCGGATGCGCTTGTCGACCTTCGCCTTGGCAAGCCCGGTCGCAGCGCTCACATGCAATAGGAAATGCCAAATGAGGGGCCAAGCGTCGCATTCATAGGCGTCCGTTGTAGTCGCCGCCGGGGAGGACTTCGAGCTACAGCTCAAGCGGGCCGGCCGCGTTGTCCTGCAGGCGCCTTGAAGCAACGGACCTAGCAATCGAGTTTTGGACCTGGAAAGGATTGCCATCCGGAAGCTAGAGACCGCCTATCACCTGGCTATCGAGGACGGCCTCGATATATTGCCTGGCGCAACTGCGTCCGGCATTCGGTCATAGCTTCGACGGTAGCCACCTGGCCACAAGTGCAACCTTGGCGTGGTCTCCGTAGCGCGCAATCCGGATGGGACAGGTCTAGCTTGACGTCCGACGCGATAGTAAACTCGCTTCTCGCAGCAAATCGAAGCGGGCCAGTCAATCGCCGCAAACGGATGACAGCGATAGGGTCAAAGTTTCGGCCTATCATCCACACCTTGCATGGACGCACAGCGTAAACTCTCGACCTGCTCGCGAGAACGGAGGCCATCTCCTTGAAAGCGATACGCGCCGCGGCACGTTCCGCTCGCAAGCGATGCTGAGCCCCGCCTGCGACCATGTTGGAGAGACCGAACGGTTTTAGAGCTTCTTCTGTTTGCTGGACTCTACAGCCTTGGCCCCGAACGTAGCCGGCGCTACGGCTGGAGCCGCCTTGTCCTTCTTCGGCTTGCGGA
>UBJO01000039.1 GCA_900465665.1 Hyphomicrobiales bacterium
ACCCCAGGTACGGTCGAGCCAATCGCCTTTGATCCTGGCGGAAAGATGCCCGGCCCCTGCGGGGGTTGGCTGAAACGGGCCGCCTGATCGTCCGGCCGGCTTGGCCGTATGCGTTGGCTACGACGCGCGCCGGCCGGACGACCATCCGACTCCGTTTGAGCCAACAGAATGCTTCAATCTAACCAGGAAAGGCTCTAAGCGCCAAAACTGTTGCAGTCTTGCGACCGAACGAGGTCGCGAGCATCTTCCTCGCATACGAGCCATCGACTATCCGGCCGAGCGCGATAAGTTTGTGTACAAGCAGCGCAATTCGCTGATGGCATGAATTTGGAATCGCAATTTTGGCGCGGCCGCATCGATCGCGGCTCACGCCGCAAGGAGGCCTGGATGCACGACAAAGTCGATCAGCGCGAGGTTATTGCCGAGCGACAGGGTTCCGCCGGCATCATTCGCCTCAACAGGCCGAGAGCGCTGAACAGCCTGACCCTCGACATGGTCCGTTCGATCGATGCGGCGCTCAGCGAATTCGCGGCCGATGCCGACGTGGCGACCGTTATCATCATGGGCGAGGGCGAGCGTGGCTTCTGCGCCGGCGGCGATATCCGCGCGCTGCACGAAAGCGGACGCGCCGGCACGTCGCTGGCGGAAGATTTCTGGCGCCAGGAGTTTCACCTCAACCACCGCATTGCCGCCTACCCAAAACCCTATGTCGCGCTGATGGATGGCATCACCATGGGCGGCGGTGTCGGTCTTTCCTCGCATGGCCGCCACCGCGTGGTCACCGAACGCACCCGCTTTGCCATGCCCGAGACAGGGATCGGTTATTTCCCCGATGTCGGCGCCACATGGCTGTTGCCCCACGCCCTGGGCGAGGTCGGCGTCTGGATGGGCCTGACAGGCCTGGAGGTCGGGGCGGCAGATGTGATCCATGCCGGGCTTGCGGATGTCCAGGTCGCCTCGTTCCAGCTGCCGGAGCTTGTCGACACGCTGGCCGGTCTGTCGCGTGGCGCAAACTCGCGCGATGTCGATGTTGTCCTCAAGAACCTGTCGACCGATCCGGGCAAGGGGCCGCTGCGGCTCAACAGCGGCTTGATCGAGCGCACCTTCCGCTTCGGCACGGTCGGCGACATCATCGCGGCGTTGAAAGCGGAGCCATCGGACTTCGCCGTCGAGACACTGCGCGCCATCCAGTTGCGCTCGCCAACCAGCCTGGCGCTGACGCTGCGCCTGCTGCATGAGGGCAAGCAGAGCCGCAGCTTGGCCGAGTGCCTGCGCCGCGAGTTCAGCGCCTGCCTGGGGATTTTGCAGAGCCCCGATTTCTACGAGGGCATCCGCGCAGCCGTCATCGACAAGGATCGTAATCCGAAATGGACACCGGCCACGATCGAAGCGGTGGAACCGGCCGCGATCGATCGATTCCTCCAGCCGGCGGATCCGCCGCTTGCGCTGTAAGGACGCTTACATCGGGAAATCAGGAATGGCTTCGCGCCGGGTCAGCTTCAGGGTCCGGTCCGGCTGCAGGATATAAGTTTCCAGCTGCTTCGTTCCGGTCGAATCGTAGAAGGTATTGTGGACGACGCTGCCCGGCGGCGACTTGGTGAGCTTAGTGCGCGGCTGCCCGCCATAGGTGATGCTTCCGGGGATGGGTTTCACCTCCGCCGTGTCGCTGGTGGTGCAGCCAGCCAGAAGACCAGCCATAACGAATGTTGCCGCAACGGCCGATATCACGCGTTTCATCGCGATCACCCCGCATATCTATGCTGTTGATATGGCTCGCTTCGCTTGAAGCGCCAAGAGGTATTTGGATTTTCTTCTCGAAAATACTCCAACGATAGCGCCCGCACTGCAACGAAATGCGGCGCTGCAGCGTTAAGCAGCAGAACAATTCGCTTGGAGGCGAAGATGGTACAGCTGTTCCAGATTTTGACGGGGCACGAGGATCAGTGCGAACGGGGCCACAGCCAGTCGTCGATGCGGGCTGCGGTCGAAAGCGCGTTGAGCGCCGATCCGGACCTCGATTGCACCGAAATCACCGTCACCATGCTCGGCCGATACGCCGTGCTCGAAGGCTTTGCGCACAGTGCCGGCGACATTGTTCGCGCGATGATGATCGCCGAGGACGTCGTGGGCCAAGGTAACGTGCAGAGCCGGATGCTACGCCGGTGATGCTCTCCTTTTGTCGCCGCTGCGCTGTTTCGGTCAATACTGTAAGATGGAAGTAGAAAAGCGTTAACGCATTTGAAAGTGGCGGCGGTTTCGCGGAACTAAACTAGCGGCTGTTCCGTTACTGGCATAATCAAACATGGGAGAATGGCATGACGCGCTTTCTTCGACTTGGGATGCCCGCTTTAGTGCTGATGATTGGCGCCTTCGCGTTGCCGGCCGCCGCTTCGCTGGAGATTGACAGCAATTATTCGGCGCTTCAGCGCGATGATGTCGTGCTCGCCCAATATGGCGACGCGACCACCTGTGTTCCCTCAGGAGCGCACTACGTTCCATCCTTCATCCGCGCCAATGACGGCACGATCATCGGCGTGGGATATGTGGAAGTGGCAAGCGCCGACACCGGATGCTGAAATCAGGTAACGCTCAATTAACCAGCGGCTTAAACGCGGCCGCGATTTATGCGCAATCTTTCTGTTGTGCTGGCGGCGCGCTATGGAAGCGCTCACTAAAATATTGTTTTGGAAAGAGTATTCGAGGCCCGTCTGCGCTTTTCGCACAGAGGGTGACGAGCCTCTGACCATCATCATGATGGCTGCCAGTGTTCTAGTCAGCGTTGTACGTTTGAGACAACCGGCTTCGTCGGCCTGCCCCCGACAAGCTCCTGCAAGGGTTAAGTAAAAATCAACCCTGTTCTATTTCGAAGCATTTATGGACTGTTGTGGCGCGTCTAATGCACGTGCAACCTTGCTTCCTCGGCCGCCGCGACGAACTCTGCGCGCGCTTCTTCCACGCTCTTGCGGCCGTCAAGCGCTGCCCTGCATGTGCTGCGGGCCTTCAGGTAGCGCAGGCCGCGAACATTGGGCCAGAGCTCGGTAAGGCATGTCAGGGCATCGAACGGGCCGGATATCGTCCGTGCACCCGTGGTTTCGAAGCCGACCTGGATAGGATCATTCCACTTTTCGCTTGCCATTTGCGCACTCCTCCATTGCTCACGCCAGGTACTCTGCAGCGTTCTGCCTGCTCCTCCCGCAAAGCAGTGTGCGGGAGCATTTTAGCGATAATTCACAAACCCGCAAATGGGAAAAGACATACGCGTTCGGCGTAACGAACCAAAGACGTATGAAAGACAAGCACCCGGCCATGCGACCGAGTGCTTGAAACATCCAGCAAACCTGCGCGTTTAGCTGCAGACGCGGGTGGTCTTGGTCACGATCCGGCCGTGGCTGTGATACTTCACGGTCTTCATGCGGCAATTGTAGCGCACCGGATGATGGCGGTAGGAATGGCCGTAATAGGGGCGCGGCTGGTAGCGATCGTGGTAGCCGTGATAGCCGGGCTGGCCGATCCTAACCGTCACGCTATCGGCAAAGGATGGCATTGCGGTTGCGCTGAGCGATGCGATGGCCACGGCGGCAGCGATAATAAGCTTCTTCATGCTAGTCTCCATTCATAACAGCGTTGATGAAACGTTCGTATCGAGAATTTGTTCAATACGAATAATAAGCGCAGCATGAATGTGAGCTGAGAGGCGCGTTCATGTCCGGGTCATCCCCGGCAGAGGGTCAAGCCTTACGGTGCGATGGTGTAGACGAACACGGCTTTATAGACGGCGAGCGCGCCGAAAACCGCGGTGATGGCAGCCAGAACCATGGCGATCAGGATGATCGCCTTCGTACCCTTGCCGTTCTGCTGGTCGTTGTCGTCGGTGCTCATGGTCGTCTCCTGCGGGCTCGCCCGGCTCACTGATGGTCTCGGCCGGCAAAACCGTTAGCGCCACGTCTTAACCAGTCGGCCGCTCTTTCGCAAACCGGGATATCTGACGCCGAATGTCGCAGCGGGACGCGCGGTCACAATTCACGATTGCCGTAAATCGCGGAACAAACCCGTTTCGACCGGGTTGTCCACACGTAACCCGATAGTGAAAACCGACGATGAAGAGGAAATTCCCATGCGAACGTCTGTCATCACGGCGGCCATCTTCGCCGCGGGCCTGGCCACATCGGCCTTCGCGCAATCCAACCCCGATTCGATCGGCCCCACCAATGGCGGCTCGACCGGCTCAAGCGCCGGAACATTTTCCAGCGATTACACGAGCAGCGACAACGGCACCCATCCCGTGACCGTTACACCCATCGATCCAACGACCACGCAGTCGATCACAACGCAGCCAAAGGCCATGGATTGCCCATCCATGCCCCGCGCCAACTCGGGCGTCGACACCCGCGGCGGCGAAAGCGGCGCCTCGATCAGCCAGGCATGCCGCGAATACGACAATTAAGGCGGATGGACATCCGTAATCAAAAAGGGGCCGGCTTGTTCGGCCCTTTTTGCTGAACAGGTGCAGGCGCGCGTCGATGAGGCGTACGAAAGGGGCTGATTTTTACCGGAAAGAAAACTGGTGCTGCCGAGTGGGATTGAACCACCGACCTCACCCTTACCAAGGGTGTGCTCTACCACTGAGCTACGGCAGCGAGGACCAGACGCTGGCAACCGAAGCGGCTGCGTTGCGTGAACGGGGCGGCTATTGCCACAGCTTCGGGACGAGCGCAAGACGCAATTTCAAACTTATGTCAGTTTCACGTCGCCACTTTTGGATTGCCGCGAATTCGGGTAAGCCATGAAACATGACCGAAGACACTGAAAATGCCCGCAAGGGCCGCAAAGACGCGATCGAACAGCAGGCGAAATTGCGCCGCGATCGGGCCGCGGAAAAATTGCGGGAAAATCTTTCCCGCCGCAAACAGCAGACGCGTGCGCGTCGTTCCGGCCAGGCCGACGAGACAAATGGACTGCCTGCCGCAAAAATGGACGAATCGTAATGTTCCGTCCGCTTCGAATTGAAGCCTTCGCGGATTTCGTCTAAAGACCCGCATCCTTTTAAAAGACAGAGTTTCAGAAAGGCGGGCATCGCCCGTAAGCGCTTATGGATCGTATCAGAATTGTCGGCGGTAATGAGCTTAACGGCATCATTCCCATTTCCGGCGCCAAGAATGCCGCCCTGCCGCTGATGATCGCCTCGCTTTTGACCAGCGATACGCTGACGCTCGAAAACGTGCCGCACCTGGCCGATGTCGAGCAGCTGCTGCGCATCCTCGGCAATCACGGCGTCGACGTTTCGGTCAATGGCCGCCGCGAACGCCAGGAAGACAGCTACTCGCGCACGATCCACTTCACTTGCCGCACCATCGTCGATACGACCGCTCCCTACGAGCTGGTCTCGAAGATGCGCGCCTCCTTCTGGGTCATCGGCCCGCTTCTGGCGCGTGAAGGCCAGTGCCGCGTTTCGCTGCCCGGCGGTTGCGCCATCGGCACGCGCCCGGTTGATCTCTTCCTCGACGGCCTGACGGCACTCGGCGCGACGCTCGATATCGACAGCGGCTATGTCAACGCCACCGCCCCCAAGGGCGGTCTGATTGGCGCCAAGTACACTTTCCCGAAGGTTTCCGTCGGCGCCACCCACGTCATGATGATGGCCGCCACGCTTGCCCGCGGCACCACCGTCATCGGCAACGCTGCTCGCGAGCCTGAGGTCGTCGACCTCGCCAACTGCCTGATCGCCATGGGCGCCAAGATCACCGGCGCCGGCACCTCCACCATCACCATCGAAGGCGTCACCTCGCTGTCGGGCGCGCGCCACCGCGTTCTGCCGGATCGTATCGAGACCGGCACCTACGCCATGGCCGTTGCCATGGCCGGCGGTGATGTCGTGCTTGAAAACACTGACGTGGCGCTGCTCGACACCGCGCTTGAGACGCTTCGCCGCGCCGGTGCTGAAATCTCCGCCACCAACAACGGCATGCGCGTCCGCCGCAATGGCGCCGGCATCCGCCCGGTCGATATCGTCACCGATCCGTTCCCGGGCTTCCCGACCGACCTGCAGGCGCAGTTCATGGCGCTGATGACCCGCTCGACCGGCGTGTCGCATGTCACCGAGACCATCTTCGAAAATCGCTTCATGCATGTGCAGGAACTTGCCCGCCTCGGCGCCAAGATCTCGCTGTCGGGCCAGACGGCGAAGATCGAAGGCGTGCCGCGCCTGAAGGGTGCGCCCGTCATGGCGACCGATCTGCGCGCTTCCGTGTCGCTCGTCATCGCCGGTCTTGCGGCCGAAGGCGAGACCATGGTGTCGCGCGTCTATCACCTTGATCGCGGCTTCGAGCGCCTCGAAGAAAAGCTCACTCGCTGCGGCGCGATCGTCGAACGCGTCAGCGAATAAGCGCAACTGTAGACGTAACGAGACAAAGGGCGGTCATTCGCCCTTTGTCCCCGTTGCGCAATGGGCCTTAGCGCCTTATGTCCCTTGTCCTACGGCACCGCCATTCCGCGGCGCCGGATATCGCCATCCCGGTGATATCAGAGACAATGGGGTGCTGCCTGAATGACCGACCTGAAGCTTGTTGCGCTGGATAGCGAAGACCTTGCCGTCGTCTCCGCGCATACGCAGGATAGCGTCTTCAAGGTCGCGGATCTTTCCTGGTCGCCGCGCGACCACCAGTTCTCCATCGCCGCCAATCGTTTCGTCTGGGAAGAAGCCGGCGCCAAGCGCAAGGGCTTCGAGCGCCGCCGCGCGGCCATCGTCTTCAAGCGCGTGCTGGCCGTCCGCTCCGTCGGCATCAATCAGAAGAACCGCGAGGATGTCCTGTCGCTGCTCGCCATCCGCTTCGAGCAGAAGGGGGAGGGGCCGGAGGGCACTGTCCAGATCGATCTGGCCGCCGGCGCCACCATCGCACTCGATGTCGAATGCATCGAGGTTCAGCTTGCGGATATCGGCGGCGCATGGGAAACCGCTTCCAAGCCGCGCCATCCCGGCGCCTGAATACGCATTTATTGAAGCATACCGAGAGGAATTGACGCGTGGCAATCTGGTTGGATCAGGCATCGGACGATTTCGGGCAGCGTTTCGCGGCGTTTCTGACGACCAAGCGCGAAATGTCCGAGGACGTGAACGTCACCGTTCGCGCCATCATCGATGATGTGCGCGCTCGCGGCGATGCGGCGCTCGCCGAATATTCGCGGAAGTTCGAGGGCATCGATTTCGCCGAGACGCCGATGCGCGTCACCGAAGCGGAAATCGACGCGGCCGTCGAGGCCGTTCCCGCCGAAGTGCTGGGCGCGCTGAAGGTCGCCGCCGTCCGCATCGAATCCCACCACGCCCGCCAGCTGCCCAAGGACGATATCTACGAAGACGCCATGGGCGTGACGCTCGGCTCGCGCTGGACGGCGATCGAGGCAGTTGGCCTCTATGTTCCCGGCGGCACGGCGAGCTATCCAAGCTCGGTACTGATGAACGCCATTCCGGCCAAGGTTGCCGGTGTCGATCGCGTTGTCATCGTCGTTCCCGCAACCGGCGGCCAGGTGAACCCCGCCGTGCTCGCCGCAGCAAAGCTTGCCGGCGTGAGCGAGATCTATCGCATCGGCGGAGCCCAGGCCGTGGCAGCACTCGCCTATGGCACCGAGAGCATCGCGCCGGTCGACAAGATCACCGGCCCCGGCAACGCCTATGTCGCCGCCGCCAAGCGCCACGTCTTCGGCACTGTCGGCATCGACATGATCGCCGGCCCGTCGGAGGTCCTGGTTGTCGCCGACAAGGACAACAATCCGGATTGGATCGCGGCCGACCTGCTTGCCCAGGCAGAGCATGACGTCAGCGCCCAGTCGATCCTGATCACCGACGACGCAGCCTTCGGCAAGGCGGTGGAAGCCGCCGTCGAGCGTCAGCTGAAGACGCTGAACCGCGCCGAGACGGCGGCCGCCAGCTGGCGCGATTTCGGCGCTGTCATCCTGGTCAAGGAGATCAGCGACGCCATTCCGCTCGCAAACCGCATCGCCGCCGAGCATCTGGAAATCGCCGTCGCCGATCCCGATGCGCTGGTCGACAAGATCCGCAATGCCGGCGCCATCTTCATCGGCGCGCATACGCCCGAAGTGATCGGCGATTATGTCGGCGGCTCCAACCACGTGTTGCCGACCGCCCGCTCCGCGCGCTTCTCGTCCGGCCTCTCGGTTCTGGATTTCGTCAAGCGCACCTCGATCCTGCGCCTCGGTTCGGAACAACTGCGCACGCTGGGGCCGGCCGCCATCGCGCTTGCCGTATCGGAAGGCCTCGACGCCCACGCGCGGTCGGTTGCGATCCGCCTCAATCTGGAACGGTAAGCGATGGCTGCGGGCGACTTCCGGCTTTGCGACGTCGTCCTGGACGACACCATCGGCCGATCGACGCCCGATGTCGAGCACGAGCGCGCCGTCGCCATCTTCGATCTCATCGAGGAGAACAGTTTTACGCCCCTCGGCCACGCCGGCGGCCCGTACCGGCTGAACATTTCGCTTGTTGATACCAAGCTGGTCTTTGCGATTACGACCGAAGACGGCGAGGCGGTCGCCACCCATATCCTGTCGCTCACCCCGTTCCGCCGCATCGTGAAGGACTACTTCATGATCTGCGAGAGCTATTACGAGGCGATCCGCTCCGCCTCTCCAAGCCGCATCGAGGCGATCGACATGGGGCGGCGAGGCATCCATAACGAAGGTTCGCAGACGCTGCAGAACCGGCTGGATGGCAAGATCGAGGTGGATTTCGACACCGCCCGCCGCCTGTTCACGCTGGTCTGCGTTCTCTACTGGCGCGGATGACCGGGATGAGCGAACTCGAACCGACAAGCGCAAGCATCAGGCCGGGCGCGATCTTGTTCATGTGCGGCATGAACGCCATCCGCTCGCCGATCGCCGAAGCGATTGCCCGTAGTTTGCTGCCATCAAATACCTATATAAGGTCTGCCGGCGTTCGCGCCGGCGAACGCGATCCCTTCGTCGATGTGGTGCTCGATGAGATCGGCCTGTCGCTCGGTCGGCATCTGCCGCACACGCTGGAAGATCTCGAAGACGATTATTTCGACGTGATCATCACGCTCTCGCCGCAAGCCCACCACGCAGCGCTGGAACTGACGCGTGCGAGCGCCGTCGAGGTGGTCTACTGGCCAACCATGGACCCGACAGTTGCGCAGGGTACGCGGGAGCAGATTCTGGATAGCTATCGCGAGGTGCGCAATTACCTCGCCGAGCTTATCCAGAACCGTCTATTAGACCGAAGTGGTATCGCCGCGCAGTCCGCATGAAACAAATAAAGGAAACGCGATCAATTTGGTTCACAAACCCCCGTTGATTGTGTAGTTTCCGCCCAAATTTTGAGGCGGCCCCAATCTTGGCCAATGCCGCCATCTCAACCGACAGGAAGAAAACACCTATATGCCTAAAGAAGAAGTCCTCGAGTTCCCGGGTATCGTCACCGAACTTTTGCCGAATGCGACGTTCCGCGTGAAGCTCGAAAACGAGCACGAGATCATCGCCCACACGGCCGGCCGCATGCGCAAGAACCGTATCCGCGTTCTCGCCGGCGACAAGGTTCTTGTGGAAATGACGCCATACGACCTGACCAAGGGCCGTATCACCTACCGCTTCAAGTAAGCTTGATGCGAAAGCCCTAAGGCTTTCGCTTCCGTCTGCCCGGTAGTCGAGGTTCCATGGCGCTCAAATACAAGCTCATTCTGGCTTCGGGTTCCCCCCGCCGCGTTGACCTGCTCAACCAGGCAGGGATCGAGCCCTCGCGCCTGATGCCGATGGATATCGACGAGACGCCGAAAAAGTCGGAGCATCCGCGCTCGCTGGCGCGCCGCCTGTCGACCGAAAAAGCCGAAGCAGCACTTGCCGCCATCAAGGGCGACATGACCTGGAAGGGCAGCTACATCCTGGCCGCCGATACCGTCGTCGCCGTCGGCCGCCGCATTCTCGGCAAGGCCGAGTTCGCAGACGAGGCCTCGGCCTCGCTCTACCTGCTCTCTGGCCGCAGCCACTGGGTCTACACCGGCGTCTGCCTGGTGACGCCCGATCGCAAGATCCGCCAGAAGATCGTGGAAACCAAGGTGCGCTTCAAGCGTTTGTCCGGTTTCGAGGTCGAAAACTACCTGGCCTCAGGCCAGTGGCGCGGTAAGGCGGGTGCCTACGGCATCCAGGGGCTGGCCGGCACCTTCGTGCAGAAGATGGTCGGCTCCTACACCAACGTCGTCGGCCTGCCGCTGTACGAGACCATTTTGCTTCTGACCGGCGAGGGCTTCGACGTCCATAGCCGGTGGCCCGAGGCTTGAAGCCGGCGGGCCGAAAACCCGAAGGAATGACCATGCCCGATGAAACCAGACAGAGCGCCAAGATCGAACCGCTGCGCAAGGCACACCCGTGCCCGGAGTGCGGCACGCCCTCGCAGCGCGAGCACTATCCATTTTGCTCGAACCGTTGCCGCGAAGTCGATCTTTCGCGCTGGCTGACCGGCTCATACGCCATTCCCGTTGCCGAGGATGAGACGAAGGCCGAGTACCCCGACGAGAACTGATCGGGTTTTCCGCTCGGGAAGCCGTTCAATTTGTTCAATAATTCGGAAAATTCACAGGCCTGTCAAAAAACTCTCATTTGGCGCTTGCCATGGCCGAACAAGATGTTATAACCCCGCTCGCTTCCGGGGAAAACCAAGCCCCCGCAGCTTTCGGAAACGAGAGATGTGCCGAAGCAGGAATGCCCAGATAGCTCAGTTGGTAGAGCAGCGGATTGAAAATCCGCGTGTCCGTGGTTCAAATCCGCGTCTGGGCACCACTCTTTTTCCCAAACAATAAAACTCTTTCTCTCGTGTCTTTTGCCGAAGCCATCTTTTGATTTGGCGGCAAACGATCGGGCTGCTACAGCGATCCATCCCGCAGGACCAGCAGAGAGTGACATGGCCAAGACGAAAGAACCGAAGCTCGAGCATTCCGAACTCGCCGGCGAGTTTACCGATGATGGCGTGACCGTTCTGGTCGATATCTTCCGCCCCGCCGGCACCAATGGCGACTGGAAGATGGAAGTCGTGACGCAGGACGACGACCTGATTGAATGGGAAGAGGGCTTCGAGACCGATCGCGACGCTTTCGACGAGTTTCTGGCCACTGTCGAGCGCGACGGCATCCGCACTTTCCTTGATGATGCGGACGAACCGTCGGTTCACTAGACGCCGGCCAGGCAGACTTTGACGCCGTGACACTGCTGTGACTGTCGTTTTCAGACTTGAAAATGTCGCTTGCGGAGACCCTTTAAAATAAACCGAAACTATTGTGGCCACTCCGAAAGATAAGTGCGCATAAAGCGCGTCGGGAACAGCAAACATGAAAGCTTTGGAATACAGAGCCGCTCTGGCGGTCCTGGGATTGACCACTGCTGGAGTGGAAAATCTCT
Organism: Hyphomicrobiales bacterium; assembly: GCA_900465665.1. Lineage (GTDB taxonomy): Bacteria > Pseudomonadota > Alphaproteobacteria > Rhizobiales > Rhizobiaceae > Rhizobium. The sequence goes on from UBJO01000039.1 coordinate 11,419, forward strand.
TTGGGGTCGATCAGATCACCAGCCGCCGCTGGGCGACGGGAGAGCAGGATGTGCCGCGCGCCGTGGCGCTCTGCCTGCTCCTGATGGCGTCGCATAACCTGTCGGTCGCCCAGGCGCAAATCCTGGCCGACAGCGTCGACGTGCCGCTGGCGAAATCCGCCTGATAGTTGGGGATCGGCGACAGCCCTCAGGCCGCCGGCTGCTGGATCATCTTTTTCAGAACATCGAGAAGCTGTTTGGCGTCGTCATTGGCGCCGAGCACGCGCAGGCGCTCTTCCGCAAGGCTTATGATCGCCTCCATGCTTTCACGCTCGCCCCAGCCGGAAGCGACACAGGCGCGCGTCAGATCCTCGAACGCGAACTGCATCGCGTCCTGGCAGCGCACGTCCCGATCGGGATCGTCACTGGTGACAAACGGCCTGTAGATCTCCCGCATCTCAGCTCTCCGCAAATCATTCGCACGAGCCATGCTAGACCACAGGCTTTAACGAACTATTCATGACGATATCCAGCAATCTGGGCGGAAATTCGCGACGCATCCGATTTCTCGTAGAAGCGACGCAAGTTGTCCCGCCGCGCATATCGCAACCTACTGATAATGGCGTCGTTCTCAACTCGCCCCTGGAGTGGTAATATTACCCTTGCCGAAAAGAGGGGAGATTCACATGCCACGCATCTCGCATCTATATTTCAAGACGGCCATTCTGTTCCTGATCCTTGGTATCGGAATGGGCCTGAACATGGCAATCTCGCAGGATCACAGCGTGATCGGCGCTCATGCACACTGTAATCTCTTGGGTTGGGTGACGATGGCGCTCTTCGGAGGCTATTATGCGCTCAACCCGCGCAAGGCCGAACGTCGGATCGCGATGATCCAGTACGGCATCTATACCGCGGGCGTTACGCTGATGGTTCCGAGCCTCTATCTGATGTTGCTTGGCAACATGGCGATGGAACCCGTCGTGGCAATCGCCTCGATCATCACATTCATCGGCGTCCTGCTGTTCGCCTTCGTCATCTTCTCCGGCGAACAGGTGGCCATGACGCCATCGACGCCGTCCTATCGCTAAGGTCTTCGCTTACCCCTGCGGCGCTCGTTCTTGGGGACGGCGCCGTGGACGGCGGATCAGTGAACGACCTGAACGCGTATATGCTCCTTGGCTGCATAGGAATGGCAGTCGATCGGCGCATCGCCGACGAAGATCACATCGCCATCCTGGTCGAACAGGCCCCAACAGGCTTCATCATCGACATAGACCTTGCGGACGTAACCGAACGGCGCGCTTTCGAAGACGACGTTGGGTGCAACAGCAACTGTCTCAAGTTCTCGCATGGATCACTCCGATAGTCATTTCTGTTTTAGTGCGAAATCATATTGCATTGCGAGGCTGATGCCGGGCTATCCCTAGAAATGGGGATGTCTAACTCAGCTTGACCTTTCGCCTCTCAAGGTGTCCCGAATCGGCATTTCATGCCGATTTCCTTCCTTGGTTGCAGCGAACCGCACCTTTGTGGATTGCGATTGCATCAGCGGCGAAAAGCGCGTTGCGCCGGCCAATCGAAGCTCCTATCTACATTCACGAATCATCTCCGAGGAATAACTCATGGCCGACCTAAAGGTTCGCACTCGTCCCGTTGGCGCCAGCGCCGTTCTCGGCCGCACCGGCTTCCCGCATGTCACCTCTGCCACCGGCGGCGAGATCGACATCGTCACCAGCCCGTCGCAACCGGGTTTTAACCCGCTGGACCTTCTCTACTCCTCGCTCTCGGCCTGCCTGGTCCTGAGCGCACGCATGGCGGCAAGCCAGCTCGGCGTTCTCGATCGCATCACCGAACTCAAGGCCGACGTCACCGGCGAGAAGGCCACCGAAGGCCTGTCGCGGGTCAAGACCTTCAACATCGTCTTCTCCATCAAGGGCGACATTGACGAAGAGACCCGCCAGAAGATCGCCCACGCCGCTGAAGACGAGATCTGCACGGTCAGCAACACGATCCGCGGCAATCCGGAATTCGCGACAGTCATCTCCGGCTGACCCATTATACTGGTGCCGGCGTCGCGCGAGCCACGCCGGCGACGATATCGACCGAGCCTGTCGTTCCCGGGCTATTCTCAGGCCGCTGCTTCTGCTACTTGCGGTGCATGATGGCGCCGCTCGATCGCACCCGACGCCGCAAGCACGGTACGCCATGTCGCAAGTCTCCTCCGCCCTCCCGCAATCCGCTCCCTCGCAACGTTTCGCGCTTGCCGCGCTGATCCTCGGTGGCGCCGCGATCGGCGGCTCGCCGATTTTCGTGCGGCTGTCGGAAGTGGGGCCGATGGCAACGGGCTTCTGGCGCGTGGCGCTGGCTTTCTTCCCGATCTACATCTTCTCGCTGATCAAGGGTGGCGCGACCGGCCCTAAGCCCGAGACCTGGGCCGATCGCGGCATGCTCATCCTGCCCGGCGTCATTCTCGCCGTCGACCTCATCACCTGGCACCTGTCGATCACGATCACATCCGTCGCCAATGCGACGCTGCTTGCCAATCTGGCGCCGGTCTTCGTCACCATCATCGGTGTGCTCTTCATGGGTGCTGCCGTCACGCGCGTGTTCGTGGCAGGATTGCTGCTGGCGATCGTCGGCGTCGTCATCCTCAAGGGCGGTCCTGCGGCACTCGGCCAGGGTGATCTGCTGGGCGATGGCGGCGCCGTTCTGGCGGCAGTCGCCTATGCGCTATACATCCTCGCCATCGGCAGGCTGCGCACGCGCTTCGATACGGTTCGCATCATGCTCTGGAGCACGGCGTCGGCCGCCGTCTGCCTGTTTCCGTTCGGCTTCTTCGTCGAAGGTCATCTCATGCCGACCACGGCCTATGGCTGGGCCATGGTCTTCGGCCTCGCCTTCATCAGCCACGCCAGCGGGCAGGTGGCGATCACCTATGCGCTGGCCTATCTGCCGGCCGCCTTCTCGTCGCTGACGCTGCTCCTGCAGCCGGTCGTGGCCGCGATCCTCGCATGGATCCTGCTCAGCGAGCCGATCGGCCCCATGCAGGCGATCGGCGGTCTGGTGGTCCTCGCCGGGATCATGATCGCCCGGCGAGGGTAACTGCCTTAGGCGACAGCGGCCTGCTTCTGCATGCGCCGTGCGTCGAGAATATCGAGCGCCTCGTCGACGGTCGCTGCCAGTTCCGCCTTCTCCGTGTTGCAGGTATTCCAGGCTTCGATGAAGCTGCTGGTCTTGCCGTAGCTGTTGTCGAGCACGCAATGGTCGGCGCCGATCAGCACGCACATGATATGGCCGTGCATGCGGTCGGTGATGACCTGCCGTGCAGAGCCCAAGAGCGCCACGCCGCGGTCGAAACGCTGCTGCGCGCGCTCACGATAGGCGAGTTCCGTCATCCGCGCGCGGCCACCGATCTTGCCCGAGAGCAGCCCCTTCAGGATGGCCGCATGCTTGGTCTGCTTCTGGAAATCGGCGGGCTCATCCGGCCAATCCGATTTCACGGTACCCGGGCGCTGCGTCGCTGCCGTCAGGTCCTGCGGCGTGCCGACTTCCTGGTCTTCGCGCAGGTTCAAGAGCAGCTCATGCTGCGGCACCGGCTTTGCGACCGGGCCGATGCAGAAGGCCATGTCGGGGCAGAGGCGCGTCTCGCACTGGAACCAGCGCTGTGCGAAGGCAAGGCTCTTCTTGTCGCGCACGAGAAGCGTGAACTGGCCGTGCTTCTCGATGGCGCGTGCCGTGCTGTCGACGTTGGCCTGATCCTTGAAATGGATGGTCTGCGGCAGTTGCACGATCGGCCGTCCCTTGTGCCGCTCCAGCATGTTTTCGCGGAACTGACGGTAGCCGGCCCAGATGTCACCGAAATTGCCGCCGCCATGCAGGAAGATCCGGCCGTCGCCAATGGCGCCGAGCATGCGGTCCTCGTCGAAGGTCGGGATTTCGGTGACATAGGACGGGCGCGAGCGCTTCTTGTCGAAGTATGCAAGCTCGCCCAGCCAGATCGCGCTGTCGCCGATATTGTAATGGTTCGGAAAGTCGAGAAGCGCATAACGCTCCGAGGGGTCGAAAACGTCAGACAGGTTCTTCTCGATCACGCCCTGCAGGCGGTTGATGATCGTCAGGTTAGATTCCATTGAAGGCTCCTTGTTTTAGGGACAAGAGGTCCGAAAGTTATTGCGCGGGCTCAGGCCTGCGCGTGTTTGCGAAACGGATTGAGCGACATTGCAAGCGCGATGTAGGGGCGGATGACCGACCGGCCGAAGATCGGCAGGAAGGCGAGGTAGATCACCGCGCCGAGGCCGATGCTGAGGCCGAGCGACAGCCAGCGGTTCTGGATATGCTCGACGATGACAGGATGAGCGAGCCAGACGCCGGCTGCCATCAGCAGCGAGCCGCAGAGCGGCAGCGCCACGGCCTTCAGCGTGCTCATCGCATCGATGTTGGCGAAGCGGGCCAGCACGTACTGCTGGTAGGGCAGCGTCAGCCAGGCGCGCAGCGTATAGCCGGCCGCAACGGCAACCACGCCATAGGGCACGAGCAGCCAAGTCAGCACCAGCGTCGCGGCGAGCTGCAGGGCAGCCACCGAGAGGATCGATTCCGCACGGTTGACGGCGGACAGCGCCGACGAGGCGAAGAAGTTCATCACGAAGGGCACGGCCATCAGCACGAGCACTGTGGCGATGTCGCCGGCATTGCCCCACTTGTCGCCGAACAGCATGGCGATCATGTCGTTGGACAGAGCGCCGAAGCCGAGCAGCAGCGGAATGGTGCCGAGTGCGGCGGCGCCGACGATCTTGTTATAGGCGTTGCGGAAGGCGACGCGGTCGTTCTGCAGTCGCGACAGCGTCACCAGCGCCACACTGCCGATCGGCGCAAGGACCGCCTGTCCGATCAGCTCGATCAGGCGCCAGGCAATACGGTAGCGGCCGACTTCGACCGGGCCGTACCAGCGCGAAATGAAGATGTCCTGCACGCGGGCAAGCAGCATCCACATCAACTGCGTGACGACAAGGCTGATGCTGAACAGGAAGACCGAGCGGAACAGCGGCACGTTGAAGCGGAACTTCGGCATCCAGGGATAGGCGACCCAGCCGAGCAGCACCGTGACGACGGCATTGACGGCGGTCTGGGCGACCAGAGCCCACACGCCCCAGCCCATGAAGGCGCAGGCGACGGCGGTGATGCCGGAAAGCAGGCTGGCGGCAATCGCCTGGGCCGCGAGGTTCTTGTGGCCGAATTCGCGGGCCAGCCGCGCATTGTGGATGACCGCAAGCGACGACACCGGCAGCAGCGGCGCCAACCAGCGCAGGATCTCGGCGACTTTCGGGTCGCGGACGAGATCGCCGTAATAGGGCGCGAAGACGAAGACGACGGCGGCGACGATGGCGCTGAAGGCAATGGTCGCCCAGAAAGCGGTATCGGCCAGTTCCTCGTCCAGATCGAGCTGCCGCGTCACCGCGTCACCGAGGCCGGCATAGGCAAGCACCCGGCCGATCTCGACGAACAGGCTCGCGAGCGCGAAGGTGCCGAAGTCGCCGGGTCCGAGAATGCGGGCGAGAATGACGAAGATCACGAAGGTCGCAACCGTGCTCCACGCCACGCGGATGACCGACCAGAGGACGGAAAGCGCGGTCTTCTTCTTCAGCTCGGCGTGGCCAATTGCCGTATCTGTCATTCAGTATCCAATCGATTGGGCGCTGAGGCGCAATGCTTCCGGGGCTCGGGACCGCTCAAGCGGCCCGGCCCGTCTTCTGGCCGCGCCAATAGGCGACCATGCCGGTGAAATTGTCTCTGAGCTGGCTGCGATAGGTGAGCCCTAGCTCGTCGCTGAGCTTGCAGCGGCCCATTGCCTCCAGCACGGCTTGGCGAATGTCCCAGCGCAGCATGCCGCGCATGTTCGAGCGGCGGTCGAAGAGGTATTTGGCGTAGAGCGCGCCGTTGCCGAAGGCATAGCCGCTCTGCAGCTTCTTCACGTCGCCGAGCTCCCGGCGCCCATGGAAATGCTTCACCGCGAAATCCGGAATGTATTCGACGCGGATGCCGGAATTGAAGGCGCGGTGCACGTAGTCTGTGTCCTCGCCGGAGCGGAAGGGCGAGCCGGCGCCAAAGCGCGTGTCGAACAGGCCGACCTTCTCGATCAGCGCGCGTGGAAACGCCATGTTGGCGCCATGGATGAACCCGCCGGCATGCAGCTCGCTGGTCAGCACGGCAGGCTCCAGCTCGGGCTTGATCGTGACCGGCAGATCGCGTGCGTCGCCAAGCTCGATGCGGCCACCGCGCATGACGATGTCGGTGTCGGCGGCAAAGAGCGATGCGATCACTGTGAAATAATCGGGAAACACTTCACAATCATCATCCGTGAAAGCGATGATCCGGCCCGTGGCGGCAGCCAGCCCGCTATTGCGCGCAACCGAAAGACCGGGCTTCGCTTCGTAGACGAGATTGGTGCTGATCGGCGCCGTCTTTGCCCATTCGCTGACGATCGCGGACGTGTTGTCGGTGGAACCATTGTCGACGAAGACGAGTTCCAGGCTCAGATCGCTGGCCTGGCGCGCGGCATTCGATACGGCATCCAGGCAGTTCGTCAGTCCATAAGCCCGATTTCTCGACGAGATGATCAGGCTGATGTCCACGGGCTGAGGAGGCATTCGGGTTCCCTTCTGCAGTCGATGTCGGGGAAAGGGTAGGGCGCTCCCCCAACCTCGGCAAGAAACATTTTGCGTTGCAGCAAACCAATACAGTTTGCTGAAAAACCAAAACAATGTGGTGATTTCTTGCTGGTATATTATTAATCGCAGGCAGGTGATATTGATGCGATATTATTTCTGGAATTAACAAAAGTAATTGTAATAATTCGTGTT
>UBJO01000070.1 GCA_900465665.1 Hyphomicrobiales bacterium
GCAGGACAGAGGGGGGTACCCCGCCCGCCGACAGCAGCCGCCACTCCTCAACCCCGACAACACCCCGCCCCGGCCACCAGATCCCGGCCTTCATCAACGGCACTGCCGCCTCCGGCTTCTCAGCCCCTGACAGCATCGCCTCGGCGTAGTCGAGAAACGCATGCGTGTTCGCATCGCCCCCCTCGATCAGATAGGCCCAGAGCGCATTCAGATCCTCAAGCGGCACGTTCGAAAACGGCGTCAACCCCGCATCCGGCTTCGAATCTCCCGGCAGCACCGCAATCAGCGCCCCATGCCGCGCCGCCGCCGCATGCAGCGCCTCGAGCGCGTAATGGAAATAACTGGCCCCTCCGAGCGCCCTGACGATGATCAGCTTCGCATGCCGCGCCGTGCGTTCGATATAGGCATCGACAGACATCGGATGCTTGAGGCTCATCAGGCTGGCGATGCGCAGCGACCGCGCACCTGCTCGTCGGCCATGCGTAGCCGCTACCGCCGCCAGTTCGGTGTCGGCGGCGGAGAGGAACAGGATATCGCCGGGAGACTGACCAAGATCGATCGCCTCCTCGCCGTCGCTGATCGTTCCCTGCTGGGCTAGGAGAAGGTGCATCGTATTGCCTTATGCAAGCGCCTCGATCGCCTTGCGCACAGCACCCTCATCCATCTCATGCAACCCGATCACCACCAGCCGCGTGCCGCGCGCCTCGCCGGCAGCCCAGGCGCGGTCGAAATAGTGGTCGATACGGCTGCCGACAGCCTGCAGCTGCAGGCGCATCGGCTTGCCGGGAACGTCGACGAAACCCTTGACGCGCAGAACGTCGTGCTCGGCAATGATGCCCTTCAGGGTTTCGACAAAGGCGGCCGGATCGGCGATCGGCCCGAGCTCGACGACGAAGCTGTCGAACTCGTCGTGATCATGCGGCGTGCCGTCCTCATGCTCAAGTTCGTGATGGGACTTGCGGTTGCCGATATCTTCCTCGGTGCCGATGCCAAGGCCGAGCAGAACGCTTGCCGGCACGTCGCCGTTCTTCGCCTCGATCATCGCGGGCTTGCGCGCCGTGCGCGAAGCAACCTCGTCGCGGACGCGGGCAAGGCCGGCGCTGTCGATGAGGTCGGTCTTGTTGAGCACGATCAGGTCGGCGCAGGTGAGCTGGTCTTCGAAGAGTTCCTCGATCGGGCTCTCGTGATCGAGCGTCTCGTCCTCAACGCGGCGGGCGTCGACGGCATCGTGATCGTCGGCGAAGCGGCCGGCGGCGACGGCAGCGCTGTCGACGACGGTGATCACACCATCGACGGTTACCTGCGTGCGGATGTCGGGCCAGTTGAAGGCGGCGACCAGCGGCTGCGGGAGAGCTAGGCCCGAGGTTTCGATGACGATATGGTCCGGACGGTTCTCGCGCTCCAGGAGCTTGCTCATGGTCGGGATGAAGTCGTCGGCAACCGTGCAGCAGATGCAGCCATTGGTGAGCTCGATGATATCGTCCTCGGTGCAATTCTCAGCGCCGCAGCCCTTCAGCACTTCGCCATCGACGCCGAGATCGCCGAACTCGTTGATGATGAGCGCGATCTTCTTGCCGCCCGCATTGGTCAACAGGTTGCGGATCATCGTCGTCTTGCCGGCGCCGAGGAAGCCGGTGATGACGGTGGCGGGGATCTTTTGCTGGTTCATCAATTCAACCCTTCATTTTCAGCGGCAGTCCCGCCGCGATAAAATACACATCCGCGGCGACCGCCGCGATCATCTGGTGCAGCCGCCCGGCATGGTCGCGAAATTCGCGCGCCATCCGGTTCTCGGGCACGATGCCGAGGCCGACTTCATTGGAAACGATGACGAGGCGCGCCTTGGCCTTCGGCAGACAGGCGGCCAGTGCCGCAAATTCCGCCGCCATATCGCGCTCATCCATCATCAGATTGGTGACCCACAGCGTCAGGCAATCGACAAGCACCGCCCGCCCCTCGCCGTCGATCGCGGCAAGTTGGCCGACGAGATCGAGCGGCTCCTCATGCGTCGTCCAGAGGTCACCGCGATCGGCCTTGTGCTGGTCGATCCGCGCACGCATCTCCTCGTCCCACGCACGGCCGGTGGCGATGTAGTGGCGCTCAAGGCCGCTGTCGATGACGAGCTGTTCGGCAAAGCGCGACTTGCCGGAGCGGGCGCCACCTAAAACAAGCGTAGAGGATGCGGTCGTCATGCGTGGACGACTTCAAAGGAGCGCGTCCGGCCTGACGCCGACGCCAAAATCTCATTGTCTGCCATGACAACCTCCGTGCTGGCATTGGGCACACTTGCCCAGGGGTGGGCTTTGCGCCCGGCACGATTGGCAGGTCTCCTGGCTCGCGGGTCCAGGCGACGATCGGAATAGCCACGCAGGCCATCCCGATCGTGCCATCGGTTCTTCCTCGCCTTCCCGGCTGCAATCATGAAAAGGCGGACGATTCGTAGATAAGGAGGCGTCCAACCCCGGTTGATCATGGCTTGCGTCGCCAGTGGCTTTTCCGCCGCCTTCAGCCCCTCGCCCGCCTGCACCACGCAGGCAGCCAGCTTGGGAGCATCCGACGCCGGACGGAAGACCCTGACCGCTCTACAGTCGCGGGGTCGGCTGTGATGAAGGCGCCCTGGTTGGGTCCACCCCGTCACATTCCCTTTTCATCCGCACCGCTTTTGGCGATCCGGAACCATCCGTTATCGATCCATGGTTAGGCAAGCGCGGCTGCGAAGTCAATCGACCGCCAATCGCGGCCACCAGCCAAATTGACTGATATCAAACACCAAGACGATCATCTCTACCAGATTTATCGTCTATTATCAGAGACTTAATGTCATAAAAACTTGTTGCGTCAGCCGGGTTTTTGCCGCATTTGCAGCGCATGCGGCGCAGCACCGCAAATGTCCCCTCCTTTACCACCCTTGAACGGGCTTTCGCCCGCCTAGTTTCCCCATCATGCGCCTGAAAATCAATCTTAGACGGCTCGGCCCGCTACACACACTGCTCGATGCGGGGCGCATGCGCGCGCTCCTGAGGCGCAGCGAGATGGGCATGGTTCTGGCCGGCGCGCTGATCGGCGTCACATCAGGCCTCGCCGTCACCGGCATGAGCCTCATCTCGCGCGAGATGCACAGCCTGATCTTCGGGATCAGCGACGTAGAGCGTCTGAGCTCGTCTCAAATCGACGACAAGTTCCTGCTGATGGCGGCCCCCGTCTGCGGCGGCATCCTGCTCGGCCTGTTGATGTATGTGCTGGCGAAGACCCGCAAGAAGCCGATGGTCGACCCGATTGAGGCCAACGCGCTGCATGGCGGCCGCCTGTCCTTGACCGACAGCATCATCGTCGCCATCCAGAACCTGATCTCCAACGGCTTCGGCGCCTCGGTCGGCCTCGAGGCCGGCTACACGCAGTTGGCGTCTGGCATCGCATCGAAACTCGGCTTCAAACTGCAGCTGCGCCGCGCCGACTTGCGCGTTCTCGTCGGCTGCGGCGCCGCCGGCGCCATCGCGGCCGCCTTCAACGCGCCGCTGACGGGCGCCTTTTATGCCTTCGAGCTCATCATCGGCACTTATACGATCGTGTCGCTCACACCCGTCGTCGTCTCGGCGCTCGTTTCCACGCTGGTCGCACGGCTGCTGGCTGGTAGCGACTTCATCATCGATGTCGGCGATTTCGGCACCGTCATGCCGGCTGATTATGTGCCGGCCATCCTGCTCGGCGCCTTCTGCGCCGGCATCGGCATCCTGATCATGCAGGGCGTCGCCTTTATCGAGGAGCTCGCACGCCGCAGCTCGATCGCGCTCCCGTTCCGCCCGGCGCTTGGCGGCATCATCGTCGGATTGCTGGCGCTGGTGACACCGCAGGTGCTGTCGGCAGGCCATGGCGCCCTGCATCTCAATCTCGACCGCGAGGTCGTGATTCCCGTGCTGATCGGCCTTTTCCTGCTGAAGGCGCTGGCCTCGGCGATCTCGATCGGCTCCGGCTTCCGCGGCGGCCTGTTCTTTGCCTCGCTGTTCATGGGCGCGCTGCTCGGCAAGTTCTTCGCCTATTCGGCCCCTTATTTCGCCCATGCGACGCTGACGCCGATCATCTATGCCGTCGTCGGCATGAGCTCGCTTGCCGTCGCCGTCATCGGCGGGCCGTTGACCATGACCTTTCTGGCGCTGGAGATCACAGGCGACTTCCCGATCACGGCGTTGGTCTTGGCCGCCGTCATCACCTCGTCGCTGGTCGTGCGCAGCACCTTCGGCTACTCCTTCGCCACATGGCGTTTCCACCTGCGTGGCGAAAGCATCCGCAGCGCCCATGATGTCGGCTGGATCCGCAATCTGACGGTCAACAAGCTGATGCGCGCCGACGTCAAGACCGCGAAGGTCGGCATCAGCATCGAGCAATTCAAGGAAAGCTTCCCGATCGGTTCGGCCCAGCGCGTGATCCTGGTCGAGGACAGCGGCAAATATGCCGGCCTCGTGCTTGTGCCCGATATCTACGCCAACCTCACCGACACCGCCGACGAGAGCAAGGGCCTCGACGAATTCGTGCGCTACCGCAACGACTTCCTGACACCGCAGATGAACGCCAAGCAGGCCGCCGCGATCTTCGACAAGACGGAGAGCGAAGCGCTTGCCGTCGTCAACAATCTCGTCGAGCGCACCGTGGTCGGCCAGCTCAGCGAAGCCCACACGCTGCGCCGCTACAGCGAAGAACTGGACCGCCGCCGCCGCGAGGTCTCGGGCGAGATTTAACCCAACAGGTTGTCGAGCCAGCGCTTGTCCAGATGCGTTTCGAGCTCGGCGGCAACCTCGTCAAGCGCCTGCTCGACGCCGGCGCGATAGTCGCGGCTTTGGCCCGTCAGGCCGAAGCTTGCGAGCAGCCGAGACCGGTAGCCATCGCTGGCAAACAGCCCGTGCAGATACGTCCCAATGACACGCCCGTCCCCGGATATCGCGCCATCAGGCTTGCCATCGACGATCGCGAAAGGCCGCACGCGGTCGGCGCCTTCGGTAATCCCGAGATGGATCTGGTAGCCCGAGAGGGCCTCGCCATTCTCGGCCGAAACCGCCACGCTGTTGCGAACGGTCTTCTCCGCGTCCATGACGGTCTCGACGTCGAGCAAACCGAGCCCCTCGATCTCGCGCACACTCCCTTCGATCCCCAGCGGATCACGCACCATGCGCCCTAACATCTGGTAGCCGCCGCAAATGCCGATGACCCGTCCGCCGCGCCGGATATGCGCGGAGAGATCCTTATCCCAGCCTTGAGCCCTGAAATCCGCAAGATCGGAAATGGTCGACTTCGAGCCCGGAAGGATTATCAGCTGCACATCGGCAGGTAGCTGTTCGCCAGCGCGAACGAAAACCAGCTCCACATTCGGCTCCGCCAGCAGCGGATCGAGATCGTCGAAATTCGCGATCCGCGGCAAAACCGGAACCGCGATCTTCAGAGCCCCGGCCTGCCCCCGCGCCAGCCGCTCCAGCGCCACCGAATCCTCGGCCGGCAGCCGCGCGGCGGCCTTCAGCCACGGCACGACGCCGAAACAGGGCCAGCCGGTGAAACGCCCGACAGCAGCGATCCCGTCGTCGAACAGCGACACGTCGCCACGAAACTTGTTGATGATATAGCCCGAGATCATCGCCCGGTCCTCGTCAGACAGGATCGTGTGCGTCCCGACCAGCGAAGCGATCACCCCGCCGCGATCGATATCGCCGACGAGCACGACCGGCACGCCGGCCCTCGTCGCAAAGCCCATATTGGCGATATCGCCGGGCCGCAGGTTGATTTCGGCCGGCGACCCCGCCCCCTCGACGATGACGAGATCGGCGCCGCGCGAAATCCTCTGAAAGCTCTCGGTGACATAGTCGAGCAATTGCGGCTTCAGCCGCTGGTAGTCGCGCCCCTTGGCCTGCCCCCAGACCTTGCCCTGCACGATGATCTGGCTTCCCACATCCGATTGCGGCTTGAGCAACACCGGGTTCATGTGCACGGAGGATGGCACGCGCGCGGCCATCGATTGCAGCCACTGCGCCCGCCCGATCTCGCCGCCATCATCGGCGACCGCGGCATTGTTCGACATGTTCTGCGGCTTGAACGGGCGCACCGAGATGCCGCGATTGGCAGCCAGCCGGCATAGGCCGGCGACGAGCACCGTCTTGCCGACATCCGAGCCGGTTCCTTGCAGCATGATGGCTTTGGTCATTGGCGCGGCGCTCCTCAAAACTGAAGACGGCGTACAACGGCGTTTTAGTCCCGGTCAATCGCAACGGCTCAATCGGAGCCGCTTGAAATGCGAAAGCCGCGCAGACCTAAGGTCGCGCGGCTTGCCGAAATACGCTGGCGCTTTGCCCATACACGGCCAAGCTCACGTTCCCCGGGACGCAATACCTGATCCGGAGAAGCAGCGGTTGTCCCCCGCCACGTCGCTATTCTTAACGCCACATTGTTACCGGATGGTTAGTGAGCACTTAACCAAATATGAATTCGCGCCCTTTTGACGATTTTGTTTCGGCAACGATATGAGCGGGTTGAGACAGGCTGCCGCACAGGCGACAGGTTTCCGCAAGCAAGCACGTTGCATATAAGTCGCCAAAGACGACTCGCCGCTTCCAGCGACGAATGACACGACATGGAGAATGACGATGACCTCAGCCCCGTTTCCCGATTCCGAGACGATCGCCGCCAAGTTTTCCGCGCTGGGCGAACAGGACAAGTCCTATCTCGGGCTGATCATGGAAAATCCGGTGCAGGACGACAGCCTGATTGATGGCGTCCATCGTCACCTCGACAATGCGTCGCGCGCGCCGTTCCTGAATTCGCTGAAACTCGAGGCATTCGGAAAATGGGTTGGAGACGCAGCGCCGCCGCGTCTCCAGATTCGCTTGATGGAAGCTTCCAAGTCCAGTCAACATCCCGCCTATGCCGCCTTCCGCAAGGGCCTGACGGCATCGGGTGGACTGGAAAAAGCCTATCCGCAGGCGAAAATCTGAGCCGGCTTACTTCTTGGCAGCGTGATTGACGCTACGGCCGGCATCCTGCGTGGCGTTGACGGCGTTTGCCGTATCGCGACCGACGCCACGGATGGTGTTGGCGCAAGAAGCAAGAGTGAACAGAAGCATGATGGCAGCACCAATCTTTACCGTGGTGGTCATAGTCGGAAATCCCTTGTTTAAAAAACCGCTCTCCGCAGCCAGTCGCACGACTGCTGCGCGCTGATAACGCACTGAACCCAAAAAGGTTTCAGCCGGACTTCTCTTTTTTAAATGAACGATATTAGCCGGGCACGAATTCCGTGCCCGGATGACCGTCAGGCAGCGATCGCCTTGGCCTTCTCGCTGAATGCCAGTCGGATGCTTTCGGCCACCGTTTTCATCGGCGCGGTCATCTGCGAGACGGTCAACAGGCGGATATCGAAGGAGCCGAGTTCGGGCAGCCCGTCCTGCGCGCCGAGGATTTCCATATCCTCTCCGACATAGGAGCGCGGCAGCGGCGCGATCGCGAGATCGGAGACCACGGCGGCGCGTTGCGCCATCGTATGGCCGCTTAGAAACGCCACGCGGAAATCCCGCTTCATCCGCTCGAGCTGCGCAAGCGCTTCCAGCCGCCAGATGCACCCCTCTTCCCATATGGAGATCGGCAGCGGCTCGCGGCGATGCGCGGTACCGCACTTGGCGCCGGCCCAGACCAGCCTTTCGCGATAGACGATCTCGCCATCGGTCGGCAGCGGGCGCGTGGCGCAGTTGATCAGCGCCAGATCGAGCCTCTGCTCCTCCATGCGCTTGCGAAGCCCCAGGCTCATGTCGATGGTGACATCGACCATGATGCCGGGAAAGTTCTCGGCGAAGTTCTTCAGGATGCCGGGCAGGATGCGCTCGCCGATATCCTCCGGCGCCCCCAGCCGCACGACGCCGCTTAACTCCGGCATGATGAAGCGCGACACGGCCTCATTGGAGAGAGCCAGCATGTTGCGTGCGTACGACAGCAGAACCTCGCCATGCTGCGTCAGCGAAACCGAGCGCGCGTCGCGCAGAAACAGCGTCGCGCCGAGCTGCTCTTCGAGTTTCTTGATCTGCATGGACACCGCCGACGGCGTTCGGAAGACGGCTTCGGCGGCCGTTGAAAAATTGCCGGTCTCGGCGATCGCCACGAAGGTGCGCAGCACATCGTTGTCGAGGAGCGGAATGGGACGGCGAAGCGGAGCTGTCATCATCTCATCTTTCAATTTTCTTGATACATAACACAATATCATTTTGTTTGATTGAAAGTCAACGGAGGTTCAGTCTGGTTGGCATCGGATTACTTCGATGAAGGAGACAAACCGATGACCACTCGAACCCTCATAGACAGCCTGCGCGACTTCATCGCCCGCCGCCGTGTTCTGGCGATGCGACGCACCGCCATCGAACAGATCGCCCGCCAGCCCGGCCACCTTGCCGCCGACGTGAACGTGCCGCGCCGGTATGTGCCAGCGGGCATCACCGTCGTCATCGTCAGCGCCATTGGCTGCCCGATCCAGATAATCGGCCAATCATTCAAAATGATTGATGATAGCCATAAACTCTATTCGTTTGATTGATGGGCCGCAAAGCACCATATCAGTAACAACGAATTCACAACCGAGAGACGTCGGTCGATACGAGAAAGGACATTCGACATGACCACGATCACCTTCAGAGACAACAAGCTGCCCCATGTGGCTCATCACGACCACTCCCTGTCAGCCTACGCCCGCAAGGTTGCCCGCGCATGGCATCAGTGGCAGGCAGCACGCGAAATCGAAGCCATGCCGATCGACATGCGCAAGGATTTTGGCTGGCCGTCGGCGGATAATGTAGACGACCACAAGGCGATGTAATGGATGCGACATACCTCCCCGCATGAGAGCGGCGCCTGCTTCCCCGCAGCGCCGCTTTCGTCGTTTTAGGCCGCTCGTGATTTAATCTTGAATATCAGGAACATGTATTTCCAAACCGACTTTTGGCGAACATTTGTTCTTGTCAAAAGCCAATTGACCGACGTCAATTAAAGCAATGTCGCATTTTTGCTCTTTGCGGCCGCATTTTTCCATGAGAATGTCGCTTTCTGAATATCTAAGCGGCGCAATCCAAGCACCAATAGCGCATTGGCCCTCCATCATGGATTTCTCGCATGAGCAAGATGTCGCATAAGAAACGCTCCATCGTCTTCTTCATGGTACCGCAGTTTACGATGCTGCCCTTTTCGGCCGCGATCGATACGCTGCGCATCGCCAACCGCATGCTGGGTTACCAGGCCTATACCTGGCGCCTGACCTCGGTTGATGGCGAAAAGGTCTATTCCTCCTGCGGCATCGGCGTCGAGGCCAACACATCGCTGGCAGACGAGCGTCGCAATCTCGGCGGCGAAAACCGCCCGAGCATGGTGCTGGTCTGTTCCGGCATCGACGTCGAGGAATTCAACAACAAGTCCGTCAATGCGTGGTTGCGCGAATCCTACAATCGCAGCGTCGCCGTCGGTAGTCTCTGTACGGGCGCGCATGTGCTTGCCCAGGCTGGTCTCCTGAATGGCAAGCGCTGTGCGATCCACTGGGAAAACCTGCCGGGCTTCTCCGAAGCCTTCCCGCAGGCGGAGGTCTATGCCGATCTCTACGAAGTGGACAGCAATCTCTACACCTGCGCCGGCGGCACCGCCTCGCTCGACATGATGCTCAACCTCATCGGCGAGGATTTCGGCGAGACGCTGGTCAACCGCGTCTGCGAGCAGCATCTGACCGACCGCGTGCGCAGCCCGCACGACCGTCAGCGCCTGCCGCTGCGCGCCCGTCTCGGCGTCCAGAACGGCAAGGTTCTGTCGATAATCGAATTGATGGAAGGCAATCTCGCCGAGCCGCTGTCGCTGCTGGAGATCGCCGACGGCGCCGGCCTGTCGCGCCGACAGATCGAGCGCCTGTTCCGCCAGGAAATGGGCCGCTCCCCTGCCCGCTACTATCTCGAGATTAGGCTTGATCGCGCCCGTCACCTGCTGGTGCAGTCGTCGATGCCTGTTGTCGAAGTGGCGGTTGCCTGCGGCTTCGTCTCCGCGTCGCATTTCTCCAAGTGTTATCGCGAACTTTACCACCGCTCACCGCAGCAGGAGCGCGCCGAGCGGAAGATGACAATGGCGACCGCCCGCCAAGCCATCGCGGCCTGAGCCCTACGACAAGTGCACACGATAGCGGCCGTAAACCGCTATCGTGGATGCGACATCATTCCGCCGCGGTCGTCACCACGCGCGCGTCGGAATAGACCTGATTACGCCCATGATGCTTGGCCATGTAGAGATACTGGTCGGCGGCATTGAGATAATTCTCGAACGTCTCGTAGCCGCCGATTTCGGCGACGCCAATCGAGACGGTGACCGAAATGTCCTCGTCCTCGGCCACGATCTTCAGCGTTTGTATATCCTCGCGCACCCGGTCGCAGAGCGCCGTCGCAGCGGCTGAATCCAGTCCCGCGAATAGCATCGCGAACTCCTCGCCACCCACGCGCGACAGGAGATTGTCACTACCGATGAACTCGCCCTGCAGCCGTGTCGCAACTGCCTTCAACACCCTGTCGCCAATCTCATGGCCATACGTATCGTTCAGCCGCTTGAAGTGGTCGATGTCGAGAACGGCGACCGACGCCGGCTCCGAGTTGCGCAGGCACTCCGTGACGATCCGCGGCCCCTGGTCGTAGAAATAGCGCCTGTTGTAAAGCCCGGTCAGATAGTCGCTCGCAGCCGCTGCGCGCAGCTGTTTGATCTGCGTCAGCGTCTCGATATTGTGCGAGATGCGACACTGAAGTTCCTCGGGAACGAATGGCCGATAGACGAAATCGCTGGCGCCGGCCTTCAGAAAGCTCGCCGACAATAAGCGGTCGCCCGACGACGAAATGCCGATCACGCGGATGCGCTCGGTGCTGTAGCGATTGCGGATCCGCCTTGTCAGCTCGTATCCGTCCATATCCGGCATATGATGGTCGGTCAGAACCAGCTCGATATCGCCGTATTTTTCCAGCACTTCCAGCGCCTCGACGCCGGTTCCGGCCTGGCACACCTTGAATTGCTGCGCTTCCAGGAGTGCAACGAGCGCGCTTCGGGCAGACACCACGTCATCGACGACGAGGACACGCGTCCTGCGGTTGGAGATGGCGCGGCGCACAGCGGCGATCAGGTTGTCCAGCGCGAACTCGTTATCCTTCACGACATAATCGACGACGTTGCGCGACGCGATCCGGTTACGCACGTCGACATTGAATGATGCGGTAAAGACCACGGCCGGGATGTCATGCGCAAGGATCTGGTCAAGCGCCTCTCCATCCCGCGAGCCCGGCAGATTGAGACCGACAACCGCCATGGTGAAACCGTCAGGCGCCTCCAGAAGCGCGGCGTCCAGCGCCTTCTGAGACCCGCAATGCGTCACCGTCAGCCCAAGCTCCGTCTCGAAGCGGTGCGAAAGCACGGACGAGAACATGCGCGAATCCTCGACGAGAAGAATCGTGCGTCCCTCTCGTTGCGAGGCCTGTCTCTCACGCAGAATGTCTGATTTCATGTCGGTCACCTGCCTCGTGCGCTTTGCCTGGCGAACAAAAATCCGTCCCGCGCCGCATCCGATCAAAAGACCGAAGGCCTGCGCGAAACGAGATTTTCATAGGTTGGGTATGGAGTGCATGGATTGGCCCGCTCAGGCGCTCTTGCGCGCCGGCTGCATCGCCTGGATCTGCAGCAGCGTGTCGAGGTTCTGGTTGACCCGGCAATAGAACTCTTCGTCGATGAACGGACGCAGCATGAAGTCGTTGCCGCCGGCCTTCAGGAACCGCGCCGAAAGCAGGCGGTTGGAGGACGACGAGACGCCGATGATCCTGAGTTCGTGCGAACCGATGCTGGAACGGATGCGGCGGGTAAGCTCGAAGCCGTCGATATCGGGCATGTTGTAGTCGGTGATCATCAAGCCGATATCGCGGTTCGCCTTGAGGGTTTCGAGCGCCTTGGCGCCGCTATCAGCGGTGCTGACGCGGAAATTGTAGCGCTTCAGGCGGCTGGAGAGCAGCGCGCGCGCCGTCGGGCTGTCGTCGACGATCAGCACGTGATGACGATGGTTGGTCAGGAAGCGGCAGACGGATTCTGCGAGGAGATCGACCGCGAAGACATTGTCCTTGAGGATGTAGTCGACGATCTCCTTGGCGATCAGCTTGTCTCGCATGCCTTCCTGGAAGGTGCCGGTGAACACGATCGTCGGGATGCTGAGATCCACCAGATATTCCAATGCCTCGCCGTTTTCGGCGCCCGGCAGGTTGATGTTGGAAATGGCGAGCGTGATTTCCTGGGAGGACTTGTCGTAGCAGAGCTGCAGCTCTTCGAAGTTGCGGCAGATTTCGACCTCGATGTCGAAAAGCTCCTTCAACCGCGTGCTGATCATGGAGGTGAAGACGTTGGAGTCTTCAGCGACAACAATACGTACGTTCTCAAACATGCCACCGGAATACTGCATCCCGGAAATACCCAAAAAAGCCATTTCAAAACCCCAAGAAGAAAATCGTCTGCTTGGTTCAAATCGCTACATCAGGCTGTTTGAATAAGTATTAAACGGACCCTTTCTTGGCCGGACAAACTAGCATCAGGCCCGAACAGCGGAGCTTTCTTGGCAACATGATTAAAGGACTATTTTGAGGACTTTAATCTATAACCTAGTGACCGGTTCAAGAGGTCACGCGCGGACGAGCGCGAGCACAGAGCCCGCGCTCGCATCGACTAGCCGTCAGCCTTTCCGCGAAGGCGACGCACTCTGCCATCGTCTTCCTCGATATCGCGGCTTTCGACCTGTTCGTCCGCCACAGGCTCCGGCGCCAGGATGTCAGCATCAGGGGTGACGGTATCCGGCTGGCGATGGAACACAACGTCGCTCTGCGGCAGCGGGATCTCGATCGCCTCCTGGCGGAAGCGCTTGAGGATCGCAATCCTGAGGTCATTGCGCACCTTCAACCCGTCGCCCATGTCGCCGAGCATGAAGCGAAGCTCGAAATCGAGCGAATACGGACCGAAGCGCAGGAACTCGACATGCGGCTCCGGATTGCGCAGCACCAGCGGCACGGCATTCACCAACTCGAGCAGGATATCCATCACCTTCTGCGGATCGGAATCATAGCTCACCGAAACAGGAATTTCGGAGCGTCCCATCTTGTTGCGATGGGTCCAGTTGCCGACATTGGCGTTGATCAACTCGGAGTTCGGCACGATGATCGACTGCTTGCGGAAGGTCTCGATCTCCGTCGCACGCACCGAGATGCGCTTGACGATACCTTCGGCCGTCCCCGAGACCACATGGTCGCCGACCTTGAACGGCCGTTCGACGAGCAGGATCAGGCCGGACACGAAGTTCGACACGATGTTCTGCAAGCCGAAACCGATACCGACCGACAGTGCCGAGGCGACCAGCGCGAAACTCGACAGATCGATACCGGCAGCCGACACGCCGATCAGCGCCGCGATGCCGACGCCGAGATAGCCGATGCCCGTCTTGACCGAGTTGCGCACGCCAAGGTCGACGTGGCTGCGGGCCATGACGTTGTTATCAAGCCAGCGCTGGATCCAGCGCGTCAGGAGATAGCAACCGGCAAACAAGAGAATGCCGGTCATGATGCCGACCAGCGATATGCTGATGCCGCCGAGACGGACTTCCGTGAACAGACGGTAGGCGATCAGCTGCAGGTCCTGCACATGGAAGCCCCAGAGCAGCAGGATAAGCGGAATACCGGTCGCCAGTGCCACTCCGTAGATGCAGAAGCCGACGAGCAGCCCGACCTGATCGATCACGACAGGACCAAGCTTGAAGCGCGTCGCCAGATATTGGCCCGGCCGCGTATCGCCGAAGGTTTCCGTCCGCGAAATCGCCTTGCCCGAGAGCAGGCCGATATAGGTCGTGACGCCGATCGCGCCGGTAAAGATCAGCTGCGAGGCGATGAAGCGCGCGAAACCGACATAACCGGTCAGCGCCGCGAAGATGAGACCGCCGCCCAGTACGCGCAGCACGATCGCCAGCCCCTTCGGCCAATGCCGGCCAGGCGCATCGGGATCACGGCTCTTCGCCATCATCGGTCGCCCGAAGGATGCCGCGATCAGGATCAGGCCGATGATCAGCGCCGCGATCCAGCTGCGGACGACGGTCAGAACCAGAGGCGAGCCCATCGATTCGCTGATGCTGCCGAAGAAGAAATCGAGAGCATGAACGATCGCCATCGCCAACAGGCAGGCGCTGATCGAGCTCGCGCCACGATTGGACAGGCGGACGAGACGCCATTGCGGATCGCGCGGCGCGAACACGGCATTGGTGAAGCGCCGAACGAAGTAGATGACGCCGATCGTCGAAAACAGCGCCGCAACGACGGGCGCGATGTCGGGTCTCAGGACATTGAAGCTATCGAGGAAGAGATAGGACGTGACCAGAAGCGTCGCGAGAGACAGCGTCCTGACCAGCGTCGACCAGAAGGCAATCGACAGGCGGCTGATATAGGAGGGCGGCTCGTCGCTCTCCTTGCGCTGCAGATAGTGCCCGAAGAGCCGGTAGCTGCCTGATAGAAGGATCAGCGCTGTTGCGAGCGACATGAAGATCGCCGCCGCAAAGGCGAAGGCCTTGAACTTCAGCACGAAGCCCAGCCAGCTCGCCAGCGCCTGCTGGAATGCGCCTACTTCCTGGACGAACGCGGTGCCGGCGTCGGCAAGCACGGAGGCGGAAATGTCGCTGCGGCGAAGCAGTGTCGCGGCAAACAGCTTGCGGCGCAGTTCCGCGATCTGGTTGCTCATCCGCCCGAGCGAGGCGGTCAGCGTTTCGGCATCGCCTTGCACGACGTTGAGCTGCGCGCGCTCTGCCATCAAGGCATTCCGCTCGTTGGCGACGATCTCGGCCTCGGGCGGCTGCCCGTCCTTTGGCGGCTCGCCAAGCTCGGCCAAGCGCGCCTTGATCTGATCGAGACGCGGCGTGATACCGCCGGAAATCCCGGCAACGCCGCGATTGAGCTCATCCGCCCGCCCCGCCAGCGCCACCAGCCCGTCATCGTCGTCGACGCTCTGCTTCACGCTCTCCTGAAGTGCCGCAAAATCGGCCTTCGCTTTGGCCATATGCTTGGCGGCCTGATCGCCCGGCCCGCTGGGTGCGGCAGCGTTCTGCTCGGCGGCGGGTTGAGCGCTCTGCGCCGGCGCGGCAGGTGGCGGTGTCTGCGCATACGTTGAACCAGCGCCGGCCACGGCCAGCGAGACAAACAATAGGCTCTGAAGCAGAAAACGTGTCAGCCGCAAGGTATCCCCGCCAAGTTTGGTAGCAAGTTCGACAGTAGAACGAGCGCCCGCTTTTCATAGGAAAGAAAGGCGACAGAAAGGCGACGCGGCTCGAAGCAATCATCTCTGCCCTCGCTATCACGTCACGATCCGGGCGGCGACGTGGAAATCGGCCGCACCTGGATAACCGTCCAGGCATTACCGCTGACGCTTGTGCCCCGAAACCTCGGCGCCGGCATCATGAGGCAATTGCAGAAACCGTAGCGTCGACACAACGCCGATCGCGCCGATGACAACGAAAGCCCAGCGAAAATCGACAAGTCCGGGATCGCCAAGCCCGCGAACGGCAGCCGACACGTTGAGAACAGAAGCCGCGATCGCGACACCCAGCAACATCGACACCTGCTGCAGCATGCTCGACAAGGTCGAAGCCGAGCTTCTCTGCGCGCCGCTGATATCAGCAAAGGCAATCGTGTTCAGCGCGGTAAACTGCATGGAGCGCGACAGGCCAGTGATGAACAGCAGGGCATAAATCACCACACGCGGCGTCTCCGGCACAAGAAAGCCGCAAGCCGCGATCGTCAGCGCCGCGATCAACCCGTTGAAGAAGAGCACCGTCCGGAAGCCGAACCGGGCAAGCAACGGCGTCGTCACCGTCTTCATGCTCAGATTGCCGAGGAAATAGACCAGCAGATAGATGCCCGCTTCGATCGAGCTCAGCCCGAAGCCGAGCTGGAACAACAGGGGCAGCAAAAACGGCGGCGCGTTGATGGACGTGCGGCTTGCGGTTCCGGCCGAGAGTGTGGCGATCGCAAAGGTCTGCACCTTGAAGGACGAAAGATCAAGCAGCGGATTGTCGACCCGCATGAAATGCCGGTAGGCGATGAGAGACAGGACTATGCCGGCAACCAGCATGGCGCCGACCGGCAAGAGACCGCCATGCCATTTCGCCGACAGTTCGAGCGCTGCCAGAAGAAGCGTCAGTCCGGCGCCGCTCAGGATAAAGCCACGCACATCGAGCCGCCCGGCATCCTCCTCGCGCTGCTCGGGCAC
Organism: Hyphomicrobiales bacterium; assembly: GCA_900465665.1. Lineage (GTDB taxonomy): Bacteria > Pseudomonadota > Alphaproteobacteria > Rhizobiales > Rhizobiaceae > Rhizobium. The sequence goes on from UBJO01000070.1 coordinate 16,303, forward strand.
GAAACGCCAGACGAGCGCCATGCCGAGCACGCCGATCGGCAGGTTGATCAGGAAGTTCCAGTGCCAGCTTGCATAGGTGGTGATGACGCTGCCCAAAAGCGGCCCGATGACGGGGGCCGTCAGCGCCGGCCAGGTGATCAGCGCGATGGCCTGCACCAGTTCGGATTTGCGTGCGTTCTTCAGCACGATGATTCGCCCCACCGGCGTCATCAGTGCGCTGCCGGCACCCTGGACAGCGCGGGCAAGCACGAATTCGGTCAGATTCTCTGAAAGCCCGCAGAGCAGCGAGGCGACGGTGAACACGGCGATGGACGCCATGAAGACACGGCGCGCGCCGTAGCGATCGCCAAGCCATCCCGAGAGCGGAATGAATGCCGCCATGGTCAGCATGTAGACGGTGATGCCGATGCTCATCGATATCGTGGGAACACCAAAGCTCGCCGCCATCTGCGGCAACGAGGTGGTGACGATCGTGCCGTCAAGGATCTGCATGAAGAAGGATACGGCGACGACAAGCGCCACTATTTTCGAACGGCGCGCGCTGCCCGCGTCACCATCCGCCTCGACCGTCTCAACTGCTGTCATCAATCTGCCAATGTGAAATCTGGATCAAACGGCCGGCAACTGCACGTGCGGCGTGGGGCGTCGGTCGACCCGATCGTAGATAGGCCGATCGTGCCGAGCGGGAAAGGGAAAAACGACCTGCGCGGCAATTTCCATGCGCCGGCGCACATGACATCAATCAAATCTGCGGCATCCTCAGCCGAGGATATTGGTGATCGCGCGCATGAACACGCCAGCCCCGATCGGGATCAACGCCTCGGGAAAATCATAATCCGGATTGTGCAGTTGCGGATGCGTTTCGCCCGACCCGAGGAAGAACATCGCCGACGGCGCGACGGTTCGAAACAGCCCGAAATCTTCCGAACCCTTCATCGGCAGCAGGCGGCTGTCGCTCTGATGGCTGACGCCCTCGTCATCCAGCGCCCGGCGCAACGCATCCACCACTTCCGACGAATTGAAGCACTGATGAAACACATCCTCATAGCTGATCTCGATCGTCAGCCCAGCCGCATCCGCCTCGTTCTTCGCCAGCATCTCGGCGCGCTGCACCAGGCCGGCCATCCGCTCGTCGGTCAGCGTCCTCAACGTCGCCCAGATCTCGGCCCGCCCGGGGCTGATGCCGAAGGCAGGCTCGCCGAGCCGGGCGTGGGTAACGGTCACCAGCGCGAAATCGGGACCGACAGGTGCGGCGCTGCCGAGCGCAGTGATCCCGCCAAGCAGGCTCGCCAGCGCGAATGTCGGCGCAACGCCATCCTCCGGGCAGGAGGCATGGGACGTCTTGCCGTCGAGCACGATCTTCATCCCGCGCGACGCGCAGTTGACGGGCCCTTCGCGCAGCAGCACATGGCCCAAAGGCACACCCGGAAGATTATGCAGTGAGAGCGCCATATCGGGCTTCAGCGTCGCGAACTGAGGATCGGCAAGCACCGCGGCAGCACCCGCGCCATTCTCCTCGGCCGGCTGGAACAGCAGGATCACACGCCCCTTGTTCGGCCGCTTCTGCCCCAGCGCCGTCGCAACGGCCATCAGGATCGACATATGCCCGTCGTGACCGCAAAGATGCCCCTTTCCCGGGATCGTCGACCGGTACTCCTCGTTGGAGATCTCCTCGATCGGCAATCCATCGAGCTCGCAGCGGATGAGCACCGTCGGCCCCGGAATGGCGCCGTCATAGACCGCGGCGACGCCATGTCCGCCAAGGTTCGAGACGATCCGATCAGGCTTTGCCAGAAGCAGCGCTTCCTGCACCCGGCGCGCGGTCTCGACCTCTTCGCCCGACACCTCGGGATAGCGGTGGAGCTCGCGGCGAAACGCGGTGATATGGGAAAGCTCGTCCTGCGTCAGAAACATCGGCATCATCCTGCAAATCTGCTGCATGCTATGTGCGCCTGATCTGGGTAGCAAGCCGCTTCGTGAAACGGAGAAGTTGTCTCGGATTGCCGGGATCGCCGCCGAACTTTCCCTTTTCGGCTTCGGCTTATTTGTATATGTAAAGGCATATTCACAGGAGAACAGCATGGACGCGGATGAAGCCGACCGGTACCGGGCGCCTGCCTTGGACAAGGGGCTTGATATCCTCGAGCTTCTGGCGAGCGTCGAGGAGGGGCTCACCCAGGCGGAAATCGCCAAGCGCCTCGACCGCAGCCCCAACGAATTCTACCGCATGCTCGATCGTCTCGTGCGCCGCGGCTACGTCACCAAGCTCGAGGGCGACCGCTTCACGCTGACGCTCAAGCTCTTCGGCCTTTCCCAGCTGCACGCCCCTGCCCGCCGCCTCGCCTCATTCGCCATGCCGCTGATGCGCGACCTCGCGCAGCGCACCCGCCAGGCGAACCATCTCGTGGTCTTCGACCGCGGATCCGCCGTCGTCATCGCCCAGCACGAGGCGCCGAACTACTGGGGCATCTCGATCCGTGTCGGCTCGCATATGAGCCTGCTCGAAACCGGCTCCGGCCACGTGCTGCTCGCCTTCCGCACCGATGAGGAGCGCGAGATGATGATCGCCGAGCACGCCCGCGACCCCAAGACGAAGCGGCCGGGACGGGAGTTCTACCAGCGCCTGAGCGACATCCGCGAACGCGGTTACGAGAAGATGCCGAGCGCCCAGACCGCTGGCGTCCACAACCTCTCCGCCCCGATCCTCGGCCCCGACGGCCGCGTCATCGCCGCCCTCACCTGCCCCTATATCGGCCTCGTCAATGCGCCCGACGCACCCGATATCGAGCGAACGATCGTCATGCTGCAACAGGCCGCCCGCGACCTCTCACTGTTGGCCGGATCGGACGTGAAGATCACAGGCTGAGCGGGCGGGAAAGCGTTCGAGACACGGCATCGCGCCAGCCGGCGATCTTCGCCTGTCGCTCGGTGTCCGGCATCGTCGGCAGGAACTGACGGTCGCTGTACCATGCTTTCGCGAAAGCGGCGCGCTCCGGCCAGACACCCGCCCGCGACCCGGCAAGCCATGCAGCACCGAGAGCCGTCGTCTCCTGCGCTGCCGCGCGATCCACGGGATTGGCGACGATGTCGGCGAGGCGCTGCATGGTCCAGTCAGAATTCGTCATGCCGCCATCGACCCTGAGCACTGTCCCGGTCCGACGCTCGCCCCAATCCTTGCGCATGGCCACCAGCAGGTCCAACGTCTGGTAGGCGACCGATTCAAGCGCCGCATGCGCCAGCTCCGCCGGCCCGCTGTTGCGGGTCAATCCAAAGATCGCACCGCGCGCCTGCGAATCCCAATGGGGCGCGCCGAGACCGGTGAATGCGGGCACCATGTAGACGCGCTGCCCATGATCGGCAGCAACAGCCAAGGCGCCGCTGTCGGAGGCACGCGAAATGAGGCCGAGCCCATCGCGCAGCCATTGCACGGCAGCACCCGCAATGAAGATCGACCCTTCGAGCGCATAAGTCGTTTCGCCATCCAGCCGATAAGCGATGTAAGCGGTTAGCCGAGGGC
>UBJO01000052.1 GCA_900465665.1 Hyphomicrobiales bacterium
CTGTTCGGCAAACCTCTCGTGACGTCCTTCAACACCTGATCTGGAGTAAGACCATGGACGCTGCCCTTCTCGCGAAATGCGCCGACCCAAGCCTTCCTCCCGCTATCGTCGAACAGTTCATTTCCGCCGTCGGTTCCGACGATCCACTGGCCGTAACCGTGAAGGCGGATGGTCGGCTGGTTCTCATCCCCAAGCCTCGCTCTCCCGACGAGGCGATGGGTTTGGTCAAGGACTATGTCGGTCATGCCATCGTTCGCGTCGGGATCACCCAGTTTCCCGCAGGTGTTGGTGTTGGCGACCCGTCACAGCTTCAGCCAGACATGTTCGACGCCTGCTCGAACTTGCGGACGGGAACCGGCATATTTGCAAAGGTCGCCCGCATCGTCACCAAGTGGTATGGCCGTCCCACGAACAGTGAGCTCCTTCCGCAGTTGGTCGATGATGCGATCTACGCTTGGAAGACCGGAGCCTTCGAGGGCGACAACGTCTTCCGAGCCAACGATCCTGGTGGTTCGACCTTCATGAACAAAAGCTCAGAAAAGCCGGCTGACGATGGTGAACCCGTGGCGCCTCCTGCCGAAAGTGAAGATAGCTCACAATCAGCGGAGCCGGGCAAGGCCACCGAAGCAGGAATTAGGATCGATCTTTCAAGGATAGGCGGAGGCAGATAAGTCTGATTTGGGCGCCAAAATCATAGCCTTCCCTATTTCCGACGGATAAACTGAGTGGCAATGACAGCACCTCACGAATATCACCTGTTTATCGACGACACCGGCAGCCGAGATCCCGACCATGAGCTTCCTCAGCTGCGAAAGGGCGGCATGGATTGCTTCGGCTTGGGCGGGTTCCTGATCAAGCAAGAAGATATCGGTGAGCTACAGGCGAAACACTCCACATTCTTCGCTGAGCATGGGATCGATTACCCGCTGCACTCGCACAAAATTCGTGGCGGTCGCGGAGATTTTGGTTGGCTAAGGAATCCTGAGAAGGCGCGGCTTTTCTTTCCGGAACTCGACGCATTTATCCTCTCCCTGCCCGTGATGGGGATTGCAGCCGTCATCGATCGACCAGGATATGTCTTGCGGTATCGCGCGATATCAGGAACGTCTGTGGCTCATGTGTAAAACCGCCTACTCGATCCTCATTGAGCGGGCGGCAAAGTTCGCGGATAGTCAAGGCCGGACCCTTCGGGTTTTCTTCGAGGCGAGCGGCAAACACGAAGACCGGGATCTGATGACCTATGCCAAGGCGCTCAAGGCCGACGGAATGCCATTCGCGGGCGACGGCGCAAATGCCTATGGCTCGCTTCCTCCAAAGGAATTCCGGCGGGCCCTCAAAGGTGAACCCAAGCGCCGGACCAAGGAGGCGGTGATGATGCAGGTCGCTGACCTGATGCTCTATCCGATGGCCAAGGGTGGATACGATCCCACCTATAAACCGTATGCCGATCTCATGAGGTCGGGCAAACTGATCGACGCGCTCGTTCCAGAACAGGACCGGTCGAGCCTCAGAATCAAATACAGCTTCTTCAAATGAAAAAAGGTCCTTGCGGACCTTAATTCGTTTCGGCCAGCGCCTAGCGCTGACCCCGGAGAGTTGCTCTACTGGAAAAGTAGTGCACGTAAAACTGTTTTGCAAGTTTGATTTGGGCGGGTCGTCAGATTTGGTGCGGGCTCGCTCTCATGCTCTCGCAGGGCGTTCGGACCTATCAATAGAGAAACCGTTTCAAACTCAGACCCGCTTGCATGATGTACGGCAGCCGTCCAAGGGAATAATGGCCATAATTCAGCTTTAAGATGTAGATGCAGGCTTCAGTTTCGAAGCCGGCGGGCGGCAATGCATTTCCCGTTTATCGGAAATCTCGCCGAACGCTTTCCGCAGCCGCGATCGCCTGATCAGTCCGTCCACGCTCCAGGGTCTCACGACCCGTCAGGCAGTCAAGCTAACCATGGTGATGGACCATGAAGCGGTAGACTGCCCAAGCTCCACCGAGCATCTCATGAAGGATAGGGAGTGCAGAAAATGGCTTGCCATCGGAATCGAGCTGCCAGTCGGGGAAGCGATACCCACGCTTCGCGCCATCCAGCCCGAGCACCTGGCCGTTTTGTCGCTTGGTATTGACTGTTACGCGCGTTGTGCCGAGCAGCCAACCAAACTCGTCAGCGCTGAGCATATCGCCGCGCTCGAGGATTTCTGCCGTTTTCGAGCGTCCGCGTGCCCGTGCTCCAGCGAGTGCCTGTTCAAGGTCAGCATCTTCGCTGCTCTCGTCCTTAGGCAACGCAGGGGCGGCCAATGCATCGTCTTCGACCGGAGTTACGACCATGTCACCTTCTGCGTCGACGTCGACGCGGAAGCTCACACGTCTGCCGGCGGTTCGACTTCTGGAAATCGCCTGACCGTGTTGCTGCAGCAGTGCCTGCACGCGCTTCGGCTTGTGGACAGGATTTTGGTAGCGCTGTCCGGGACTTTGATTTTGAAGCCGCTCATACCTTTCGGCAGCGCACCAGCGCCCGTCGCCGGGAAAAACGCCATGGACCTGTCTTGCCCGAGCCTGCCGCCCGAGCCGTCCTTGATGCTGGGTTTTGCCTTGGGAGATGCCATAACAGTTTCGCTCGACCGGTCCAAACCAGATCCGCCACGCTTCCGCCCGCCAGAAAGAGCGAAGCCTTTGAAACGTTCGCATCATGCGCGGCAATCAACCCTGCGACCCAGGAACCAAACCTCATTCCGAGGACCTAGATTTCTCGATAGCCCTTACCTTTCAGGCAGCCGATAAGCTTTCTTCCATCAAACACGGCCTGTCTCTGGCTTGGATCGTTCGACCAAGGTTTGCGGTCAGCATGTAATCTGCGTGCAAAGACCGGGACAACTTCGCTCGAAGTGGTAGGCATCGCGATCTCGACAACCGTGATGCCGCTCCGTGAGAAAAAGCCGGCAATCTGCGCGTTTCGAGCGCGAGCATTCCAATGGTGAAAAATCACCAGTGACTTGTCGAAAAAGCCACTGTTGGTGATTTTTGCCCAGACGATGTTGTTTACTGCAACATCGGTGACGGTCCTCGATGGAAATCTGATCCAACCATCGCTGACCTCGAAAGCATGATGGGCGCGCTCATGCTCCTCAAAAAACGTCGGATCGGCGGAGGCTTGCTCCGCACGGGCACAAAATTCAAGGATGTTGCCGACACGCTCACCTGGAAAGGCCAGCTCTGCACCCAGAGCGAAACTTTCTATTGCCTTGCCGTTTCCGCCACGTTTCGCGCGCTGTTCATCCTACCGATCAAGCCAGCTAAGGTACACGTTGTTCGCTTTCCATTTCTATCACCCGCTCCTTCCCCAGATCAACGAGGCCTCGAACCCCGGCCAGCACCCCAATGACCAAAATGATGGAGAAGCCGACGAACGCATCTACCAGGAGGTAACTTGCAAACAGCAATGCGACGACGGTGACCATCTTCCAGAGAGATATGCTGCATCGCCTACCGATGCCTCGAAGGGAGATCGAGCCAAACACAAAACAAGCATCGCCGAAACTGCGACGAACAGGCTGCTGTAGTGGGTAGGCATCCAATAATGGAACCCGTTGGAGTGTCGGGCTTTAACCTCTGTAGCTGTCCGGGAAAATAATGTCCTGATCGACGAGCACATTAAATCGGTAGCCGGGCCTGATCTTGATGGTCGGCTGGACGTTGAGGTTTTTCGAGATTGTCTGCTCGGCGACACGTCCAAACGTTTCGGCAAAATTTCGACGCGCTGCGTCTGAGGCTGTGTCCTGCGTGGCGAGATTCGAGCTCTCAGGCATCGACATGTCGATCCCTGTCCCGATCAGCGCGACCAGCGCAGCCGACCCGAAGGTCCTGACATAGTGGTCGTCGACCTTGTCGCTGAAACCGCCGTAGCCCTGCGAGTCTATCCCAGCCATGCCGCCGATCTGCAGGGTCGAGCCATTCGGGAAGATAATGTCGGTCCAGACGACGAGGACGCGGTTCTGGCCGAACGACACCTTGCTGTCGTAACGGCCGAGAAGCTTCGTGCCCTGCGGAACGAGCGTATAGTGGCCGGTTGCGCTGTCATAGACGTTCTGGCTGATCTGGGCCGTGATGCGGCCTGGCAGGTCGGAATTGATGCCAGTGATCAGGGTCGCGGGGATTACCGATCCACGCTTAAGTTCGAAACGCGACTGCTGAGGCACCACCTGATTAGGAAGGTAGCCGAGATCCTTGATGTCTGCGTTGAAAAAATCTTCCTTCGACGCCTTGCCGTTCTGATCGACCGGCCCTGCAGCAGCCGCCTTCAGTGCAGCAGCATAAAGATCCTGCGCGCCGCCTGGCACGCTGTTCGATTGACGCGCCGCAGCCGACGCGGCGCCCGGCGCTTGTGCCGAGACATCTGATACGTCGACCTTCAGTGGCGAGTCGAGAGCCGCCCCCCTTGCCTGCAGGCTTGCCATGCGCTGACGCTGCTGTTCGCGGAAGATCTGTTCTCGCTGTTCGCGAAGCATCCTTGCATTCCACTCCTCGTCCGGTTCCATGCGCGACCTACCGGGCTGCCGCGGCTCGGCCTTCGGTTCGACCTCTACTGGACGAGCGGCTTCCTGCTGCTGCGGAACAGGGTTTGGCTGAAACACCGGCTGCTGTTCCTCTCGATCTCCAATAATCCCGTCTTTGACGCCCCGCTTCAACTGGTCGGCGAAGGTAGAGGCCGGAGTGCCAGATCCGCTTTCGTTCGGGTCGTGCTGACCAAACCTCAATCCACGTGAGGAGAGGCCGTAAACGAGAACGGCGAGGAACAGAACCAGGATTGCAGTGCCGACGAAGAGCGGCACGCGATTGAGGCGCTTCATCCCTTTGTCGTCAGCAGACTGATTTGATGTTCCCAGTTGCAGCGATTGGGCCATTATCGTCTCCGCCTGTCAGTTTCGCTTCATAAGGGAAAGGGGGCTTGCTGGCGTCGCCACGCCATTGCTGACCGAGTAGGCTCGGCCGAGCTCCATCGTGTCAGTCGAAAGCCGCGCCAGCACTTGTCCATCGACGGCGGCGATCGAATAGGTCAACGTGACGGGTTTGGGCGCGTCCTTCGCGCTCGCGCTCGTGTCATCGGCGAGGACCGCAAATCCCCAACCCTTCAATGCCGCTTCGAGTGCAACGGAGTATTCAGACGTGTCCTTGTGCAGTTTGATGGGAGTGGTCGTCGATCCGGCTTGCTCGGCGAACCGGCCCGCCATGTCGCCGGCGATAGCGCCAGCGGCAGGCCCGGTGACTTCTGCGGGTGCAGCATCTGTGGAGAGCCCGTCGGTTGCCGTCTGGCATCCAGATAGGACGAGCGCGATCACAATCGGAATGAGGCGACAGAGCTGCATGGTCACCCTCCCCGCCGGATCGTGATCTTCTGCTGTTTCCAGCCGACCCCTGATATCAGGATCGCCTTGTCGATATTGTAGTCGACGATCATCATGTCGTTTTTCATCCGGTAATTGACGATGCGGTTCTGGCCGCCCGAGACGACGAATAGGACCGGCGCATCCTGACCGGAGATTGCGCGAGGGAACTGGATGTAGGTCTTCTGCCCATCGGAATAGACGCGCTTGGGGCGCCATGGAGCGCGTCCGCTCAGGGCATAGGAGAAGGCCAGCTGTTCGGGAGCCACACCGCCCTCCGGCCCTGTCATGGCCTGGAGGCGGGCGTTGATGTCGGATAGTTTCGTGGCGGCGTCCTCGGGATACTCGAACCCAACGCGGGCCATGTATTGCGTCGGATGTGATTTCAGCTGGATATGATAGGTGCGCCGTGAGGTCGTCACCACCATGGACGTGACAAGCCCCGTCTCGGACGGCTTGACGATCAAATGGATCGCCTGACCACCGGCGGCGCCAGAGGTTGCCGGTTCGACCTTCCATCGAACAGTATCGCCGACAAGCACGTCGCGGACGATTTCCCCACCCTGCAGCTCGATATCGCAGACCTGCAGGGGTGAGCAGACAACTGAAGGCTGCGTTTCGCCGAAGAGAAAAATCACCTTACCATCCGGCCCTCGTGTCACCAGCCCGGCCTGCTCTCGCCATTTGCCGGAGAGGTTCGTCCCCTTTGCCTCGTTGCCCGTCAAGCTCTGCGCGATCGCATCGGATGAGACCTCGGCCGATACGGCGAGCACCAGCATGCAGAGAAGCGCGACGCGTTTGTGTTTGAACCTCATTTCAGACCCTGCCCTCAAAGTTGCGCGGTCCAGTCGAAATCGGTCACATAGACGCCGATCGGATTGAGCCTGATTGTTGCTTCGTCTTGCGGAGAGGTGATCGACACTGTTGCGATCCCTCGAAAGCGACGGGTTGCGACCTCCTTGCCTTTCCGATCGCGCTCGTACTCGGTCCAGTCGATCTGATAGGTCTGGTTCGAAAGCGCGACGATGTTGTTCACCTCGATCGCCACTGTCGCGTTGACCGCCTTTTCGAACGGCGAGTTGCCGCGAAACCAGGCGTTGACCTTTTGCGTCGACGCATCGCTCACTCTAAGCAGGGCATAGGTGCGATCGATGTATTGCTTCTGGACCACCGCATCCGGCGTGATCGAACGGAAGCTGGTGACGAAATTCCCAAGTGTCGCACGTACGACCCGCGTATCCGCATAGTCGATCTGCTGCGGGAAGCCGCCGGAAACCGTGTTTCCGAGTTTGTCGACCTCGACGATGTAAGGAACGAGTTTGACTTGTGTGCTGAGATAAAGCGCGTAGCTAAAGCCAATCACAGCCATTCCTGAACTCAGGATGCCAACGGCTCTCCAAGCAGAGGCGGCCTTGACGTAGGATCCGTAACGTTCCGACCATTCCTGCCGAGCGGCAAGGTACGGGTTCTCAGGTGCGGGTTGCCCTGCCATCTCTGTAATCCTGTCCTTGAATTAAGGTTTGTCCGGTCTTTCCGGAGGTGGGGTCGGAGCAGAAGGATTGCCCCTAGCCTGATCGAGCTTCGCGTTAGCCAAGCCGAGCAGCGAGCCGGCATAGGCGCCGGGTGACCCGATCGCCTTTTCCTTGGCAGCGGATCCGGCAGCCATCGCACCGGAGCTGAAACTCGCGCCCATTCCTTTGAGCACCGAGCCAGCTGCCGAGGATCCGCCGGCGCGCGCTGCCTGTGCTGCGGCAAAACCAGCGCCAACGGCCCCGGCGCCAAGAAACGCGCCACCAGCTGCAAACGAAGCCGTCTGTCCGCCGTGGCGGATTGTTTCCATTCCGCCGGAGATAGAGGCTCCTTGCACGACGCCCTGGATGATGTTCGGGACATACATCGCGATAACGAAGACGACGACGGAGATGCCGGCAATCGCGAGCGTGGTGATGAACTGGTCGCTTTCGGCTGTTGGCGCCTGCGCGAGCCCCAGCAGAACATTCGAGCCGATCTTGGCGATCATGACCAAAGCCATTAGCTTCATCCCAACGCCAAAGGCATAAACGAGATAGCGGATCGCAAAATCTTTGGTGAAGGATGAGCCGCCAAGCCCAAGCATGATCATGCCTGCCAGTAGGCCGACATACATCTCGACCATGACCGAGACGAAGATTGCCGCAACGAGCGAGAAGCAGATGACGACAATGCCCATGGCAAGCACCGCGGCGATCGCTAGGGCATTGTCCTCGAAGACGCCAAACTTGGCCTGTTTCGACATCTGGGACGCGACGCGAATGCCGGCGTCGAAAATGTCTGCGGGCGACGCTGAGCCTCCGCCGGAGCCGATCTGGAACAGACTATCGACAACCGCCTTCGCGAATGTTGGACCTTGTGTAAGCACGAACGCGAAGAAACCGATGAACATCATACGTCGGACGAGTTCGGCAAACCAACTGTCTAGCGATGCGGCCTGGATCGCAAGCCATACCGCTGCAATGCCTACTTCGATGCCTGCAAGAATCCAGAATAGCGATTTTGCTGCATCCATGACGGTGGTTTCCCACCCTTTGGCGGCCGTCGCGACCTGGTTTTCCAATTCAGTCAGGACTTGGCCGTGTTGGGCGACAGCCGGCGCCGCCAAAGCGAGGAAGGCGATACCGGCAAGGAGGATAGTGCTCTTGTGTCCGCGCTTCACCATAAGGCGCATCTCCCGGCCGATTTCGCTCAGAGGCGACGCCTCCTGCGAGGCGAATGACGTCTTGTGCGTCGCCCGTCCTACGTCAGTCACCCGCAGCCCAGGGGCACTCTCTTCACGCATCAAAACGACGGTGATGATCACAGCAATCCCCGCGATCACGTTGCATACAGGGGCGATCAATGCGGGGCGGATCACCAGCGGGGCTCCATTTTCTGTCCGGAGGGAATGGATTGGATCTCGGCATTGAAGAATTTCTCGCGACGCGCCTGCGCGAGATCCTTGTCCGTCTGTTCACTCTGCAGCCAGGTCCCCATCATTGTCGTCTGCTGGGAGACAATGCCGCGAAGCTTCTGCATCTGGGCGACCTGTTGAGCTGCGATCTGGTGGCCGACCTGCAGCGCTTTCATCTGCCCGTCCGCCGACTGCGACATTGATCGCAACTGGCCCATAGTATCCTCTTCGCTGTCGAACTGGTTAGAGTTGAGGCTTGCCGCTTTGAGCGTGCTCGCAATCGTGTCGCGGTTTGTGTTCGACCACGTCTGATAGGTGGACGAAAAGCTCTCGGCATTAGGCAGGTTTGTCTTCAAGTCCGAGTAGCTCTTGAAGCGCTGCTTCAGGAGATCATCGGCATTGCCCATGGAGAACGCGATGCCCTGACCCTGATTGACGACATCACGGAGCTGGTTCAGATCGCCTTCGACATCGCCCCAGATGTGGTTCGGAAGCTGGGCCGTATTCTGCAGCATGTTCTGGTAGATGTTAAGCTGGTTCTGGATCTGCTCGGCAAGCTGCGTGATCTGTTTGATCTGATTGTTGATCTGCTCAGTCGACTGGCCGACAAGATGGATGAGTTCACCATTGTTGAGCATCTGCGTCATCTCTGTCGCGCCGGTGACAGCGCCTCCCGCGTAGGAGACTTCGGGCGCTGCGGAAAGGCCGGCAACGACCAACCCGGCCACTAACGATCTGCTGAGCTTCAAAAGCTTAACTGCCTCACTCATGACGTAATCCCCCTTTCTATGAGCCACTGACCAGGCCATCCCTGGCCGTGGGTCGACGAGAGCACCCGGATGCGAGCCAGATCGGCCTTGCCAGAAGCGCCGACAAAAGAAAGCGTGACTGGGCCAAGCGCCATATCGAAAAGCCTGCGGCCGTCAGGAGAGGTGACGTAGTATTCGCGTTTCGGGATGGCATTCGCGACGATCTCGATCTGCCGCTCGTTGAAGCCGATCCGCTCGTAGAATTCGCGGGTGCCGGTTTCCCGGGCGGCGCCATTCGGAAGGCAGATCTTGGTCGGGCAGGATTCCTTCAGCACATCAATGATGCCAGAGCGCTCAGCGTCGGAGATGGATTGCGTCGCGAGGATGACGGCGCAATTCGCCTTGCGCAGCACCTTAAGCCATTCCCTGATCTTGTCGCGAAACACGGGATGGCCGAGCATCAACCATGCCTCGTCCAGAACGATGAGGCTTGGGGATCCATCGAGTCGACTCTCGATCCGTCGAAATAGATAGGTCAGGACGGGGACGAGATTGCGCTCGCCCATGTTCATCAGCTGCTCGATCTCGAAGCACTGGAAGCGCCCGAGTGTCAGGCCATCCTCTTCCGCATCGAGAAGCTGACCGATTGGGCCATCGACTGTGTAGTGATGGAGGGCATCCTTGATCTCGCGCATCTGGACGCCGCTGACGAAGTCCGAGAGCGAACGGCCAGGCGCCGACGCCATCAATCCAATCTGCCTCGAAATCGCGTTTCGATGGTCTGGCGCAATAGTCACGCCTTGGAGCGAAACGAGGGTCTCGATCCACTCGGACGCCCAGGCTCGATCGCCTTCGGTCGCAAGTTCTGACAACGGGCAAAAGGCAAGTTTAGCCCCCTCCCCGCTCTCGCTCCCGATCTCGTAGTGGTTGCCGCCAACGCCGAGCGTCAGCGGCAGCATCGAATTGCCCTTGTCGAAGGCAAAGACTTGCGCCTTCTCGTATCGGCAAAATTGCGCGGCGATCAGCGCGAGAAGGGTCGATTTGCCGGACCCGGTTGGACCAAAAATCAGTGTGTGGCCGACATCGTCGACGTGAAGGTTCAGTCGGAAGGGCGTCGAGCCGGACGCGACCTGCATAAGCGGTGGTGCGTCGGGCGGATAGAACGGGCATGGCGCGGTTGGCTGCCCTGACCAAACAGAATTTAGCGGGACAAGGTCGGAGAGATTACGCGTGTTGATCAGCGGTTCGCGAATGTTGCAGTACCAGTTGCCAGGCAAGCTGCCGAGAAAGGCATCGGTCGCGTTGAGTGTCTCGATACGGGCGCCGAAACCTTCGGCTTGAATGAGGCGACGAACGGCCTCAGCCTTCTCCTGCAACGCTGACCGGCTCTCGTCGAAGAGGATGATGACAGGAGTGTAATAGCCGTAAGCCACCAATTGCGATGACGCTTCGGCGATCGCATCCTCGGTTTCGGCGACCATGGCCATGGCATCTTGATCGACGGCGCGGGATTGGGTCTGGAACAGCTGATCGAAAAATGGCCTGACCTTCTGTTGCCACTTCTTGCGGGTCCGCTCCAGGCGCTGCTTGGCTTCCTCCGCATCGAGGAAGATGAAGCGCGATGACCAGCGATAGGTCAGCGGCATCAGGTTTAAGCTGTTCAAAATGCCTGGCCAACTCTCGGCTGGTAGACCGTCGATCGCGATCACGCCGAGAAAGCGGCCCTCGACCCGCGGCGTCAGTCCATGCTCAAGCTCCGCCGTCGCCAGCCAGTCCAGGTACATCGGAATTTCTGGCAAGCGGACGGGATGGTTCTCGCCGGTGATGGCAAACCGAATGAACTGGAAGAGCTCGTCGTACCGCGCGAGCCGTACCCCCTCGCGTTCTGGAACTTCGCGGGTTTGCATCCTCTGCACGGAGAGAACGTTTCCGAGGTACTGTTCTATCTCCCGGATTGAGCGGCGGAAGGTATCAAGGACAGTATCGGCGTATTTTGCCGAGCGGCTTTCGGTATCCGAATAGATGTAGCGAGTCAGGCCCGATCGGCGTCGCTCCGGTGGCCGGTAGGTTAGGATGAGCGCGTGCCGGCTTTCGAAATGCCCGCGTTCCTGTCCAAAATGCCGCCGGCGCTCGTCGTCAATCTGCCGCGTGACGGTGTCGGGAAAGTAGCTTCGTTCAGCAGATGGGTATTCCGTCGTTGGCACACGCACGGCCTCCACCTGGATCATCCAGCCGGTACCCAGCCGCGAAAGGATTGCGTTAATCTGACGGGAAAGCTCGTTGCGCTCGAAATCTGTTGCGCTCTCGGAATCTGGACCAGCAAAATACCACCCAGTCATAAGGCTTCCGTCCTTAAGCAGAAGGATGCCATTATCGACAAGACCTGCATAGGGAACGAGGTCCGCGAATGATGGGCCGGTCGATCGAAATTTGCGCAAAGCGACCATCGACAACTCCTCAGTATCTGCGCCAAGGCGCGGAGGTCGGAAGGTAATGCGCTCGATAGTGCATATGGCGGGCATAGACTTTGCGCATCATCGGATCGGACTTCGCCATCATGCGGAGCGCGCCAACCACCACGATCCAGATCGCGACGCCAAACAGGACAGAATAGACGGTCAGCACGACGAAGATCAGGATGATAGCCGCTAGCCCGGTCAGCAGCACGAGTTCTCGATCCGCTGCCATCAAGAGGTTTGGCCGCGACAGTGCGCGATGGATCCGGTTGCGGTGGAGCGCGGCGCCTTTGTTAGCCATCACGCCCCTCCCCTTTCCCGATCCAATATATGCTCGGGACTGTGGTCTGTCCGGGCACAAAAGCGCCGCCTACCGAAGCGCCGGTCGAGCCGAAGAGACCAACGATCGTCGTCGCGCCAAGCAGGATCCCGGCGACCAACACCACGTACACCAAACGCCGTGCGAAATCGTTGAGCTCGCCGCCGAAGATTAGCATGCCACCAGCGATCGCCACAGCTGCAAGCGCTATATAGCCCGCAACCGGCCCGGTGATGGACTGCTGGATTTGTTCCAGCGGCGCCTCCCAGGGAAGCGACCCGCCCGAGCCTGCGAAAGCGGGTTGGGCGACAAGCAAAGCTGCCGCGAGGATGAGTAGTTTTGATCTAAGCCGCATGACGGGCCTCCTCACCGAGAGCATCAATGTGATAGCGGCCATTGCTGAAACCGACGACACTTAGAACTTCGCTGACCCTTCGCCCTTTTGGGGTTCGCTCGATGGCGATCACGATATCCACTGCCTGACCGATAACCGCCTGCATCGGTTGCAGGCTTGCCTCCGCGGTCAATTGCTCAAGGCGCTGAAGCGCCATGTGGGCCGAGTTTGCGTGCACCGTCGCGATGCCGCCGGGATGTCCCGTGTTCCAGGCTTTCAGGAGGGTCAGCGCCGCGCCATCGCGCACTTCACCAACGATGATGCGGTCTGGACGAAGTCGCATCGTGCTCTTCAGCAGCCGCGACATGTCTACCACCTCACTGGTACGCAGACTAACGGCGTTGTCGGCCTCGCAGCGTATCTCGGAGGTGTCTTCGAGAATGATCAGGCGATCTTGCGGTGAAAAGGCGACCATCTCCGCGAGTATGGCGTTGGCAAGCGTTGTCTTTCCCGACCCCGTGCCGCCGGCGATGACGATGTTCGCTCTCTGCGCGACCGCCGCGCGGATACCATCTGCTTGACCTGTGGTGATGATGCGCGATCTCACATACTCGTCGAGTGTAACTAACCGCAAAGCTCGTCTTCGAATCGAAAAAATTGGCGCGGCAACGACAGGCGGCAGCAATCCTTCGAAACGATGGCCTCCAATTGGCAATTCGCCGGAAATAATTGGCCGGTTGATATCCACCTCTACGCCAAGGGCATGCGCCACGCAGCCAATAACCGTTTCGGCCGTTGGGGCCGACATGTTGCCGAGTGTGTTGATCGACCCGTCCAGACGCTCGATGAATAGCTTGCCATCGGGGTTCAGCATGACTTCGATGACATCGGGCTCATCGATTGCACGGCAAAGGTCCGGGCCGAGGGCATGTTCGAGCTTGATGATCAGGCGTGACATTGAACGGTGGCTGCCTTCGGTCATGGATTTTTCCCGTCGCAGGTTGGTGATTTCGGGTTGTCCGCCGTCCTCTTGCGATCATGCTGCGTAAAAGGGCGGTGAAAGGTTGGTAACCGGCTAATGCCGACCGCGTCTACTCGCAGATCTGCGAGTAGAGCGAGGCGCGCATCAGGCGCTGTGAAACTTGGGTCTGTTGCTGCTTTGGATCGCCGACCGTCGCGGGCGCCGCGCTCCTGGACGAGCCAGGATCGGCGTCCAGCCGAATTAGCGATGCGCCGTGAGGAGATTGAGGGGGCCATCGCTAGTGGGCGCGACGGGCCGTCTAACGGATCGGGATTGGCAAGAGGTCGCTCGCATGAAGAGATGGCGTCACAGACCCAGTGCCGCTTTGAACCTATTCTTGCCATCGGCGAGGCTACGCGATTCGCAAAAGGAAGGACTTGCCGGCTAGCCGCTTTGCAGGATCGAGCCGCTCCTGATGTCTCGACGGTGACGCTAGATCCAGCGCAAGCGAGACACCCCACTTGTTGTAAGTAACTGTATTTTATGGGTAATGGCGATCCAGGTCAGGGAAAGCTGTGCAAACCATGGGGAGAGCAAGATTTCGTTAACTTTAAAAGGCTTGCAAGGGTCAGAGAATCGAGGCACTCCTCAGATGCGGATTTTTGATGTTTTTTGGGCGTTTTCCGCACACATGACCTTATGGACGAAATGATGACCAACACCGTAAACACGAACGACAGCCGCTCTTCACCGCTCCGATCGAAGATCGCGAGCCATTCGGCATCACTTTCGGCCAAACTCCAAGAACACCAATCCAATATTTTCACGCCGCACGCCCGCAAGACCATCCGTTCCTTTTCTCCCTCTGAGGCAGCCAAGCTTTTGGGGGTCGCGGAAGGTTACCTTCGCACAAGTGCGGTCGAATTGGAAAAGAAAGCGTCAGAAGGCTCCGAGCGCGACTTCAGTCCAGCGCTCGCCGGTGGCAGGCGTATGTATTCGGTACAGGATATCGCGGCCATGCGCGCGCATCTGGACAAACCCGCGCGCTCGAACGGTCGCTATCTACCGCATCGCCGCGAAGGCGAGGAACTGCAGGTCATTTCCGTCATGAACTTCAAGGGAGGCTCGGGAAAGACCACCACTGCGGCCCATCTTGCCCAATATCTGGCGCTGCGCGGCTATCGGGCGCTGGCAATCGATCTCGACCCACAGGCCAGTCTGTCCGCCTTGTTCGGAAACCAGCCTGAACTCGATGTCGGTGAAAACGAAACGGTATATGGCGCGATCCGCTACGATGAAGAACGCCGTCCAATCCAGGAGATCATCCGCGGAACCTATATTCCGGATCTGCATGTGATCCCAGGAAACCTGGAACTCATGGAGTTCGAACACGACACGCCAAAGGCATTGCTTCAGCGTAAGCCAGACGATGTCCTATTCTTTGCCCGCCTTCAGGCGGCAATCCGTGATGTGGAGGACGCTTACGACGTCGTTGTCATCGACTGTCCTCCGCAATTGGGCTTCCTGACGCTCTCGGCTCTGACGGCTGCGACATCGGTTTTGATCACCATCCACCCACAGATGCTTGATGTCATGTCCATGAACCAGTTTCTCGCAATGACGAGCGCACTTCTTGATGAGATCGCCGAAGCAGGCGCCCAGGATCGCAACAACTGGATGCGTTACCTGATTACACGGTTCGAGCCGACCGACGGCCCACAGAACCAAATGGTGGCCTTTCTTCGCTCCATGTTCGGTGAAAACGTACTGGTCAACCCTATGCTGAAGAGCACGGCCGTTTCCGACGCCGGCATCACCAATCAGACACTGTTCGAGGTGGAACGCGCCCAGTTCACCCGATCCACCTACGACCGGGCACTGGAATCGATGAACAACGTCAACGCCGAGATCGAGTCCCTGATCAAGGCGACATGGGGTAGATCATGAGCCGGAAAAACCTCCTCCCGATGCTCCACAGCGAGCCAAAGGACGGGCAGCAAGCTGCTCCGCCGCCGCCGTCGCGACCACACCTCGACGCACCGAGATCAAAACCGCTGGCCGCAATCAGCAAGTCGCTCGGCGACCTCAACGATCGCAGTCGACGTGCCAACGAAATCGAGCGGAAGCTGGCTGAAGGCCAGGCCGTCATCGAGCTCGACACTTCTGTCATCGAACCTTCCTTCGTGCAGGATCGAATGGAAGGAGATCTCGATGGTCTTGTCGGTTCCATTAGAGAGCAGGGCCAACAGGTTCCGATCCTTGTTCGCCCTCATCCCGAGCATTCGGGGCGCTATCAGGTCGCCTTCGGCCACCGCCGTCTGCGGGCACTCATTGAGCTAGGCCTCCAAGTCAAGGCGATCGTTCGAGAACTGAGCGACGAACAGCTGGTCATTGCTCAGGGCCAAGAAAACAACGAGCGTGAGGATCTTACGTTCATCGAGAAAGCTCGCTTTGCGGCACGTCTCAAGGAACGGTTTGCCCGCGACGTGATTACGGCTGCTATGTCTGTCGACAAGAGCGATTTGACGCGGATGTTTAACATCGTCGATGCGCTTCCTGCCGATCTTATCGACGCGATTGGCCGTGCCCCCGGCGTCGGCCGTCGCAGCTGGATCGAATTGACCGAACTGCTTGAGAAAGCGCCCTCACCGGAAGATGCAACGCGTTATGCGCATACGCTCAAGAGCCTCCCGTCGCAGGATCGTTTCAAAAGCATGATTGCCCATCTGAAGCCGCGTCGAATCACACGCGGGGCTCCAGATGTGCTTTCAGGGCCGGACGGGCAACGTCTTGCGCAAGTCAAACAAAACAAGACCAAGGTTGAACTGACGATCGACAGAAGGGCAATGCCAGACTTTGCCGCCTTCGTATTGGAGCAGTTGCCCTCGATCTACGCAGAATACCGCAAAAAACAGCAGCCAAAAAAGGAAGCGTAACCCGCAAAAGAAAAGAGCCCCCAAAACGTCGCCGTCCTGGAAGCCCCTATCTGTCTAAGCACCAGTAGAATCGCATTTCCGGGATTCATCGTCAAGAGTCTTTGGCATCGTTTTGATGAGCGAATTGCTTTTGCCTGAAGAAAGGTAAAGGACGATGCATAGGGAAACTGTGGCGACGCCGTTTGGGCGGCGGCCGATGACGCTTGCCTTAATCAGGCAGCAACAATCGGTTGGCGAGCTGAAGGCGGGCAAGACCTGCGACAAGTGGAAGGTTAAACGCGACGCCTCGGCTGCCATGGAGCAGCTGGGTCTTCAATCGAACAGCCTTGCAGTGCTCGACGCTTTGTTGAGCTTTTATCCTGAAAATGAGCTGCGCCAGGATGGCCAGTTGGTTGTCTATCCTTCTAACCTCCAGCTCTCCCTCAGGGCCAATGGTATGCCCGGCTCAACATTGCGACGTCACCTCACCCTCTTGGTCGAGGCGGGTTTGATTGTGCGCAAGGACAGTGCCAACGGAAAACGGTATGCCCGCAAGGACGGTGCCGGCGACGTTGAGCGCGCCTTTGGCTTCGATCTGACACCGCTTCTGTCACGGGCGGAAGAGCTTGCAGCCATGGCCCAGGCCGTAATTGCAGCACGAACAGAATTGCGTAAATCCAAAGAGGACCTGACAATCTGCAGACGCGATGTCCGAAAGCTGATTACCGCTGCCATTGAAGAAAATGTCGAAGGCGGCGATTGGCATGGAATGGAAGCGGCCTATGCAGCCATCATTGGACGCCTGCCGCGCGTAGCATCGCTCAAAGAGGTTACCCGCGCGCTGCATGAAATGCTCGCGTTGCGCACGGAGATCCTCAATCGATTGGAAATGCTCGATAAATCGGTTTTTTCGGGCACCAATGATGCTCATATTGAGCGCCACATACATAATTCGAATCCCGAATCTCCTCATGAATTTGAACAAAGCTCTGAAAAGGAGTTGGAAGCGAAATCGGTGGAAGATACGCGAGCAAAGAAACAATCACGAGAACCTCTCAAGGTTTTCGCGCTGGGTACCGTGTTGAGAGCATGCCCGCAGATTGTCGGCTACGGGCCCGCCGGAAGCATCACGTCGTGGCGTGACTTCATGTCAGCCGGGGTAGTCGTCCGATCGATGTTGGGGATCACGCCCTCGGCATATCAACAAGCTTGTGATGTCATGGGGCAAGAGAACGCAGCAGTTTCAGTCGCCTGCATGCTCGAGCGAGCCAACCTGATTAATTCGCCTGGTGGATACCTGAGAGATTTGACCGGCCGGGCACAAAGAGGTGCGTTTTCTCTTGGTCCAATGCTCATGGCGCTCTTGAAGGCGAATGCCGATCCCGAGCGGAGGGTTTGAGTTCTAGCGAATAAACCTTACGAGCAGCAAGACACATGGTCGCGGGGACTTCTATCCCTGTAGGCCCTGAGATTTATCTCGTTCTCGTTCGTGTTGGAGGCGACTGCGGTACTGCGCTGCAAGCGTTGAGCCGTTGCGCGCTCCTATAGGCCGGGTCCATCGGGAATAGGAGCAAGGTTGGACGCTCTGATTGCTGTTATCGTTGCAACAAGCAGCAAGGGAAGCGGTCATCGGCGGCAAACACTACGGAGTATGGAGGAGATCAGGGCAGCGCTTGCCACGGGTATTGTTTGGCAAGGAAGGGGCTCCGCGTGCCGCAGATTGTTCGAAATATGCCCTGGAAGAGCCTGATGACTCTCGTCAGACTTTTTTGGCAGTCGCTGTCGATTGGGGATACGAGCGTCGGAGTTTCAGTGGTCTCGACCCAAGTCGCCCAGGCGTGGTCATCATGTCACACGATCGGCAAGATCTGCGACCTACTGCCAGGCCTAGTTCTTCAAAGTCAGAGTTCCGTCGCGCCGAGTCAGACATTACTAAGCCGTGAAAAATGAGACAATCCTGGATTTCGGAGAGGAGGAATGTGGAGGGTGGTCTGAGCGACATCGGCGTCCTTGCAACCATTTGCATGATTAATTCCACGAACGGTGTTGGCACCAGCGTTGCGATGGTTTGATCAATGCTTCGGCGGGACGTCCTCCGGCTCAGCTTTGCCTGACATTACCGCAAAACAAGATAACGATCTTGAAGGGGCTTTTGGGATAGCGCGTGTGGCCCTTGTTTAGGTTGGGAGGCATAAGGTCGGGCGGCACGCGCCTGTCTCGCATCGGGTACAAGACTTAGTATTGCGATCTGGTTCGAGGAGGAATTGCGTTTTGCGCTCAGTCGGCTTCGCTGCTCGAGCAGAGATTGGTGAGATCCGTCATCCTTCGAGATGGGAGGCATCATATTTCAAGCTGAGGCATCCAGCGGTGATGCTGATGACGGTCGAGTCGTTCGGGCGAAGCGAGAAACTTATACCCGCGTTGAGGCCGACGTTTCTCAAGTGCCTTCGCTCGACTTGCGTCCCCGGACTAGCGCCAAGATGAGCGCGCGTCGACCGCGATGCTTCCGTCCCGGTTTCCGACCCAATGCTGAACGGAATCGTGTGGAGTGATCCGTGACATGGCGGCAACATAGCCCCGGTGTTGATACGGCTGTCCAGCATGGGAGTCATAAGACCGGTCTTATTCTCAATGCTTCTAGGTCTTTTGGACCTCTTTTGCCTGGCTCGCTTGCAAAGCGTCGATTGGGATCCTTTACCGATCTCGAAGCGGGGATCGGCAAAGAGGAGCCGCCATTGCCGGATGATCGTCGCGAAAACCTTCAATTGGCAATGACGTATGGCGACCGAGCGAACGAAGATAACCCGCGGCTCAATGGGGCTGCGACCAATGCAGCAGCCGCAACTTCAGGGGGAATGTGCTGCGCGTTGCTTCTTATGGTTCATTTGCGTTTGAGATCGACGCATCGAGTTTACGTCGCGCATGACGCTTAATCGAGATCGGGCGGTCGCGTTATGTAGGAGGCAGCCTAGCAAGTTCAGGAAGAGGCGACCGGATTGAGATGCTTAGGTGCATGGAGCGTCAACGCTCGTTCCCCATTCTCGGGGAATGTTATCGGTCCGCGGGGTGCCTGGGCGGGAATACGAGGCCAGGCAATATGTTTCGCTACCGGGTTAGCTTACCCTCTCCCCTCTGCCAATTGCAAATGTCTTGCGAGACCGAGGGGCGACATTTGGTGTTTCTTCCGTCTCTTAATACGAGAGAGCTTCTTACGCTGCCGACACGGACTTCAGGGGCGCTCGGTCTTGCTGCGATGGGGTTTGAGCAGGCTGTGGTTCAAAGAGCGCCCCTAACCTCTCGTCCGCTCCTCTTACTGCAATCGGCACAACCGCGTGGCTTGTGATTGTGCCCAGCTACGCGCCAGGTCGTCGGTGTCGGTTAGACCGGACAGGAGGCCTCCAAGACCATCATCGATATTGAGGTGAGCGTCGGTGACCCTGCAAGTTGATGGCTCCAGGGTGACGTCAACGTTTACTCTTCCTTCCACGGCGTCGACCTGGAACAACGAACTGACGTCGGCCTCACATGTCAGATAGGCCTGCGCCCGAACGGTTGTCAGCCCGCCCGCCTGCGGACAGACTTCAGCATAGGCCACCTCGAAACTCCTTGTTTTGTTAGGTCCGACCGGCAATTGTTCGCAGAGCCTGACATCGGAGATCGCGCGTGCAATAGCTGGCCAGTTTTCGTTTTGGATAATCGACACGCAGTTCGCCGAGGCTGCGGCGTGCCCCAGTCCAATAAGTCCGGCTGCTGCCCACATGATTGCGCTTTTCGTCCGCCCCGCTTCCATGATCATCTCCCGTGAGCTTGCGCCGACGAATCAATAGAAACGTCATTCCCGGGTTTTTGATGACGACGTCGAAGTTCATCCGACCCCGGCGGTGTGAATGGATCGCTGAAAGGTGCGAGTGACCTCAGCCAAACATCCAGTTGTCGCGATCCCGGTCGCGGACCGTTCTTCTGACGAGCAGATACGGCGTTTTCGCGCGATGCTTATGCGTGCAGGTCTCGTTCGACTTGCAGCAGCGGCGAATGTTCTCCGTGGGTGGCTGGCGATGGTGAGGTGTCCAATCGCTCGCTGGTTTTAGCGACGTCAAAGGTTCCAATGATCGCTGATCGCTGATTGGTAAGCGCTTGTCGCTGTTTGCTGCGTGGGGTCTCTGTCCCCCTCCTCTCGCCGCTCGCTTGTTGGTGCTCGGATGTGACGAGAACGCCGACGGGCACTTCGAAGTGCCCCCTTAGCTTACGCTGACCTCCACGCGCGTCGTGGTTTGCAGGTGGTAGGAGGCGAGTGGGAGATCAGTGGTTGGACGGGCGCCGTTCGCAAACTTTAATGATGCTGCGCGGCTGGAGAAAAGGGCGTGAAAAAAACCGATCTGCAATTGATTTCAGAAAATGACGTTATTTCAATGATTTGAGGTCGTGGGCCGCGGCCCACGGAGGCCGGCTGAGATCCTTGCGATATTTCATCAACTTGGATTCTGTAGTAAATTCAGATAGATAAATCTGTGGGCCGCGGCCCACGTAGGCTCTCATCAATCTCACTAAATATATTGCTGGGAACCATGCTGTACCTATCGACGCCCGACCCGACCAACGAACTAGTCCACGACGGTCGTTTTGCTCGGTCACTTGCCTTTCCGCGGCGGACGCTCTCAGCTACCAGACCTTTGCCAGAAGAGCATGGGGACACCTATAAACGGCCGGAAAGGTGCAGGGCTTTTCAGCGGGCGTCAGGCACTGCTCCCTCCGCGCAGACATGGTGAAGCATGTGTCATGGTCTGCGCTCGCGAGGCCCCTTCCTTGGGAAGGGCGAGTTCTGTTTGTCTCTATCGGCCCAGTTTTGCATGGCGCCTGACGCCTGCTTCCCGCTCCTCCGCAGGTGGTCATTGAAGACCCTGCGCTACACTGAGGGGCTGCCTGTCCCAAGTCTCTGCCGTTAGGCGGAGGGGCATACTGGCTTCGGGACGGCGCAGGAAGCCCATCAACATCAGCTCATTGCAAGCGATCCTAGATGTGAAGGTTTGGGCTGGCGGGGATTGGTGCGTCCCATGAGCGATGAGTTTTGAGGCTGAGGCTCAACAGAATCCGGTGCCAGCTTGCGGGACCTTCGGCAAAGGAGTGCGTGCGGTGTAGAGGCGTTTTTGCGAAGTTTAGCTGGATGCTTGCTGTCCGACGAGAGACTGTCGGCCGAGAGCCAGCTCCGCAAGGCGCAATAGGGTGCCGCGATCTCCTTACGGTGGTGCCAGTGTGTGCGAGGGCTGTCTGGCTGGGCCGTCGTGTCTGTTCAGGCACCAAGATGGCCAGTCGTCCCAACGCAACATGCGCTCTTTGGACGGCGATTGTATTGGCTGATTGTGCGTGTCCTTTCTGGTAGGGTACGCCAACCAAAAATTACCTTGATCGACATGCAAGGAGCCGGGTGGCTATGGAAACCATCGCATGCCGTTGCGAACGCGACGTCGCAAAAGAAGGCAATTGGGTGCTCAGCAAAGCAATGAGAACGAACGTATCTGAGCCCCGAAATCTGCAGCGCTCGATCCTGAGGCGCAGCCAATATGGAACCGGATGGTTTGAACGCTGGTGCTGGCCACGAATGCCGGGCAATGATGCCTCGGCGCTGATCAGCGTTTATTCGGGTGCCATGTGCCATACGTCATGCTCTGGCGCCTTTGACGCTGCGGCTTTCCAGTGGTGCTCATGGGCTGGCGTTTGCTGCGGCCGGCGATTGGTATCGGCACTCGTATGAGCCCCCGGCGAGGGATCATTCGAAGAACGGCTTGAGCCCGTCGGGAGGCTTACGCCTTATCCGGCAGCTTTGGCGATATTGGTCTTCCACATGCGCGCTTTTTGACCTGATGTCGAGAAGCGATCGGTAGGACTGGATCCTGACCAGCAAGGTCGATTGTCTGGATCAGACCGGGGAATATTTCCCTGTCAGCAGTGGGCGACCGCACTCGGGTTGGGTCGCTAACCACCGGTAACGACCATCCCGGAAAAAGGCTATCGGCTCTGCGTAGGTTCCTGGCGTGACGGACTCCAAGAGATGTCAGCCGAGGGAGCGAGACGACTGATCAGGTCGACTACGTTTGCAGGGGTCAGTTCTTCGCTTCGTTTGATGGACTCCCCAACGCCCCGAAAGCATGAGAGAGGATCAAGAGCAACCGCATTGGTGTAATAGTCCTGTCGGACGGAATGAAGTAGACACAGGCGCCGGGCACCTTGATCCTAACGGCGGATGAGACCAAAGCGGTGGGCTTTGTCCAGCAGATCTCGAACAGATGAGGCCTGGAACTTCTTCCCGCCACGTGCCGGTCGTTCCCCCATTTTCTCAAGCTCATTTGCAATGTCGCGAAGCGACAAGCTCGGATCAGCGATTGTGATTGCCGCTACCTTCTTCATCAGATGGTCTTCGGGAGCGCGGCGAGGGGAGCGGTCGAGGAGCTCCTTTTCTGCTAGCTGTTCGCGTACCAGACGGTGTGCCGCTCGACGAAGGCGCTCTATCGTCCAATCTTGGCCGCGTCGGTTGAGAACGTCGACGACGTTATCCCAGCTGTGCTTTGGGCGCAGTTGCCTAACGACTGGAAGCCAGGTTTCCGACGAAGCGATGAGACCGTCGATATAAAGCTTCTCGCGTGCCTTGGACGCAGCTTCAATCGCTTCCGGTCGCCTTTCCCGAAGACCGGGGTTGCCAGGAAGTCGTCCTTGAGCTTTTGCTGCCTTGATACTGTCTCTCGCGCGCTCTGCGCTCTGCGCCTTTTCAAGTTCTACGATCGCGCCAAGAACTTGAATTGAAAAGGCACCCAGCGGCCCGGTCGTGTCGATGGGATCACAGAGAGATCGGAAGCCGATCCCTCGATCTTTGAGTTTTTCGATTAGCCCCAGAAGGTCGCTAGCAGAGCGCGCAACACGATCCAAGCGGGCGACTACTAAAGCATCTCCAGCGTTCAGCTCTGCAAGTAGGCGGACCAAGAGCGGCCTCTCATGAAACGAACCGGATCCATGCTCCTGATAGATGCGGTCACAACCGGCCGCCCGGAGATGATCGACCTGTCGATCGTTGGCTTGATCACCAGCGGACGAGAAACGTGCGTATCCTACCAGACGGGTAGGAGACTTGTGATTGTCTACTTTTTCTTGCACCGCGGTGATGGGCCGATCTACGAGCTCATATAATCTGTACAGATGTAAAGTGTGCCAATAACACTATTTTTGCAAGCGTGTATGAAGCTGCTAATAGCGGGCCACACAGCGCGATTTGCGCTACTAGACTCATAGTCGGTCGCCTCACCTGATGTCGCCGTTCCATGGTGCTCTACGGCAGAGAAATCCGTTGGGAGCAGCTGGGAATTCACGCGCTGCCGCCTTCCTGCTTCCAGAGGAAGTCAAGCGGTCTTCATCTGTCAGATGTGTGAGGTTTTTCAGTTGAGGCAATGCGGACTTGTAATCGACGGTCGGTCTCAACGGGAACCTGACCTCTTCCTGAGTTTCGTATTTTTTTGTTTGCGCCCTGAGCGAAATGTTCAGGCTCGCAATCTCTAAAAACAACTTCCGAGAAAAGAACCGCGACCCAAACCAGAGAACAT
This sequence comes from Hyphomicrobiales bacterium, assembly GCA_900465665.1. Taxonomy (GTDB): domain Bacteria; phylum Pseudomonadota; class Alphaproteobacteria; order Rhizobiales; family Rhizobiaceae; genus Rhizobium. The sequence continues at coordinate 23,623 of UBJO01000052.1, forward strand.
GCGCCGGCTAGGCAGGGCGATGGTTTTATCATCTCTCAATCTTGGCGCGCAATACCCTCAGCACCCTCGCCTTTTAGAGGGGTGACCTCGCCATCTGGTACCACCAGTTCGACGTGACTTACACCCAACGCCTGTGCCAGTTCGTAAAGCGTAATTATTGTCGGATTGCGAAGCCCTCTCTCGAGCCCGCTCAGGTATTGCTGGCTATAACCTGAGCGCGATTCGACGTCCTCCTGCGTCAGGGCTTTTTCCCGACGAAGGCGCGCAAAATTGCGACCGACGAGCTTCCGCATATCCATGCGTGAAAACTCGCAGTTTACATACTTTATGTTTATCAACTATAGTGTGTAAATTAAATCAACAGGGCGAGGTGAGAGTTCAAATGGAACTACGCCAACTATCTCTTTTCCGTGCCGTTGCCGAGGAGCTCCATTTCGGTCGGGCCGCGATCAAGATGAACATCGCCCAGCCGGCGCTGAGCAACCATGTCATGGCGCTGGAGAGGGAGCTCGGCTGTCCGTTGTTCATCCGCTCCACACGGCGGGTCGAGTTGACGCGGGCAGGGGAGACCTTCTACGATCGTGCTGTCCGCATCCTCAGCGAAATGGAGCTGACCACAGAGCTGACACGGGCCGCAGGCGGCAGTCGTATCCGCCAGATAAAGATCGGTACCGTCTACCCAGCCACCATGGGGATGCTTCCCTTGTTCCTTGGCAAGATCGCTCGAAAGTTTCCCGATGTTCGCATCCACATTGCTTCAGGCAACACCGGAGACATCATCCGAGGACTGGAGACAGGGCAGTTGAACCTCGGCTTCATCAGGCCGGTCGAGAACATCGGATCGCTGCGCTTCTTTTCCGTTGCCCATGAACGCTATCTTCTGGCTGTTGCCGAGAGCAATCCTCTGGCTTCGCTCAACGAGATCTCGATCGAGGACCTGCGCGATCAGAAGATCATCGCCTTCAACCGCCAGAATCTCTCCTTCACCGAACGGTACTTCAACGAGAAGTTCGAGGAATACGATATGACCAAGAACGTCGCCTATAGCTGCGAGGACACCTATTCGCTGGTCTCATTTGTCTCCGCCGGTCTTGGCATCGGCTTTGCGCCCGATTGGACGACCGATATCCCGAACCGCAGCTTCGTGCTCAAAAAGGTGAGGGGGATCGACTTCAAGATCGGGCTTGGCATTGCCTGGTCGAAGGAGGATCCGACGGCGACACGGGACGATATTGTCGAGATCGCCAAGTCGATGGTGCGGCGTGGGTGATGTTGGGAAGGGTGCGTTAAAGACACCGAAGGATTGACCGGACACGTCTAAAAGGCGATTCTCGACCTTGAGATTCGCAATGAATTGATCGGTCTCCGTTGCACATTAAGATCACCTGTGCACCGCTTTCCTATCGATAACCGATCATTATCGATGGTAGATAATCCAAGCCACAATCATACGCGGTGACGAACCGCAATATTAATATAGAGTTCGTTTAGCAAATCATTTACCATAATTTCAATGGCTTACGATCTCACAAAAATCAGCATGAGCGCCTTGATGCGGTCGGCATTCGACGCCGGCAGCGCGCTCACGCGTCTCGACGAACGCATCGCCCGTTCGCCGGTCGGAAGCGGCTGGATTGAACGCATGCATTTCGCCGATGCCTGCGCCTCTTTGTGGATCGACGGCGAGCTCGTGCACCTGGAAGACCTCGTGCTCCACGACGCCACCCGCGATATCCGCACCCCCACCCACGAACTCACCATCGCCCGCGACGTGTTACGAACCCGCCGACGCGTCGCGGCCCAGTCACCGCACTGGGCGCTGTCGGCCGACGGTGTTCGGACGCTGCGAAAAACCGCGGAGATCACGTCGGTTGACGCTGACGAAGCGGAAGCCGCCGGTATTGCCCGCCGCGCGGTCGTGGTCGATCCGGAAGGGCAGGGGGACGTCGCCGACGACATCGAAAATCTACCCGGCGTCGACTATGCCGCCATCGATGCGCTGCTCGCGCGCTCTGACGCCGCGATAGAACGAGCCAGGAAGCCCGGCCGGGCTCCGGCCGATCCGCTGATCTATGATCTCGACTGGGACGAGGATGCACGGCTCGACGAATGGCGCAGCGTCCTGCGGCAGGCTCAAGACTTGCCGGCGGTGTTTCGGGCGATCGTCGCCCTCGATGCCTGGAACGAGCTTTCCGTGCTTCAGCATGCCCCGTGGCTTGGCAGACTGTTCGCCGCGTCAATCCTGCGGGAAGCCGGCATCACCACTGGCGCCCATCTCGCCGCCATCAACCTCGGACTGAAAACCATTCTTGTCGATCGGCGCCGGCATCGCGATCGCGAAACCCGGCTGCTCGCGATTGCCCACGGGTTTCTCGCGGCCGCCGAGATCGGCATGAAAGAGCATGACCGGCTGACGCTGGCGCGCACGTTGATGGAGAGGAAACTGGAAGGGCGCCGGACGTCGTCAAAGCTGCCGGAACTGGTCGAGCTCGTCATGGCAAAGCCGCTCGTGTCGGCCGGCATGGTGGCGAAGACGCTCGATGTGACGCCGCAGGCGGCGCGGCGGATTGTTTTGGAGCTGGGTTTAAGGGAGATGACCGGGAGGGGGAGGTTTCGGGCGTGGGGGGTAGTGTAAGCGTAAAATTCCTACAAGCGGGATACACAC
>UBJO01000021.1 GCA_900465665.1 Hyphomicrobiales bacterium
TGCAGAAATTCGCGCTTACGTCCTAACGAAGAGCGGTTAACTATTTAGAGTGTGGCGATGATGGTCGCAAACACGAAATATAGTATTAACAGCCTTCTTTCCGAAGGATGGGGTTTGTTTTCCTCATTGCTTTCAAGGGGATGTGGCGGGGTTGCCGTTGTTTTGGATTGATTTAACGGCTCGTTAACCACCAGATGTAGTCTGGTCCGAAGGTTAACGAGGTGCGGCCGCGCCTATTGTAAAGGGGCGACTCAACCAGTCTCCTCAGGATTTGGCTCGCTGCCGATCAAATACTCGCGATCGTTTCGACGAATTTACGTGCGCGTCGCGGTCACGGCTCGACGGCAGGTATAGTCGCCGATGTTTTCCGGGGAAACCGAACGTTGAGAGCTCGCTCGATTGTCATGCGGTCACGTTCGCTAAACATTCGATTTGCCACCGAGATCAGATTCTTGATCGCGTCGCGATTGGCGTCTCTTGTATTTTCTATCGGTTCGACAGTGTCGGTCTCAAAGCGTGCGTAAGGGTAGAGCACATTGGTAGCGGAATGGAGTCGACCCAGATCAACTAGGACTATCTCTTGTAGGCCGCCCGTTAGGGCACCCGAGCACGACGGATATCGGGATGTGAATACCTGAAAGTCGACGATCAAGCTCTGAATATGCCGAAAGACATTCTCGTCCAAGGTCGGCGCTGATGACATGAGGACGGCCAGTGAGTGGCTCGGTATTTCCGAAACTGCGTGCGAGCCATCCATGATCGAGGAAATGCACCCTTTGTAATATTGGGTCAAAGATGCCAATACCGGAATGAGCTGGATGCGCGCGGTCATTTCTTCCTTCCGTCGCACTCGATCCAACTCAAGCCGCTGTATCTCGATCTGCCTCCAGAGGAGATACGCGCCAATGATCGCAGGGACTCCAGCCAGAACAGCCGCGACCAGCGTCTGCCAATCGAAAATGAACTTGATCCATTCGCTTTCGAACTTCTCTTGAGGTCTCGTGATCTCGGAGACAATAGCTTGGATTTTTCTGAGGAATTCGAGCATCCGGACAGCCGTCTTGGTTGAGTTCTATAAGAACGCCTAATAATCTTCTGGTTGCTGAAGGCAAGAGGATGAGAATGGTCGAAGAAAGTTTTGGGTTGCGGCTGCACTTTAGTGGGGGAGACGCCGACAACCATATGCTTGATGCATATGATGGAACCTCGTCACTATACGGTTTTGCGCAGGCGCTTCAAATCGCAACAAACGCCTACATAAATCATGACGTCACAAACTACTCCACTGCGCTTAAAAACGCGAAAGTGTTCATGCGTCCGGCCCGTCAGGGCAGCTTTATTACAGACTTCACCACCATCATCACTCGCAAGCCGAAGGGCGTAACGGTCAACGGACCAACCTTTTACGATTTTATAACGTTCGCCTTCAACCAGGCAGTCGGCCGGACGCCGGCCGCGCCCAGGACCGCATACGTAAATGGTCTAATCGGGCCGGAGAAACCCTTTTTTGATGATCTCGCCGAACACATGGAAGGCAGTCTCCAAAGAGCTCACCGTACCATATCGGAGGGCGGAGTTACGACGGTGTCAGTTCAGAGACCTCGAGGCGAACAGTTAGTCGAGTTCGACCACGAGACCAGTCTTTGGGTCAATACGAGGTCCATCGACGATTTTCCTCAAACCTTCACCGGGAACATCACGCGCTTCAATTCTGTGTCACCGAACGGACGTGCGTTCATTGACGACTACGGCAGGATCATTCCTTTCAAGCGCAGTGCTGATTTTCCGGAGGACAAGCGCGGTCTGCTGAGTTGGTCGCTTCACGGGAGCAATCTCGACACCAGGAAGAAGCTCGAAATTGAGGCCAAGAAGGTCGAATCGTCGAGCGGCATTGTTAAGCGCCTTATCGTTTCTGACTGCAATCTTATTGAAGAATGAGTTGAAGAAGTTGGGTCCGGCGACATTGGCAAGGCGGTTTGGCTTCGGACGCCTAACTGGAGAGCAGGAGGCTTGGTGCCGAGCATTCCGGACCATCTCCGAAAATTGGTTGAGACTGACGCTTGGGAGACTTCGAGGGTCTGATAGGATTGGCGACGCGATCAACGGCTGGTTGCATTTGGCAACAAAAACTCGAGGTTATCTACCCCAGATGAATGAGCACACCTCTCGGTCGAGCAGCCAATGTTCGACCATAAATCATTGTTGCCTCGCTTAGCTCGGCGTAGGTCTATGGATATCTTCGAGCTGCTGTTTCAATGCGTCCTGACCGATGCGGGACATCGCTTTGGGGACGCTACTGATCACGGTCAGTGGCGCTCCCTTTCGGTTTGCAGTTGGCAGGCTCAATCTGGCTCGTGACCGGGAGTAATCTTTGATTGCTCAAAGCCATGATACCCACTGGTCGAGATGAGGGTGGGTGCTCATCTCTCCCAACAAAACCGCCCGCCATCCATATTCCCCATAGAGCTCGGCGGCCTCGAGCGCTTCTCCTGCTAGGAAGCCGGCGGCGTCTGCTCCGCCAGCATTCAGGTGTGAGCGAACGCTACGGAGTGCCAGATTGATAAGGTCATTGGAATATGAGTCGTATAACTCGATTAGGTGAAGCTTCCGGAAATGGGACTCGATCAATGCCCAAGACGAGGCGGGCATTCCCGCCCGCTGGATCGAGAATGTTGCTCCCACAGCCTGCGCGGCCGTATTCGAGCTTACGTTGACTGTCAGGAAAGGTGCTACAGGTATCGCGTCCCTGTAAAAGTGGAGATACTGTCGAGCTCCTGCGGCATCTAGCCAATCATCGTCTTTAATCGAGTTACAACGAGTGCAGGACGGAACGAGATTCAAAGCATGCGTTGAAAACTCGGGAAATTTCTCAGCCGGAAGATAGTGGTCGTGGCTACCCGGCGTCGTTGCCCCACAGTATGGGCACCATACCAGCCGTCCCTTGGGCTGCGCTTCTTTGATGGCCGTTTGCAGCGCCACCATGCCAACGTTCCTTCCATAACAGGAACGCAATTCGTCTTTGATATAGGCAAAAGGGGATGAAGGAAGACCGTGTAAGGTGTTCGCTGCAAAGCAGACCTCATAATGGATAAATCTCAAGCGTAGCGAAGCCTGAGCGGCAACAAGCTTTGCCCTGGTCTTTTTCTTCTTCTTGTCCCTGATGTCTTCAAAAATGTCGATGTAGTCGGGCGGCGTCACAATCGCGTTGAGGCTTTTCACGTCTTCGCATTCCTTGCATATCGCGCCATCAGATACGATTTAGCGTTCATGCTTAGGCGGTTAGCGAATAGGTCGAGAGCCTCCTCTAAACTCATTGAGCCTGCGATCCGATCGAGCACGCTCCGATAAAGACTTTGGGCTTCTTGAGTTTTGAAAACGTGTTCGGTCAGCTCCGCGATGCTTTCGCCGAAGCTCTCCATCTGAAGTTGTTCGACCTGAGTCACTCCGTCGGACCGCGTGAAAACAACAACCCTGTGGGAAGGGATTTCCTGGATTACCACTGGAGAATGGGTGGCAATCACCGCGTATGACTGGTGGTGTTTTAGGATTTCCGTGAGCACGACAAAAAGGTTGGCCACTGCGTTGGGGTGTAGATGCGTTTCGGGCTCATCAAATAACACAAGACTTTCGGGCTGGAGCCAGGCCAGCAACCCAGTGACGAAGTGGCAAAGGATTGCCTGCCCCGAACTCAAGTGGGACAGAAGTTCGCTTTCGTCGAGGTCCCCCTCGATTTCGCGTCGCAAATCGCCCTCGAAGTGCTCGCTGTCGTCACCAAGAATCTGAGCGATGTAGACGATCCAATCGCTATCTCGGTTCAAGTCCCTGACGCGTGCCTTGTTCGCACGGAAGCTGCGCTGGAGGCCAGTTTGAGATAGATTTCCTCGGTCGTCTCGGATTCCGCAGTAAACGTAGCTACTTTCGGCATGAGCTGCCGGACGACGGAATCTGTCAAACGCGCTGTATGAGACAGCCAGGATGCGCGTGAAGAGCGGCTGGTCGCCCAGGAAGCGCCGCGACCTTTCTTCAACTGTTGCCGCCGATACCTGTCTTGCTTGCGCAAGGTCGGCACTCAATTGGGCTAGGAACCTTGTCTTACCTACGGCATTGCGTCCAATGACGCCGACAACTCTGCCCGGCAAAAAATCTCCCGGGCGGAAGTCGAAATCGATCTTGAACGGCTCTTCCGTATCCGACAGCTGACAAGCGTATTGAAAATATGGTTTTTCGATTGGGTCGGTCCCCAGCGACCATGCACTCCCGAACCTGCGTGACCGCCACGCGGAGTTTTCTCTCATCATTCCGTTTCGGAACACCGAGGACGTTTCGAAACGTGCCGCAACACCTGGCATTACAGCAATATCGCGAAGGGCGACAAGGACTCGAACAGCATCCTCTCCAAAATTATCATGAATCCAAGAGTAGTATGTTTTGGACTGGCCCAGAGAGATGTATTCCTCCCCGATGTCGCCGCTGAATTTGGAAGGCGGGATCGTTCGACTGTCGATGGTCCAGTCGGATTTACCTTCACTACCGTGAAGGATTTTTGTTTTGCCAATTCGTTTTCGATTTCCCTCTTCATCGAACCAGAAGACGTCAAACCGAACATTGCTCCCGTAGTCGTTCCAGTTGTCGCTTCGGATAACAAATGTGTTTTTTAGAGGTCGCGGAATTGTCTCGTCGTAGGCGACGGTAATGAAATTCAGATCGTGAGGATCAGCCATATACGTCCTGTCACCATGTCTAAAAGCGTCGCCGCGGCCATGACGAATATGGACTGCGGACAACGCCTATCAAATTCGCTCTCCTATGTGGGAATCGTTTAATGAAGGAAGAGCGCTTTCAATTTTAGATGGTGGTCGACAGGTGTAAAGCACGGAGTTGCGGGACGATCCCATCGGTCGTAGCGCTATGGCGGAGCCGACCTCAACCGATATTGACGCCGCTCCACGGGTTGGGAAGCGTCGAATTCGAGTATCCCGAGACGAACGACTTTTGCTCACCGCTCGCCTTGTCGAAAACGTGGCGTTCGACCGTGCCGATATTTGATCCATAGACGTGGATGCTGATCGATGCTTTGTCTTCGAACGCGTTGGCAACCTGGTGAATATCGCCAACTGATGGCGAAACCATATCAACCGCACCAGGCTCCAGTCGATCAACGCCAACCGATTTCATGGGAGCACCTAGCTCAAAACGCGTGGAGACTTCCGCTCCCCGGAGCATTCCGATGAGGCCCCATACTGTGTGGTCGTGTATTGGGGTCAGTTGTCCAGGGCCCCAGACGAAGCTCACGATCGAGAACCGGTCGGCCGGGTCACAATAGAGAAGGTACTGGGAGTAGAATTTAGGATGCGGTTTGGCGAATTCGTCCGGCAACCAGTCGTCGTTCATGATCAAGTCTTCGAGGAGACCTTTGCCTTCGGAGAGAATGACCCTTTCGTCGGCCGTGCGATCAAGCAAGTTTGACAGGTCTCGGATGAAGTGACCCAGACGGGTTGTTTTTGAACGTTCGGACATTGTCACCTCCCGATGATATGGTCTCCAGCGCTGGAGTAGGCCGCCGAAGACCATGGGTGATGGTTAGGCGTTCATCTCTTCGTAGCAATCGATGACGCGTGCGGAATACACGAGGGCAGCGCCTGCGTTCAGCGCCATCGCAACACCAAGAGCCTCGGTGAGCTCTTCCTTCTTCACTCCGGCTGCCAGGGCTGCCTCGACATGGCTTGCGATGCAGCCGTCGCATCGTGTCGTTACCGCCACCGCCAAGGCGATCATCTCGCGGGTTTTCGCATCGAGGTGAACGGCCTTTTCGCCAGACATGGCGAGAGCTCCGTAGCCTTTCATCACTTCAGGCGCGAGCTTGCGCAGATCGCCAACGCGATTTTTGACGTTCGCGCGGTATTCCTTCCAATTCATCATAGTTGCTTCCTCTCGACCGAATCCTATGCGACGCGGACCTATGTCCATCGATCGCTCCGCCACAGAGCGGATAACGGATACTTTGCCGAAGGAGGCTGGCGGCGGAAACGACGCAAATGTTCAATCCGGCCAATTGGATGTTTCACGCCGCCGACCGGGTCTCAGTAGCCTTGGACGACGTCAACGAGGTTCTGAAGGGGCTGATTCCGCGCGAACGCGTCGAAGTTTTCCGCGATGATCCTTCGCAGGCGGCGCGCATTCCCTGGGCCATCCCAGGATATGTGCGGCGTGAGACGAACGCGCGGATGAGAGTAGAAGGCGTGGCCGTCGGGGAGGGGTTCTGGATCGGTGACATCCAGCGTTGCCCATCCCAGTTTCCCGGCGTCGATCGCCTCGAGGAGCGCATCTTGGTCCACTACGCTCCCTCTGGAAATGTTTATGAAATGCATCCCGTCCTTGGCGTTGGCGAATACGTTAGCATCAATCATTTTCCGGGTGGCCGGAGTTGCCGGGAGGGCCATGACCAAATGGTCGGCGGACGAGAAAATCTCGTCTAGTGAGCCGGCGATTTCTACGCCTTCAGGTTTTCTCTCCCACGCGGACCTTTTGAACGCCAGCACCCTCATGTCGAAGGCTCCCGCAAGCGCGGCCAAGGTACTGCCGATAGAGCCAAATCCAACTATTCCTAGCGTCCTTCCGGCAAGTCCGCCCATGTCGATGTGTTTCCAATCCGAAGGGGAGCGAGCGACGCAATCATCGATGCGCTTCTCCACCCGCATCATATGCGCGACAACGTATTCGGCAATCGACGGCGCGTTGAACCCCCGGGCACACGTGAAGGTGACCCCGTCAAACATCCAGCGCGGATAGGCGTCGATACCGACCGATTCGACCTGAATCCATTTGAGCGTTGCCGGCCAGCTTGCCGGCTTCTCCATGGGCGCGGCCTTCCAGCCGCCCGGTGATGTTAGGAGAACGTCGATATCGCCGGGCAACTCCCAGAACGGCCGATCTGTGGGCAACTGCATAACGGTCGGCTTCGACGGGTGGTTTGCCACCAGCTCGTTGACCGCTGGTCCGAGGTGGCTTCCAACGACGATCGACTTGCGCCCGGCGGTGGCGGAGTAGACCTCGTCGGAGATGGGCCCAGAATTCAGGTTTATCATGTCGGCTCCAAGTGATGAATGCACAAGGCGGTTCAGATCAATCCCGCTTTGTTTCGGAGCCTAATAGGCGCGCGCGCGCAGAGAAATATGAAGATGTCCAATTTGGACAAAACTTATCACTATTTGGAACGCCATATCATATCTTGAAACCGTGGCGGTTTGCGTTTAGCTTTCTTGCCTGCAGAAACGTTCACACGGCGAGGGAGGAAGCCATGAACGAATTTGAGATGCTGCGCCTGATCGACATCGTCGACAAAGTCAGGCGCGGGTTCAGCGAAGTCATGCCGGCCGCCGATAGCGAGCCATTCTGGAGGATCGCAGCGTTTCTTGTAAAGGGCGAGATCACCGGGAAACCGATCACCATTTCAACACTGTGTGACGTCACCGACGTACCCTACGCGACGTCTCGCCGGATGATTAATCGGCTCATTGACGAAGGCCTGATCCGACGCGAGGTGAGAAGCAAAACAGGCAAGTCCTACACGCTTCATCCCAGCGATCAGATGATCGAATGCCTCGAAGCTTACGCTCGCAAGATGAAGTCGTTGTTCGCACAGACCGTCGGAGTGCGCTCCAGCGATGAAGGCGAAGAAGACTACTATTTCGGGGGTGGACAAGTTCGCCAGCCTGCACAGAGTGCAGTCCCGCGGAACCGCGATCATGAAGACCTGCAGTTTCTCATGAACGACGACAATTACGCTTTGGCCGTCAGAAACATGTGGTCGGACTATCGAACCAATCTTGGCTCGACGAAGGACTTCAAGCTCATGACCTGCTCGCAGGTACATCGCGAGCTTGTAGACAACAGCTCGCTCGAGACCTCTCGGTATGACGTCGTGGGTGTCAACCTTCCATGGTTGGCGGAATTTGTGGAAAGCGGCAGTATCCTTCCGATCGATGGCCTTCTCCAAGATTTCGACATTTCGAAGCTCCATCCCGCCGTTAGGGAGTTCGGTCAACTGAACGGAAGGACCTACGGGGTTCCGATCTATGCCACGGCAAACCATCTGGCCGTTCGAAAGGACCTCTTTGACGACGCCGAGATCGCGCACCCGCGTACTTTTGACCAACTGATTTCCGCTGGGCGTCAGCTCTCCGATCCTTCGCTTGGGCGTTACGGTATTGTTTGGGATGCCGCCCGTGGTCTGCCAATAGCTCACAGCTTCATGTTCTTCATGGGAGATTGCGGGAGCCCGATCCTTTCTATGCGGCGAACCAACCGTGGATATCAGCTTGATCCCGGCAGATTGGATAACCTCATTCCTTTGGTCGATTCCGACGCGGGGAGGGCGACCCTCGAGTTCATGCATTCGTTGCTCGAGTTTTCGCCGCCGAACATGCTTGACCTCGCTTGGGACGACGCTTTGTCGATATTCCTCAACGGCAAGGCGGCGATGACCTATTGCTGGTCGATGCGAGCTGCCAGGTTCGAATACGACATCAAATCTGTCGTCAAGCAGCGGGTGGCATATCTTCCGCATCCCACGCTCTCAGGGATGCCTGGAGCTGTCCCGCTCGGCGGCTTCCTGCTCTGCGTGCCGTCCAACCTTCCGCCCGAACGACGAGAGGCCGCAATCAAGGCAATCAACATGGTGGTTGCGAGAGAGCAGAATAAGGTCGTCGCATGCGGTGGTCTGCCGGTGGCTCCCAACTTCAGCTTCAGTGCGGACCCGGAAATGCGTGCTGGAGGCAAGGTTTCGACGTTCATCGACAAATGGGCACAGAAAGGGCAGCTTCAGACCTGGCAACGCCCGAACATTCCGGAATTTCATCTGATCGAAGCCATTCTCGGCGAAGAGGTTCACAATGCGCTGTCGGGAGTGAAATCTGATGCCGATGCGCTGCGGGATGCATCGCTACGCATGGAGACGGTGCTCTCGAAGATCGGCTGCATGGCTGCGGCCTAAGCTTGATCAGGGCGGCGGTCTGGCCGCCGCCCTTGCAGATTATTCGAATGCGCCGTGCGAGCGAACGAACGAGAAGGTGGCCAACTGCCATTTTCCATTCACGCGCTCGGCAGTACCGAAATAGTGCCCACCTGCAATCATCACCCGCCCAGGCTCTCCCGGTGCCGTCCGACGCGTCGTCACGTACGCTTTGATTTCGGCAATATCCGGATTGTAGGTCTCGGTCACGACAACATTGCTCACATAGTGCAGCGTTACCATCTGCCGCTGACGACCTGCCAGATTGGCGATGGTCCAGTCGTCCCGGCCATAGTGGCGGGCAGTTGAATCAAGAGTTATGGCGACGTCCACGTCTTCGGCAAAGCAATCGACGTTCTGTTCGCGGTTATACAGATCGAACGACCAGGTGTATTTCCACAAGAGGGCGGTCACCTCATCTTGGACGGTACCCTTGTCCCTCTCGGCTTCGTGTTCCCAAAGCCAGGAAACAAGTGCAGCTACTTCGGGCCGCTTCTTGATGGGGTCCTCGAACAGCGGGATAGCTCTGTCCCAGAGGAAGTGGATACTGCATTCGGCGATCTTCCAGCCGGCCTGGGTCCGGCGCGCTACGCCGGTCATTATGCCTCCTGTGTGGGCGTTCTTCCCGTTGCCGTCGGGTGCAACTTTGTAAACGTATGTTCCAAAGCGCGCTTCTTCGCCGACCACCGACAGTTTTTCGTTCGATAGGAGATGCATGGTCCATCGATCGCCGCCGGCGGCCGTGAACGCTTCTGCGATGGCCTGCGCCCCGGCCACCTCCCGATCGCCTTGGAGGTTTGCCTTGGCATCAGTCGTGAAGGCAGCGGCCACATCGCCAGCGACGCCGGCATCCAGAGCCCTGATCATGCCGGTATAAAGGTCTCGCACCTGGAGAGACGCCGAGACGTCGGGAGCCCCGCCCTTCGCATTCGCGCCGCCCCAAGGCGAGTCCTTGGGACCGGTCATTACAGGCTCCGGCGCGGGGCCCGACGGGAGCTTGGGATCGAGTCGAGGATTCCCTTCGATGAAGAAACCGTGCCACCTCAACGCCGACATCTTCCATTGACCGTTTTCGCGACGAAACGAGTTCCGGTAGTAGCCACCGGCAAGCGAGAAATCGCCGCCTGGCGCACGTGGTCGCATACGGCTGTTCAGAATGTAGGCCGTAAATTCCGCGGTGTCGCCATCGACCCGCACATAGGGATTGTAGACCGAGTGCCGCCTGATAGGCACACGAACGACCCTGGTCTGGAATTTCTCGATCAGGTTCCTGGCACCCGGGTGCCGTCCCATATCACTCGCTTCGAAAACGATATCGTCCGTGAAGCAGCTTTCCAGCTTTTCCCAGTCCTTGCTGTCAAGTGACCAGGTGTACCGCTTCATGAGGTTCTTGATCGCGTCAATGTCGGCTTCCAGCTGCGTTTGGTACACGCCGGTCGCACCCGTCTTTCCGTCCATAACAGTCTCCATCCCATTCGCTAGATTGATCTTGGTCTTAGGCGACGACCTTTTCGAGTTCCGCCATCAGCGCTTCGAAGCCGGGCATGACAGTCTTTACGATGTCGTCGCCGTCCATGGCGTCGAGCTTCTCCGAGAAAATTTCGGGTCCGACACTTTGGATGTGCCCGGCCTTTTTGAGGATAGTCAGGATTTCGCGGTTCGGGATTTCGCCCTGACCGATAGGAACGCGGTGAAACAGGCAGTCGTTGACCATCGTCCTGCCCGCAGGGAGCCGCATCGGCCCGTCGGCGATCTGGACGGTGTCGAAGGTGCCGACCGGAATTTGTTTCAGTAGTTCGTCGTTGCGGCCGGCACGGACATAGTGCCAGGTATCGAAGATGATGCCGGTGTTGGGTCGGTTCGCGCCCTTCACGATCTGCCACACTTCGTCGACCGTCTTCAAGCCCCAGAGAGGCATGGCTTCGATCAAGCATTTGAGACCGTTTTCCGCTGCTCTGTCACACATCGCGGCGTAGTACCCGGTCAGTTGCTCGATCGTGTATCGGCCTTCCGGGAACGCGCCGATAAGATGGATGCGGTCGACACCGAGTGCCTCGGCGATCCTGAAATAGTCGTCTGGCTTTCGGTTGAGGTACGGCACAATTGCCGGGTCTTCGCCGGGCGTGAGACCATCGGGAACCCAATAGCAGAGCGGGTCGAGATAGCTGAGCTTGACGCCGTTGTCCGCTGCGATCTGGCGGATGTCTTTGTCGCTTAGGCCTGTTGCCCTGATCTGATCGTAGTCCATCGGCGACGTGCTGATCCAACCGCACCCCGCGCGCGCTGCAAGCTCGATGCGCTTTTTGTAGGGAACGCTTCTTACCTGCGAAAGCCACATCACGCGTTCATCGGCGGAATAGGTCATGTGTTTTCTCCATCATTGCTACATCGTAGTGCCCCGTTTCCGCGGGCCAACCGCATCATGAGGACCGGTGCGCAGTCTACAATTCGCAAGATGGTCTGATTGAACAATTTGAACGTAGCTCGCGCCTTCCCTTGGTGATGTCTTTGATGCGTTCGCGGCCTCTGTCCGCCCATCAAATCCAAAAGGAAAGTCAATGCAGGCTCTTACACTCGATGCACCCCATCGTGTCTCGTTCACCAATGTGCCGGATGCTATGGCCAAAGCAGGAGAATCCCTCATCAAGGTCGATGCCGTGGGCATTTGCGGCTCAGACATGCACGCGTTTCACGGACGCGGACCCAAGCGGCAGCCGGGGTTGATCCTCGGCCATGAAATCGGCGGGACGGTGGTGGAGGGCCCACTCGCAGGAAAGCGTGTGGCGGTGAATCCACTGATACACTGCGAGGAGTGCCAAGACTGCTTGTCCGGTAACTTCAATCATTGTGAAACGAGGATCAACGTCGGTTTCAGCATACCGGGCGGCTTCGCCCAGTATATGGTCTTGCCTCACCGCGCGCTAATCGAAGTCAGCGGTGACATGAACCCCGTGCATATCGCTCTTACGGAACCCTGCGCTACCTGCCTTCACGCCGTTGCCCTCGCTCAACGCCATAGCGATCGTCCCATCCGTGAAAAGCGCAGCCTCGTCATCGGCGGTGGTGCGATCGGCGTATTGACGGCACTTTGGCTCAAGTCGATGGGCGTCGAGGAAATCCAGATTGCGGATACTAGCGCTGGCCGCGTGGACGCCGCCCGAAAGGCCGGGTTCGATGCAATCGATCCGTCGCAATGCAAGACAAACCACTACAATCTGGTGTTCGACGCCGTCGGCGGTCCTGCCACGCGTGGCCTTGCGGTCGCCGCCGGTAGACCCGGTGCCCAGATCGTTCACATCGGCCTACTGGACGGCGAGGGGAATTTCGACGCCGCCCGGATCACGCGCGCCGAAATGAGTTTCCTCGGATCATGGTGTTTCCTCCCTGACGATCTGCGTGCCAGCGCGAAGGCACTTCATTCTGGCGCGCTCGGCGATCTCTCGTGGGTGGATGTGCAATCCCTCGACGCCGGTCCGGAGGTTTTCGATCGCTTGGGACGTGGCGAAATTGCTTCTCCCAAGGTGGTTCTCCGACCAAACGGCTAGGTCAACCCTTAGTGCCTCACGTTCGAAAGAAACTGGCGCACGCGGGCATTGGATGAATTGAAAAAGTCGGAGGGGGCGCTCGCTTCAACGAGAAGCCCCTTTTCCATGAACCAAATCTGGTCAGCGATCTTCTTGGCGAACGCGAGATCGTGGGTCACACAAAGAATCGTCATATTCTCGGTGGCGAGACTACCGATCAGCGATTGGACCTCTGCGGCCATGATCGGATCAAGAGCACTGGTAGGCTCGTCGAAAATGATTATCGAAGGGCTCATAGAGAGCGCTCGAGCAATCGCGACGCGCTGCTGTTCGCCGCCTGAAAGCCCGGACGGTCGTCTGTCGGCTTTGCCGTCGAGCCCGACGCGCTTCAACAACTGCATTGACCTGTCATAGGCCTTGTCTCTGGGCCATCCCAGGAGACGGCGGAGACCTAGTGCCACGTTCTCGATCACGCTCAGATGAGGGAACAGATTATATTGCTGAAATACGAAGCCGACATTGCGTCGAAGCAAATCGATATCGGTATCCTTCGCTCCCACGTCCGCTCCATCCACAAGGATGCGGCCCTTGCTTATGACTTCGAGGCCGTTAACCGTTCTCGATAGGGTCGACTTCCCCGACCCGGATGGGCCGCATAGAACGATAGTCGCGCCCTTGGCCACCGTCGCGCTGAACTCTGGGATGGCGACATACGATCCGAACTGCTTGCAGACATTTTCGAATGCGATTGCCGGTAGGGTTTCCTGCACGAGGGTCATCCTTCGATCAGACATTGGGAACGAGCTCCCCGCCAATAGGTTGCTCGACGTTGGTTCTCCCTTGGGCGACGCGCTTCTCAAGGGCCGAGACTGCCAGAGAAAGAGAGAAGCAGATTATGAAATAGATCACCGCCAGGAGGAAAAACACGTTTAAAGCTTCTGTCAGAAGGAACGAGTTGATGCGGCCGGCGACGAAGGTGACTTCCGCCAAGGCGATGATCGAGCCCAAGGAGGATTCCTTGATGATAATTGTGAATTGGTTGACGATCCCGGGTATGACGTTAAATAGCGCCTGAGGTAGCACGACCTTCCGCATCGTCGTCCCGTAAGACAATCCCAAGCTCTTCGCCGCCTCCATTTGTCCTGGTGGCAATCCCTCGATGCCGCCTCGGATTACTTCCGAGAGATACGCCGATTGGTACAGGACGATCGCGAGGACGAGCGTCCAGAAGGGCGTGATAGGATGCGAGAGTACCAGGGGTACCAGAAAGTAAATCCATAACAGGAACGTCAGCAGGGGCATGCCGCGCACCAGATAGACATAAACCGTCGCGATTCTACGGAAGATCGAGACCGTGGATGTCCGAGCAAGGGCTAGCACCAGTGCGACCGGAAAGGTCATCACGAGACTCACGCATGCAATGGCAAGTGTGAGCGCCAGCCCTCCGAGCGGACCGTCCGGATATTCTCCGATAAGGAGGAACTGCCAATAGTCGTGGATCAGTGTCAGCATCCGTCACTTCCCGTAGATTGCGGTTCGTCTGGACGCGACGTTGCCAGCGAGCATCAGCGGAATTGTCACGGCGAAGTAAACGATAGACGCGACCGTGAAGACTTCGAAAACCCGGAAAGTCTCGCTCTCGATCTGGCGGGTCTGGTATGTCAGCTCGCCTACGCCGATCACCGCCGCGATACTGGTCCCCTTGAACAAGCCGAGGGTATCGTTGATCAACGAGGGAAGGGCAAGACGCCACGCTTGCGGGACTATCGCCCAGCGCATGGCCTGCAATCTGGTGAAGCCCATTGCCCGGGCAGCCTCATATTGCGTCTTGGGGATTGCCCGGAGTCCGCTGCGAAGGTTTTCGGAAATGTAGGCTGCAGAGCATAGGGACAGGGCGATTACGGAAAAACAGAACTCCGCTCCGAGCCGATTGACGATGTCTTTCGCCGCGAATGGCATCAATTGCTGAAGGCCGAAATACCAAAGCATCAACTGGACGAGTATCGGCACGTTTCGATGATAGGCGACATAGGCTGCGACCACTGTTTCGATGGCCTTGTTGCCGCTGCTCGCCAGGACGGCGAGCAGCGCACCGAGCGCGAATGAGCATATCCAGCTCACAACGAAAAGCGAGAATGTCAGGTAGACCCCGGTCCAGAACATCTGGAGATAGTGTTGGGTCAGCACCGCGCCGAGGTCGAAATCTCCGAGCATCTCTGCCTCCGTCAGTTTGTGATCGGGTCTCCGACCTTGAAGCTGCGCTTCAGGCCCATGTCGCCGAAGTATTGCTCATAGAGCTTCTCAGCTTCACCTGACGCCTCAAGGTCCCCCAGCACCTTGTTGAGAAAGGCCACCCATTCGGGATCGTTCTTCCTCACGGCGAAACCAACCTTTGCTGTAAACAGGGCCTCCGGCAGGATCGTCATTGTGCTCTCGCCGACTTTCATCTGAAAGGTCCGGAGGATGTACACATTGGACGCCATTGCGACCACGTTACCCTGCTGGAGGGCGAGGAACTGCTGATTGGCGTCATCGAACGACATCTGCTGAGCTTTGGGGAAACGCTTCGCCATGATCGGCTCGAGGAGGGACCCCTTCACGTTCGCGATACGCGCGGTTTCCAAGCCTGAGAAATCCTTGATGCTGGCGTCGGTGCGCACTGCGATCTGGAAAGGTTGTGCGAAGTAAGTGTTGCTGTAAGCAATCTGCTCTGCCCGCTGGGCGGTGTATGTGATGAGGGAAGCCAGAATATCTACACGGCCATCCTTGAGTTCCGGAATACGCGCCTCGGACGATACAAGCTTGTAGTCGATTTTGACCCCGAGGGCGTCGGCCACCTTCGCACAGAGCGCCGGTTCGTAGCCCTCGATCTTCCGGGTCATAGGGTTCTGGAGCGTGAACCGAGGGTTCGTACCCTCCGTTCCGCAAATCAGTGACCCGCGGGCTTTGATATCGTCGAGCGTGCCGGCAAGCGCCACCTGCGTGCCGCCCAAGGTCATAAGGCTGACCGCAAACGCCAAAGCTTTTAGTTTGAGCTGCATTCTTTCCTCCGATGATCATGAAGCAGGCTTCACTCCCCGAAACCTGTCAATTTCCGCAGTCTTTGCCTTCGACGGCTGGTGGCAGCACCCCTCTTTTGACGAGCTATGCGCGTCCACAAAACCGCCTCGGCTTCCAAATGTTTAGTGCTTGGCCGGGGAAAGACTTTCCCGCTACGCGGAAAAATTCTTCTTTCGGCAGTTTGATCAGACGGATACCGTGGAGGAAACCAATGCAAGCAACTGAAAACATATGACATTTCATTTAGTTTCAAGTGGCTTCCGTCCGATCCTCCGCAATTGTCTTTCAAGGCCGGAATTTCTCAAGCGCGCTCATGTTCGTTTTGAACTTCATTGTAATCGCGGTGTTCCCAAACACAGGTCAGCATGGCGGGATCGGTCGAGCTCGCCGTGGAAAGACATGCACGCGCGTGGGCCTTTCGCCGCTGGCCGGCCGAGAAGTCGTTGCCAATCCAGGGAGGATTCATTGATGAGCAACACACTTAGCCGCCGAGACCTTCTTCGCTTCACGGGAACCACCATGCTCGCGGCCCCCTTCATCTCGCTTTCGTCGCGGACGGTGAACGCGGCCGACCCGATTCAGGCTCTTTTGATCCGTTATCCCGCAACGGAGTTCTACGCGAACGCGATGAGCAAGGTACCGGGCGTCGAACTCAGCACGCAGATGATGCCCTCCGACAAGCTGCAGGAGCTGATCAACATCAACTTCTCTTCGAAGTCGTCGAACTTCGACATCATCGCGAGCAACGACACAAACCTGGTCAATTACGTCCGGAACGACTGGTTGATGCCGATGGACGAACTCTGGGCCAAATATAAAGACGAGTACGCCCTCGACGGTATCGACCAAAGCTTTCTCAAAGGATGCATGGTCGACGGCAAACTTTATCAGGTGCCGAACGAGTTCAACACGCATCTCCTGTTCTATCGGAAGGACCTCTACGAGAAGGCCGGCCTGAAGCCGGCGGAAACTATTGAGGAGTTCATGAAGAACGCTCAGGCTCTCAAGGCCTCGGGTTTGGCCGCGGGTACAACCATGATGTGCCGGGTTGGCGATCAGTGCGCGAGCGAGATGAACTACTATCTGAACGTCCTCGGTGACGGGTGGTTCGACAAGGACTGGAAGCCGTCGGTTGCCAGTGACAAGGGCGTCAAGTCGGTGGAATTCATGCGCGAGATGGGAAAGTTGGCGCAGCGAGGCTTCCTGTCCGCCGGCGGGGACGAAGGTTCGCTTGCCCTCTATCAGGGGTTTGCGGGTATGGGGAACATGTGGGCGACCCGAGCTGCCGCAGTCGACGATCCAAAGAAATCCCGGTTCGTGGGTCAATTCGGATTCGCAGCCCCGGCCCAAGGCGGCCAGCGTATGAGCATTTCGGGGTACGCGATCTCGAAGTTCACGAAGAAAGACCCGGATATGCTGTTCCGCGTAATTCTCGAGTCCGCAAAGCTCGACGTCCAGAGGGCGAACACCGCGAACGTCGTGCCGCCGCGGCCCGACCTGCTCAAGGATGAGGAATTGAATAACAAGTATCCCTATCTCCAAGCTGCGGCGAAGGCCGCCCCGATCGGCAAATTCTTCCCGGCAATGCCTTATTTCTATCCGGTGGCGGAAATCGTGACGCGACGGTTGGCGCAAGTCATGACGGACGAAATGAAGGCCAAGGAAGCGATGGAAACCGCGACGAATGAAGCTGAACAGCTTCTGACGTCCAACGGCTTCTACAATAAGGGCTAAGTCCAAAGGAGCCCGAGGTCTTGGCATCTCGGGCTCAAATGCTCTCTTGTGTTCACAAGAGGTCAAGTCCGCTGCGATAGAGAACGTACAGCGCGACCGCGAAGATCAGATACGCGAAGCATCGCTTGAGCGTGTCCTTGTTCGACGCGAGGTGAGTCGCGAGAGCCATACCAAGAGTGCCACCGACAATGCCTCCCGCAACGAACTTCAAGCCAACCGACCAGTCAACCAGCCCCGAAAGCGAGTAGTTGATAGCGGTCGCGACGCCGAACGAGCCAACAGCCAATAGCGATGATCCCACGGCGTTTATCATCGGCATTCCGGTCGCATAAATCATTCCCGGCACAACAAGAAAACCGCCGCCAATCCCGAAGAAACCCGACGCGAGGCCCGCTAGGAAGGCGAGGCCGACGATGGCGGGGAGGTTGTCACTGCCCGCGGCGAGTTGGGGCTTCCTCAGTCTCGTGGGCCGAAGCATCAATAGGCCGATGGCAAACATCATGAGCCCAAACAAGAAGAGCAGGGCAGTGCTGTCGACTTTCTTTCCAATTGTCGAACCGACGAATGCGCCGAGGACGCCGACCACGGAGAAGGGTAGCGCACACCTCCATCTCACATGCCCTTTCTTCGCGTGAGTTACTAGATTTATGTAGGCACTCGCCGAGACGGCAAAGGCTCCCGTGCCAATCGCCGTGTGCGGAGGCATTCCGACGACATACAGCAGGAGAGGCGTGGCAAGTATCGAACCGCCACCACCCAACATTCCAAGAATGAACCCCACCGCGGTGCCTGACAGCACCGCCGAAATCGTCTCGATCATGGTCGTTTCTCGAACTAGCTAATGGAAGCG
Organism: Hyphomicrobiales bacterium; assembly: GCA_900465665.1. Taxonomy (GTDB): domain Bacteria; phylum Pseudomonadota; class Alphaproteobacteria; order Rhizobiales; family Rhizobiaceae; genus Rhizobium. The sequence goes on from UBJO01000021.1 coordinate 18,179, forward strand.
ATCGCAGGTGCTTGGGAGGCGTAGTCCTGAGGAGCGATTGCCTCAGTGCACCAGTCGAGCAGATAGGCGATCGACTGGTAGTGGCGGTCGGAATGCGTCGACAGACCGATTTCGCACGTGCGGCTGGACGAGTACCCAACGCTACAATCTGCCGGAAGCTGGGATCGCAGGGTTCGGAGCGCGCTCGCGTTCAGTTCCGGTACATTGAAGCCTTTGTCACCCGCGAAACCGCAGCACTCAATTTCCTGGGGCACCGTAACGCGGTCTGCGCAGGCTGCCGCAAGGTCCTGCAACATCGAAGCGTGCCCCATCTTTCGTGAGCTACAGGTGATGTGGAGCGCCACAGACGAAGCCTTTCGTGCGATCTCGACCCGTGGCACGACAAGCGTTGCCAGGGCCTCGACGACGTCGATCACCGTGATGCTACCCTTGAGGCTGCTCAACATCTGCTGGGTACAGGGACTGGTATCGCAAATAACCGGATCGATGCCGCCGCGGCTCGCTTTCAGTAGAGTGGCCTCAAGCGTCTCCATGCTTGATTGGGCCTGAGCAGGAAAGCCTTTGCTTTTGAAAGGCATCCCACAGCACGCGCTGTCCGCTGCGGTTAGAATAACCGGGTCGTAGCCAGCCTTGGAGAGCAGGGATTCCATGCAGCTCCAGAGCGGTCGTTCGTCGGGAGCCGCACGAGCCGGACCCATCACGGAACTAACGCAGCTTGTAAAGAGCACGACCCGAGGCCTCTCGTCGCCAGCCTGGGAATTGTGCGGCTTTGCCCCGGCGCGAGGCATGAACTTGGTCCAACGAGGAGTGCGACCTCCGGTTACCGACCTCAGCCCCTCCGAAATGCCGCGCATCGCGGTGTCGCCAATAATGTCGCGGGTGCCACAAGCTGTGCCGAGGGCCAATCGCGCGACGGACGATGCCGCCCCGATATGGTTCTCGATCGCCGCAGCGCTTCGGCGTCCAAGGCGACCGTGACGCTCTTCTCGCTTCTGCCTCATCATTGATCCGGTGTCGATGCCAACTGGACATCTTCCGGCGCATAGACCGTCGCCCGCGCAGGTGTCGATCGCGCTATATCGATAGCTTTTAGAAAAAGCTGGGTCGGTGTGCTGATCCGCACTCAAGGCACGGGTTGCGACGATCCGCTGCCGCGGCGTCGAAGTAAGCGCCCGCGATGGGCAAACCGGTTCGCAAAAGCCGCATTCGATGCATTTGTCGATCAGGGGGTCGGTCGGCGGCAGTCGCTTCAGGTGCTTGAGGTGTATCTCGGCATCCTGGGAGATTATGACGTTGGGGTTCAAAACTCCGTGGGGATCGAACGTCGATTTGATACGCTTCATCAGAGCGTATGCAGTCGCACCCCATTCCAATTCCACGAAAGGAGCCATTGCACGGCCGGTGCCATGCTCGGCCTTCAGCGATCCCTGATAGCGTTCAATGACCAAAGCGGCCATGTTGTCGACCAGTTCCGCATAACGGGCGACCTCGGCCTCTGAATCGAAACCCTGCGGAAAAACGATATGGAGGTTGCCATCAAGGGCATGGCCGAAAATGACGGCGGTCGAGTATCCGAGCCTGTCGAAGAGCCGGCGAAGGTCAGTCGCCGCAAGCGCAAGCTTGTCCAGAGGCACCGCGACGTCCTCGACGATCACGGTGGTTCCTGCCGGTCGTTCTCCGCCAACGGCGGGGAGCAGTCCCTTGCGCACGTTCCAGTAACTCTCATATGTCGTTCGGTCACTGGCGAACCGGACCGGATACGTCGGCCGGTACTCACCGAGTACGGACATCACCGAACTCACATTAGCTTCAAGCGCCGCGACGGTCGCCCCGCGGACGTCAACGAGAAGGGCGGAAGTGCCGACCGGGAGCTGGTCGATTTCAGCCGGGACGCCGGGTCTGCCCTTTACCGAGAGCAGGGATGGATAATCCATGAATTCGACGGCTGAAACCGGACTGGTTTTGAGGGCCGTCGCCGCGGAGCAGGCTGCGTCCATGTCAGCGTAGAACACCAGCGCGGCGGACTTGTTCGGAGGGTCTTCGACGGTATCCAACGTAAGTTCGCTGATGAAGCCGAGAGTTCCCTCCGATCCCACCATCAGATGCGCGAGTATGTCATAGGGATCATCGAAGTCGACGAAGGCATTGAGCTGGTACCCGATCGTGTTCTTGATCGCGTACTTATGCTTGATCATCGAGACCAAGCCCGGATCGGACCGGACTTCTGCCGCTAGTTTGGAAAGCTCTGTCAGGAGCGATGAATGGCTTTGGGTGAACGCCGCTCGGCTCTCATCGCTCCCCGTGTCGAGTGTACTACCGTCGGCGAGCACCACCCGGAGGGAACGAAGCGTCTGATAGGTGTTGAAGGCTGTCCCGCAACACATGCCGCTCGAATTGTTGGCCGCAATCCCGCCCATCATGGCTGCGGCGAGAGACGCCGGGTCGGGGCCAATCTTTCGGTTCGAAGCGGCCAGGCGAGCGTTGACATGCCCGCCCACGAGGCCGGGGCCGACGCATACGGCAAGCCCGCCGTCTCGCTGTTCGAACTTGCGCCAGCCGGTCGCGCTGAGTTTGACCAGAACGGAATCCGTTACAGCCTGGCCTGAGAGGCTCGTACCGGCGGCACGGAATGTGATGGCCGTCCCGGTGTTGCTCGCCACTTTGCACAGATCGGCAACCTCAGCCTCGTTATCCACGATTATGACTGCCTCAGGCAGAAGCTGATAGGGGCTAGCGTCCGCGCCGAAGATGGTACGAGAAAATCGATCAGTAAGGACTCTGTCTTTCGGTAGGATTGCAGCGAGGCGCTCGACGAACGTTTTTACGGACATCGCGTCACCCGCGTGCTTCAACGGGCGTCAAGCCGGGCATACCCCACTCGGCCCAAGCACCATCGTAAACTGCTACATCGTCCTTGCCACAGAGATGAAGGGCGAAAGCGATCGCGCAGGCGGTCACTCCAGAGCCGCAGGTCGCCACGGTCGGCTGCTGCCAGTCAATCTGCCGAATGTCAAATATGTCTCTGAGCGCCTGCACCGACTTGACCTTGCCGGTGGTAGAGTCGGTCAGTTCGTTGAAGGGCACGTTGTAGCTTCCCGGAATATGACCCGAGCGAAGTCCCTGCCTCGGCTCGGGCTCGCGTCCGTTGAAGCGCGGCGCGGATCGGGCGTCGAACACCTGCCGTTCTCTCGAGGTGAGGTTTTTCATCAGCTGGCCGCGGTTAGCCACGAGTTCCTTTCGCAGGCGGGCGGTGTAGGTGCCCCGGTGCGGTTGCTCGTATTGGCCGGTAACTGGATGCCCGTCCGCAAGCCAACTCCGCAGCCCGCCGTTGAGAACAGCCACTCGTTGATGGCCGAAGGCGCGAAGCATCCACCAAACGCGCCCTGCCGACATAAGCCCGACGCTGTCGTAGACGACCACGAAAGTCTCGTTGGAGATTCCCAGGTCTTCCATAGACCCCGCGAAGCGCTCTTCGTCAGGCAGCATGTGGGGAAGGGAACTGTTGTGGTCTGCGACACGGTCCACGTCGAAGAAGACCGCCCCTGCAATGTGCCGGCTCTCGAAGTCTTCTTCCGCTGTCGGCGTCGCGCCGGGTAGCTTGAACGAGCCGTCGACGACAACCAAATCGCCGCGGCCAAGATTTGCTGCCAGCCAGTCCACCGAAACGAGTGAGGGAAAATCCTGAAGAGACATCGGCATAACCATTCCAAGTGTTCGATGCGCCTGATGAAGCGCGTTGCGATTGCCAACATCTTGGTCGATCAGGCCGGTGACTGAAGTTTGCAAATGTTCAAAATGGCCTTTTCCGGGTCCGACATCGGCATGGCCAAAATGATCATTTGGAATCTGGTGCTTCGTCGAACTTTGCAGCTTGATGATACGACCTTTACTTGGTTCTGGAAAAATTGGAGACGGTGAATGACTGGAAGGCTGAACGGCAAGGTCGCGATCATTTCGGGCGGAGCCAACGGTATGGGCGCTGCCGAGGTGGCCATGTTTGCCAAGGAGGGCGCGAAAGTGTGCGTCCTCGATGTACGAGAGGACCTGGCCCAGCCGGTCCTGGATCGCGTTGGGCGTGAGGGCGGCACGGCGATCTTCGAACGCGTCGACGTCTCGAACGAAGATGATTGGGTGCGGGCTATCTCCAAGACGACCCAGAAATTCGGCAGGCTGGACATTCTCGTCAACAACGCAGGGATCGGTGCGCGCGATTACGACTTCGAAAGCGTCGACGACTGGAACCATGTCATGAAAATCAACATGACAAGCGTCTTCATCGGCACCAAGCTGGCCGTGAAGGAAATGAGGAGGGTGGGGAAGGGTTCGATCGTCAATATCGCGTCGATCGCATCCTTGTCGGGCGACGCGGTCAACAATCCGGTATACGGCGTGTCGAAGGGCGCGGTCTGGAATTACACGAAGCAGTGCGCGGCAATGTACGGCAAGGACAATATCCGCGTGAATTCGGTCCATCCCGGGTTCATGCCGCGCATGCTTCAGAAGGATAACAAGCCTGTGGTTCCTTCGGAGGTCGCCTTCAAGGACAAGATGGAGCAGATTCCGCTGGGCCGTATTGGAACCGTCGACGAAGTCGCTTACGGCGTCGTATTCCTCGCCTCCGACGAGGCAAGCTACATTACCGGCACCGAACTCGTCATCGACGGTGGGTTCCTCGTCCTGTAATTTCGCGCTCATTGCTCCGGGGAATTTTCGAAGGCGTGAAGGCAATTGCCTCACGCCTTCGTGCGTTGTTGACGTAAGACTGCGCCTGTCTTGTCAGAATTCGGAGATAAGGGCTAAAACCCTGGTATTGTTTCCCTTGGCTCTACCAAGAAGGTCTCTCATGTCTGAATTTGATCATCTAAGTTCTGTCGTTGCGTTCGTTGCAGCGGCGAAGGCCGGGACATTCTCCGCGGCTGCGGTAAAGTTGGGCGTGAGCAAGTCGGCGGTGGGAAAAAGCATTGCCCGTTTGGAAGACCGTCTTGGCATGCAATTGATCAACCGGACAACGCGACGAATGGCCCTCACGCCGGACGGGGAGAGCTATTTTGCGACCTGTGCGCATGCTCTGGACGAAATACTAGGCGTGGAAGCCGCTCTGACCACAAGCCGCCGCAATCTTACTGGACGGCTCCACATTGATATGCCGGTATCTTTCGGGCGGCAGATAATGTTGCCGATCCTCCTAGAGATCGCTCGTCCTTATCCCCATCTGCAACTGAAGCTTACCTTTACCGACCACGTCATCGATCCCATTGCTGAAGGGATTGACCTTGTCATCCGCTTTGGCGATTTGACGAATTCGGACGGGATGATCGCGCGAAAGCTCTCGACGCAGACGCTCATGACATGCGCGGCACCGTCTTACCTCAAGGTCCGAGGCGAGCCAGAAACAGCCGAAGACCTCATGAACCACAGCTGCATTGTAGGCTATCGCCGCGGACGTCCTCTTAGCTGGCAGCTGATGGTGAACGGCGAAAAGTATCGGTTTCAACCTCCGCCCACCTATGAGCTTGGTGACGGAGACGCCATCCTTCAAAGCGCGGTGGCAGGCTTCGGGATTTGCCAACTCCCGAGTTCGATTGTCGGACCCCATATCGAGAGTGGCGAGCTTGTGCAGCTCCTCGCGGAGCAGTCCAATTGCCGCGTCGACGTCCACGCGCTTTGGCCGGAAACGTCGCATCTCAGCCCAAAGATAAGGCACGTCGTCGATCGCCTGGTCGAGGTCGCGGCAGCTGGGCGGCTCGGATAGGGCTACCCTGATGTCAGCCGGGTAGACCTGAGCGCTACACACAGGCGCGCTGCTTGGGCTTTTCGCCTGTGATTCTGGATATTAGGTAGGGTGTCGAGTGTCGCCTGGGTTGCCGGGCGCGAGATAATGGCCCGCGTCCCGGACGTCGATCCTGTGAAACCGTTGCCGGTTGGGGTCGGGCCACATCCCAACTGGAGGCTCGCTCGAGAGTGGTTGCGCTATCTGTTTTGGATTTGATCATGATAGGCGAGGGACGAACTCTCGCTGACTCGCTGAATGATACCGTGAAGTACGCTCAGTGTGCGGAGCGTGCCGGATATAGCCGATACTGGATCGCCGAGCACCATAACATGCCAGGTATCGGGTCCGCAGCGACGACCCTAATCATCTCACATGTCGCGGCCGGCACATCGACCATCAAGGTTGGCTCTGGTGGAATGATGCTTCCGAACCATACCGCGCTCGTCGTCGCGGAGCAGTTCGGGACCCTTCAAGAAATCTATCCCGGCCGCATCGATCTCGGTGTAGGCAGAGCGCCGGGTGCGAATGCCGCTACGATCCAAGCCCTTCGAGGTCACGCTCATGGAAGAGAGTTCGCGGATGACGTGATCGCCGTCGTCGACTATCTGGAAGATAATTCGAGACAGCCGGCGCGCGCCTTGCCCGGGCGGCATGACGTGCCCGTCTGGATTCTAGGCTCCAGCTTCTATGGAGCTCAGCTCGCAGGACAACTCGGCCTGCCGTTCGCCTTCGCGTCGCATTTTGCCCCTCGCCATTTGATGAAGGCGATCGAGCTTTACCGTGAGAATTTTCGCCCGTCAGAGAGGTTGGCTGAACCCTATCTGATCGCCGGCGTCTGCGTTTTCGCAGCTGAAAGCGAGGACGAAGCTTTATATCTTGCCAGTTCGCACCAGCAATGGGTTGCGAACTTACATGCCGGACGACCGGGTTTGCTACCGAGACCGGTCGAAGGATACCTCGAAACTCTGTCCCAGGAGCGCCGTTATGGCCTCGACCAAGAGCTAGCCTGCTCGGTTGCCGGGACGGAGGAGCAGGTGGGTAATTGGTTGCGCCAGTTTGCCGACATCACAGGCGCGGATGAGCTCATGATAGACGCCCGTATTTACGATGTGGATGCGCGCTGTCGAAGCTTCGAGATAGCTGCGCGGGCAATGGGTATCAAACGATGACCGCCTGACGGCAAACCTTAGCTGACATGAAGGATCGCGAGTCCGACGAGACTCAGGCACGCAAGTGCGATGATTGAGAGCACGCCGGCCAGGAGAACCCTTCCGCCGGAGGCGAAAACCGTGCGCATGTTCACGGAGAGTCCCAAGGCGGCCATCGATACGATCGTGAGGATACTCGATCCTTGTTTTGCTGCGTCGACAGCGGAGGGTGGTAGCAGCCCTACCGTCCGCACGAGCATCATTGCGAAAAAGCCAACAATGAACCACGGAACAAGGGTCAGCGCCGAGGGGCGACAATGCTCGCCAGCTCCTTGCTTCAGCCGCAGCAGTAGCACGACGGGTCCCAACATAAGCACCCTGATCAGCTTGACGAGAGTGCCTATCTGCACGCTCACCACGCCGACGGGTGCCGTTGCTGCAAGAACCTGCGGAACCGCGTAGACGGTCATTCCGGCCAGTATGCCGTACTGCCACTCACTTAGGTGCGTGAGCGCGAACACCGGCGGAAGCACGAGAACGACCACAATGCCCAGCGCAGCGGTGAAGGCGATTGATGCCGCGACATCGTCGGACTTCGCCCCGATCACAGGGGCCGCCGCGACGATGGCGGAGTTTCCACATATAGAGTTGCCACACGCAACCAGCGTGGCCAACTGATCGCGGAGGCCCAGCAGCCGACAGATGCTGTAACTGATGATCAGCGACAGTATGACCGTTACGGCGACGACGGCCAGCATCGGCAAACCTGCTTCCGCTACCGTGCGAACACTGACCGACACTCCCAAAAGGACAATGGCAAGCTCCAGGAGATACTTGCTCGAAAACGCAACACCCGCTCGAAACGCATCTGGGAGGCTCGCAAACGTATGAAACAGCGTGCCGAAAACAATGGCGAAGACCAGGCCATCCAGGAGAATGTCATGGAAAACGACCGTCTCCAGCCAGACTGCTCCATAGGCAAGCACCGTGACTGCTGCTGATGCAGAGATGCCGGGAACATATGCTAAGAATTTGCACCCGGACAACATGAAGCCTCCAAATAGTTTGACTATCTCAGGCTATTGTTCTCTTTCATTATTCTCCATCGGATAATAGTTGACATTCTATTCGGCTGAACCGAACATTCCCTATGACGTTTGAACAGTTGTACATTTTCGTCGCCGTTGCGGAGCGTGAGCACCTCACGCAAGGCGCGGCGGCTATCGGTCTGACGCCTTCTGCAGTCAGTGCATCCATAAAGGCCCTAGAGAATTTCTACCGCGTCACGCTGTTTGATCGCGTCGGTCGTGGCATCAAGCTCACCCGCGAAGGGAGGGTCCTTCTACGAGAGGCCAAGGAAACATTAGCGAAGGTTAAAGCCACCGAAGCCGTTCTGAACGAACTAGGGAATCTCAGCACCGGAGTCTTGGACATCCAGGCCAGCCAGACGATTTCAAACCATTGGCTTCCATCCCGTTTGCTGGCCTTTGCTCGGACCTACCCGGGTATTCAGGTAAATCTTCAAATAGGCAACACCACCACGGTTGCCGACGGCGTGACTGATGGCGATGCTGATCTCGGCTTCATAGAAGGAACCATTGATCGACCCGCTTTATTCACCGTTACCGTCGCAACCGACAAGCTTGTCATTGTCGCGGCGGGTGGCAGTCCCGGAAAGTGCAAGGCGTCCGAACTCAGAGAAATTTGCTGGGTCATGCGAGAGCGTGGCTCAGGTACGCGGGATATGCTTGAACGAGGTCTCCGTGATATGGACATCGACCCGGAAAGCCTCAAGGTCTCATTGACGTTGCCATCTAACGAGGCGCTGCTCGCGGCGGTGCGAGGCGGAAACTGCATCACCGCGCTCTCGGAATCGATCGTTGCGCCGTTCCTCGAGAATGGACAATTGCGCAGGTTGGATTTTGATCTCCCTCCGCGTGAATTTACGCTTCTCCGACACAAGGAGCGTCACCTGACGGCCGCTGCAAAGGAGTTCGAGGCGTTTCTCCGATCCGGAGCTGCCAGCGAAGTGGTCGCTTAGCTCTTGAAGAGCGCCTTGTGCTGTGGAGGCTGGCAACGGAAGTACTGAGGAGGCGCGGTCACTTGTGCGCCGAGCGCTGCCGCGGCGTGCCACGGCCATCGCGGATCGTATAACGCCGCTCTGGCGATCGCGACAAAGTCAGCATCCCCGGTTGCGACGATTGCTTCAGCCTGCGTGGGCTCGGTGATCATGCCGACTGCAACAACTGGCATTGCGACCGATTGCTTGATCGCCCGGGCGAGGGGAACCTGATAGTTGGGTCCAACCGGGATTTTTTGATCAGGATGAAGGCCACCACTGGAAACGTGAATTGCGGCACAACCAATCTCCTCGAGCCGTCGGCTGAATTGGATGGTTTGCTCGAGGTTCCAACCGCCGGAGACCCAGTCAGATGCCGATAAGCGGACCGTCACCGGTTTGCTAGGCGAAACAGCTTCGCGAACAGTCTCGAATACCTCGAGTGGAAAACGCATGCGATTCTCGATCGGGCCGCCGTATTCGTCTGTTCGGTGGTTCGAATGTGGCGACAGGAATTCGTGCAGTAGGTATCCATGCGCAGCATGAATCTGGAACGCGTCTATGCCGATACGGTCCGCTCGACGGGCCGCGGAGGCAAAGGCCCCACGTACGCTCGCCATATCCTGGCGATCGAGAGCCAACGGTGGCAGATAGCTTGAATACATCGGTAGGGCTGACGGAGCGACTGTCTGCCAACCGTTCGGGCGATCCGGCGTAATTTGGGCCTCGCCAAGCCACGGCTTCTCGGTTGACGCCTTCCGTCCTGCATGGGCGAGCTGAATGGCTATCGGTATCTTCGACCATTTCCGAATTGAAGAGACTGTCGAATCCATCGCCTTTTCTGTGACGTCGTCGTAGAGGCCGACGTCCGCGTACGAAATCCGACCTTCCGGTGTGACGGCTGTCGCCTCAATCGTGAGTAGCGCAGCCCCGGACAGGGCGAGTTGTCCCAAGTGAATCAGATGCCAGTCAGTCATGCAGCCGTCGACGGCGGAGTACTGGCACATCGGAGCGATTACGATCCGGTTTTCCAGCTCCAGGCCACCGACGTGAAACGGGGTAAACAATATGGGCTGAGACACAGGCGATCTCCTTTGAGTGAGGGCTTGTAGAACCAAAACAGCACAGCCCGTTGGCATCCAAACCTATAGACCGTCGATCGGAACCGTGAAAAAACGCCGACCATTGCCCTGTGGCTCGGGTAGGTTCCCACCCTTGATGTTAACCTGGAGTGATGGAATAATCAGCTGAGGCATCGGCAGCGTCGAATCCCGTTGGTTTCGCCATGCCACAAATTCGTCCTCGCTGGATGCAGTACCCACATGAATGTTGTCGCGCAACTCCGCGCCCACGGTCGTCTGGTGCGTCACTTCCCGGCCGTTTGGCCCATAATCGTGACATACGAAGATACGCATTTCTTCGGGGAGAGTAAGCAGGCGGCGGATGGACCGATAGAGTGTTCTGGCGTCGCCTCCTGGAAAATCTGCCCGCGCGGTACCGGCGTCCGGCATGAAGAGCGTATCGCCGACAAAAACCGAGTCGCCGACGACATGGCTCGTGCATGCTGGCGTATGTCCGGGTGTTTCCAATACTCGCGCCGTCATCCCGCCTATCTCGTACCGATCACCGTCCACGAAGAGCCTGTCGAACTGGGAACCGTCTCGTTGGAAGTCCGTGCCCTCGTTGAACACCTTCCCGAAGTAATCTTGTACAACGAGAATCTTGGCCCCGATCCCGAGCATGCCTCCGACGCGGTCTCTTAGGTACGGCGCGGCTGAAAGGTGATCCGCGTGAACATGGGTTTCGACCAGCCAATCGACTGTCAATTTCTCACGCTCGATTTGCCGGATGATCGCGTCTGCACCTGCATAGCCAAGTCTGCCGGCCGCGTAGTCGATATCGAGAACGCAATCGAAGACGGCGCAGCGCGTTGATCCTGGGTCTTGCACGACGTAGCTGAAAGTGTGGCTATGAGCGTCAAAGAATGGGGTTACTTCCGGCTGAAAACCAGTGTCCGGAACAAAGGGAATGTCGGTGATCATCGATGCCTCCATGCGAGTCTTGTCGATCGACACGGAGCATCCCGTGAGCGTGACGGTCAGTCCGGTCTGTTGATAACCCAGTTGTACGGCCGTATTTCGACGGTCTCGAAAAGGCCAGCGATAGAGTAGGGGTCGGCAGAAGAAAGCTTCTCGGCCTCCTGTTTCGACGGGAGATCATAGACGGCGACTGTGCCGCAGGGCTTCCCGTCGTCGTCGAGATAGGGACCCGCCATCTTCACGATACCCTTCGCTTTCAGATTCTCCAGGAACTCAAGATGTTTGGGTCGCGTCTCCAGTCTAAGTGGCAGGGCGTCGGGTCTGTCTCTGCAGATCGCAAGGTAGAGCATTGAAGGTCCTATCTCCGGATGCGGCGTTCGTCGTGCCCAGTCTTGATTGCTGCCAAACTGTCTAACGTTGCCCACTTGTACCGGCAAAATGGCAGTTGTTCAGTTTGGACATTGTTCGGGTCGACTTGGTTCGAGGGCGTCGGCAGGATTTTTCCAACGTAAATTAGAAAACGAAACAGAGAGACCGATCGTCTCTGGTTTCGGGAGCGCTCGGTCTTTCAGTGTTGCGACGATCTGTCGAATGGAGACAAGAGCGTGCTTTCGAGAGGGGAAAATATGGCCAAGTTGGAGCTGCAGAATGTTCAGAAAAGCTATGGTGCGCTCAAGGTGCTCCACCAAGTCTCACTGGACATTAAGGACGGCGAATTTGTCGTTCTCGTTGGGCCTTCCGGCTGTGGCAAGTCGACGCTTTTGAGGATGATTGCCGGCCTGGAGGCCATCAGCGATGGCGACGTCTTCATCGGAAACACTGTCGTCAACGATCTCGAGCCAAAGGAACGCGATATCGCCATGGTGTTCCAGAGCTACGCGCTCTACCCGCACATTCGGCGACAACATGTCGTTCGCGCTGAAACTCCGCGGCCTCCCCAAGCAGGTTCGGGAGGAAACGGTCCGGCGCGCAGCAGCAATTCTCGGCCTGGAGAAAATGCTCGACCGTTATCCGCGGCAACTGTCCGGCGGCCAACGCCAGCGCGTGGCCATGGGCCGCGCGATCGTTCGTGACCCCAAGGTGTTCCTGTTCGACGAGCCGTTGAGCAATCTCGATGCCAAGCTTCGCGTTGCGATGCGCGCGGAAATCAAGGAACTCCATCAAAAGCTTGGGGTCACTACGGTCTACGTCACCCACGATCAGATCGAAGCGATGACAATGGCCGATCGCATTGTCGTCATGAGGGATGGTCGTGTCGAGCAGATCGGGTCGCCGATCGACCTCTACGAGAACCCCGTAAATCTCTTCGTGGCGACATTCATCGGATCGCCATCCATGAGTGTTCTCGATGGTGAGGTCATCTTGGGAGACAGGCCGGCCGTTCAGCTGGCAGGCGGCAACGCAGTCCTACCGCTTCCGGTGGGTGCCGCAGCTGATGCGGGCGTCGTGAAGGTCGGCATTCGCCCTGAACATCTGGAAGTCTCCGACAATGGCTTCCCGGCAGACGTCGTGGTCGTTGAACCGACCGGGTCGGAAACACACGTGCTTTTTCGAGTTGGGGGCCAGGATATCACCGGCGTTTTCCGACAGAAGTGGGCTCACAAGCCGGGCACCCGTTTGCAGCTGCGTGTCGACCCGGCGCAAATCTACCTATTCGAACCGTCCACCGGGCGCAGGCTTTAGCAGACGCATTGCAACTTCTGCCGTGTGCATCGCATCCACAGATCAAAATCAAAATCATCGAGGAGGATGGAAATGGTCATTCATTCAACCAGTCGCCGTACCGTTTTGAAAGGCATCGCTGGCCTTCCGCTGTTGGCAGGAGGGATCGGGCTAGCCGGACCAGCGGGCGCGCAAGAAGCGTTCGACTGGAAGAAATACTCCGGCACCAAGATCGACGGCCTCTTCATCAAAAAGCCGGCCAACGATCTGCTGCTGGCGAACCTCAATGAGTTTACGGACCTCACCGGTATAACCGTGTCGCCGGAAATCATCCCTGAGCAGCAGCATCGTCAGAAACTCGTGATCGAGTTTGGATCGGGCAATCCGACGTTCGACGTCTCCGAATTAACGTTGATGGTCCAGAAACGGCTTGCAGCCAAAGGCAAATGGTTTGCCGACCTCAAGCCCATGATCAACGATCCGGCGTTGACGTCCCCAGAGTTTGATTTTGCGGACTTCGCTCCGGGCGCGATCGAGACTTCGACGCAGCGCGACGGCCAGATGGATTCGCTGCCGTTTACGCTCGACTACTTCCTTCTCTACTACAACAAAGAGCTGTTCGAAAAAAAGAACGTCCCGCTGCCCAAGTCGATGGAGGAGATCGCCACTGCAGCGGCAGCGCTGCATGATCCTTCGAACGGCGTGGCTGGGTTCGTCGCCCGAGGTCTCAAGAACGCAAATGTTCCCGTTTGGACCAACTTCATGTTCGGCTGGGGCGAGCAGGCGGTCGGCGCAGACGGCAAGCTCAACACCACTTCGCCCGAGGCTATTGCGGCGGCAAAGCTCTATCAGACCCTGCTCAAAGACTACGGTCCGGTCGGGGTTTCAGGCTTCAATTTCAACGAGTGTCAAACCACTTTTTCGCAGGGCTTCGCTGCCATGTGGCTGGATTCCACAGCTTGGGCTCGACCATTGGAATCGAAGACGACGTCCAAGATCGCGGGGAAAGTGGGGTACATGACAATCCCACCTGGTCCGAAAGGTGCGGCTTCCGGCCTGTTTTCCGCCGCCATCGGCATCGCACGCGAATCCAAAAAGCGCGAAGCCGCTTGGCTCTTCCTGCAGTGGTACGCGAACAAGGCAAACCAGGTGCGCCTTCTTCAAAACGGCTCAGGCTCCGCCGCCCGCATTTCCGCGTTCAAGGACCCCAATACGATATCGGGGTCCGATCTCCCGAGAGAATATTTCGACACGATGGCGAAGTGCGTGGAGATCGGCCGTCCCAGCCTTCCGGACGTCATTCCTGTCACGGAGTTTCGAGACACCTTTGGCATTGCTCTGAGCAACATGATCAACGGAGCTGACGTCGAGGCTGAACTCAAGACGGCGACCGAAGCCTTCCAGCCGATCCTCGAAGCGAGCGAGAAGTAAATGGCTACCGTGACAAATCCGGGCCTGTCAGCAACGACAGCGGTCCGAAAACGCAAGGAGATCGACCGTCGACAGCGCTATTGGGTCTTTGCGCTGCCGGCCGTGGTCCTGATCTCGGCGATCATTGTGTTCCCGTGGCTTTTCACGCTGGCTATGTCGGTCAGCTCTTGGAAGGTGGGAGAAAGCTGGGCGTTCGCGGGGGTAGAGAACTACCGTTTACTCGCGAAGGACCCGCGCTTCCAGCAGGCGCTGTGGCACACCCTCTACTTCACAGCGCTTGCCACAGTTATCCCCATTGTGCTGGGGACCGCGGCCGCGCTGATTTTCGAAAGGGAGTTTCCTCTCAGGGGGCTTTTTCGGACCATATTCATCATGCCGATGATGGCGACGCCGGTCGCGATCGCCTTGGTGTGGACGATGATGTTCCATCCCCAGCTCGGCGTATTGAACTATCTCCTTGTCCAGATGGGTATCCCAGCCCAGGCATGGGTATTTAACCCAAACACTGTCATCCCGACCTTGGTGCTCGTTGAAGTTTGGCAATGGACGCCGCTCGTCATGCTCATTGTATTGGGCGGTCTCGCCAGCCTACCGCAGGAGCCTTACGAGGCCGCTCGCATCGACGGGGCGAACGCCTTCCATACGTTTCGACACATTACCTTTCCGCTTCTATGGCCCTACATTCTTGTGGCAGCCGTTATCAGGATCGTCGATGCCCTTAAAGCGTTCGACACGATTTTCGTGATCAGTTCTGGAGGCCCGGGAACCGCTTCCGAGACCATCAACCTTTTCCTCTACATGCAGGCATTCGCCTTCTACAACATCGGCTACGCGGCGGCCATCGTGGTGGTCTTCTTCGCCATTATTGTCGCGATATCCCTTGGCCTTCTCTACATCCGCAAGACTACAAGGTGGAACGCAAAATGAAAAAGAAGACGATATCATTCGTTGTGCGAAAAGCCTTGTTCGTGGGAGCGGTCGCCGTTTTCATTTCGCCCGCCGCGTTCTTCTTCTTCTGGATGTCGTCGTTGGCCCTCAAGACCGAAGTGAACAACATGGCGTTCCCGCCTGTGTTCATCCCGAATCCGCCGACACTCACCAATTTCCAGTACGTCTTCGAGAACAACAATTTCGGCAGCTACCTTCTCAACTCGCTGATAGTCACTGGAGGAGCGGTTTTAATCGGTTTGGCCGTCGGTGTGCCGGCCGGCTATGGGATTGCCCGCTCCAAGTTGGCGAAGTTGGCTGTCCTCATCCTCGTCGCTCGAATGACGCCGGCGCTGTCGTATCTGATCCCGCTCTACATAGTTTTCTCGTCGATCGGCTTGGTAGGCAGTTTGGCGGGGCTTATCGTTGCTCATCTTGTGATCACGATCCCGATCATCGTTTGGATCATGATCGGCTACTTCGAGGGGCTCTCCGGTGATCTCGAGGATGCGGCATTGGTCGATGGTTGCTCGCCATGGCAGAGCTTTCTCTATGTTGCCGTCCCGTTGGCGCGGCCAGGCATTGTCATCGCGGGCATTTTGGCCTCGATCTTTTCCTGGAACAACTTCATCTTCTCGGTTGTATTGGGCGGAAAGGATGCGAAGACGCTTCCGTCAGCCGTCTACAATTCGATCGCTTTCGAACAGGTGTCCTGGGGGCCGCTCGCCGCGTCGGCGCTGCTTGTGACGCTACCGATCCTGATCCTGACTATTGTCGCCCAGAAGCAAATCGTGGCCGGTCTTTCCGCTGGAGGACTCAAGGACGGGTGAATCACCATCGAGGCTGGTTGCATTGCAAAGAGGGTGCTTCAACTTAGTCGGAGCACCCTCTTTAGTTTCAAAGATGCGGGTCGTGAGCTCGGGTGTACCGGAACATGTCGAACTTCCATTTACCGTCATACCGCCGGGCATGCATGACGTAGTGTCCGCCAGCCATTTCTATAAGGCCGCTATCGTCGTGGGTGCGGCGCGTATTCGAGTAGCAACGGAGGAATGACGACTCGCCGTCGAGCCCGATTTTGACGTCGAGATTGTAGACGTAGTGCTGAGCGTGGCGAACAGTCGGCCGCCCAGCCTTGTTCATTTCGAGGATAGCCTCGCGGCCGATGTTCCACCTGCTCGCGCCCATATGGAACGAACTGTCGACGTCCTCGTGAAAGATGTCTCGCATCAGCTCGATGTCGTTTGTGTCGTAAGCCCAAGTGTAACGGGACATTAGAGCCATGACCTCTTCTTCGTCCCGTTGCTGCTCTCGGCTGTCCTCCAGACCGAACACCCAGCGTGCCCGCTCGCTCGCTTTGACGGAAGCAGCGCGATCGTCCAGAACCTTCTCATCACGGTCCCACATCTGGGTGAACGTCAGCTTTGCCACCTTCCACCCGCCGGAAGAGTGGCTGAGTTCCGCCGTCAGAAGACCACCGAAATGTCTTGCTGGCTTCTCCGGGTCCGCGGCCGGCTGGTTGATGTAATAGTAGGCTCCATATCGTGCCGAGTTGCCTACGACGGAAACGCGGGAGTTTGTGAGGAGCGTATTCTGCCAACTTTTTGCATCGCGCTGGGACAGAGTTGCGGCGGCTTTGGCGCGCCCATTTAAGGTTCCGCCATTGATGACTAGTTCGACGCCGTCCACCAACGCCGCGCCTACATTTTGCGTATTCCCGGCGTCCGCCGCGCGCGTCAAGCCGACCATCATGTCCTCGACTTGTCGACTGTTCGACAAAGCGTCGCGTTCGGTTGCGTCAGCGGTAGGCCCGCCCCAGGGAGCTTGGGAGTAGGCGTCCATTAC
This sequence comes from Hyphomicrobiales bacterium, assembly GCA_900465665.1. Lineage (GTDB taxonomy): Bacteria > Pseudomonadota > Alphaproteobacteria > Rhizobiales > Rhizobiaceae > Rhizobium. The sequence goes on from UBJO01000021.1 coordinate 35,063, forward strand.
GGGCAGGTAAATCATCTGGCCCATGGCTGGGATAAGCATCAAGTTTCCCTCCAGCAGGGTCTGCTCCCATTTGAAGTCATACATTTCCCACGTGCCGTCCTGCCTGCGTCGGAACGAGTTCTTGTAGTAGCCGCTGCCCCAGTAATATTCTCCGCCAGGAGCCTGGGGACGGACACGCACATTGATGACGTAGGACGTGTAGACCGCAGTGTCGCCGTCGACCTTCACGTACGGAGATACCAGCATATGCCTGCGGATCGGCGTCCGAACAGTTCGGTTTTGAAATTCGCGAACCAGCGCATCACCGCCGACGTAGTGACCCATGTTGCTTGCCCGGAATACGATGTCATCAGAAAAGACCTTTCTCAGGCGCTCCCAATCGCTGGTATCCAGCGACCAGACGTAATTGAGCATTGTCTGCTTGACGTCGAAGACGTCTTTCTCGATTTGCGAGATGTCGATCTCGACGGCAGACGCGGTCGTTTGCTGATTCAAGGTATCCTCCTGGCGTTGTAAAATAGGTTGCGGGCTCCGAGCGAAAGCGCGGTACGAGTTGTTGATCCCGCCAGGATAATTTCAACATCTGACCGACCGTCGTCGCCATTTCAAATATGACCGAATTGACCTTGTTGGCAGCGTTGCCCCGGTGGAATAACGCCGGGATCGTCGCGCGGCCAATGTAGGCTCAAAAATGGAAATGGCGGCCATCTGGGCCGCCATTTTGAGCTTGGCTCGTCGAGCAGAGAGATCAATTCCCCCTGTCGGCTCCGCTCAGTTTGCTGATGTACAGCGCAATGAGAATAATGCCGCCTGTCGTCGCGTTGATCCAGTAGGCGGGCACCTGCGACAGGACCAGCACATCCTGGATGAGAACCAGCAGGAGAACGCCTCCGCACGCGCCAGCGATCGTACCACGACCGCCATTGAGGCTGACGCCACCAAGAACCGCCGCTGCGAAAGCATTGAAAATGAGGTTCTGGCCAAGGGACGACGGGATCGAAGCAATGCGACCAGCCTGCAGCAGGCCTGCGAGGGCCGCAAGCACACCCGCAGCAACGAACACGCCCATCAAGACACGCTCGACAGGGATACCTGCGACCCGGGCCGCTTGCTGGTTGCCGCCAACGGCATAGAGCATGCGGCCAATGCGGTGGCGTGACATGAAGACGGTCAGGATGGCAAGCAAGGCGAGGGCGACCAGGAATGAAACAGGGACGCCGGCCACGGTGGAGTCACCTGCGAAGGTCAGAAGAACCGGAAGGTCCGAAAGCGTCTCGCCCCTCGTCAAGCCCAAGCTAATGCCACGCAGCAGGATCAATGTCGCAAGCGTCGCGATGAACGCGTTGAACCTCAGGTAAATTACCAGCACGCCGTTGAACGCACCGATCACTCCGCCTACGGCGAAAATGACGAGCAATGCGAGAATGGGGGAGTTGGCGATATTCAAGCCGGAACCGCCAGCGTCAAGAAGGCAGTATACGCCAACCATCGGCGCTAGGCCGAATGTGGATTCAAGGGAAAGGTCGAACTTGCCGGCGATTAGAACCAAGGTCAGCCCCATCGTCAGTATGCCGAGCTCGCTCGCCTGCTGAACGACGCCGTAGAAATTGTCGTAGGATAGGAAGGCACTGTTGAGCAGCGTGCCGACGATCATAACCACGACAAGAACGGGCAGGATTGCCCATTCAGGTTGAAAGAGATCACTGAGCAGGCGGCGGGAACGGACATTCGTTCCGGCGGCGCTCGTTGTTGGGGTGTGGGTCATTTTTCCTCCGCAGATGTATCAAAGCCTTCCATGGCCGACACGAGCTCTTGCTCGTTCATTCCGCCACGTTCGACTACTTTCTTGCCGCGAACCCAAACCTGTACACGGTCGCAGAAAGCGAGCTCTTCTGGTTCGTCGCTGACAAGGATGACCGCCAATCCCTGGCGGCGTCTCTGCTCGACAATATCGAGAATGGTGGCCTTCGACGCGATGTCGACACCGGCCGTCGGATGCAACAGGATCAACACACTTGGGTTCGTGCTCAGAGCAGAGCCCAAAAGAACCTTTTGTTGGTTGCCACCGCTGAGTTCGCCGACGGCTTGTTTGACCGTATGGCAAACAACGCCGAGGTCTTTTTTGTTTTCCTCGGCGAACTGCCTGCGCGCCTTTCGGTCAATGAGCAGGCCCTTCGTGAATGCCTTCAGGCTCGGCATGGTCATGTTGTCCTCAATGGACATCCCGCCTACCAATCCGGTCTTGATGCGATCCTCCGGCAGAAGGGCGACACCACTCTTTACCGCCTTGGGCGGCGTCCAAGGCTTCTGGACCTTCTGCCCGTTCAGCACGAATTCGCCCGACCACTTCGAATAGTGGCCAGCAAGCGCGAGCGCGATTTGTCGAGTGCCGGAACCGTTGTGACCGGCAAACCCGACAACTTCCCCTTCCTTGAGCGATAGGTCAAAGGCGTCTTCGCAAGCGTCGAGTTTGAGATTGGCTTTCAGAACAACCTTAGTGTCGGGGGCGAGGGCAGGCCGTGATACCTTTTCGGTCGCGGTCAGCGCCTTGCCGGTAGCTTCGTCGCCGACCATTGCCGACACGATCTGCGACGTTGTCAGTTTGTGGGCGTCCCCATGCATCACGTCCCGGCCGTTGCGCAGCACCGTCACTGCGTCGCAGACGCGAGGCACCTCGTCGAGATGGTGTGAGATGAAAAGGAAGGTGACACCTTTTTCTCTCAACTCGTTCACGCGGGAGATCAACTGATCGATCTCGCTCGCGATAAGCTGAGCCGTCGGTTCGTCCAGAATAACGAAACGCGATCCCTGGCTAAGCGCGCGCGCGATCTCGACCATCTGGGCTTCGCCAACGCCAAGGTCTCTGACCGGGGTCGTCGGCAGGATCGGGATGTTCCAGCTCTCGAGCGCGGCCGCAGCCTCGCGGTTAAGACCGCGCCACGAGATCATCTGTTTACCCTGGTATCGCCCGAGATACAGGTTCTCCGCGACCGTGAGGTCGGGGACGAGGGTTCGGTGCTGGTAAACGCAGGCCACCGCTTTGCCCCAAGCGACACGGTCGCTCAAGGCTGGAGGGGCCTGGCCGTTCAGCAGAAAGGTTCCTGAATCGATGGTCCTCAAACCGGTGAGGACCGAAACGAGTGTGGACTTTCCTGCGCCGTTGCGTCCAATCAAGGCGTGAGACTCGCCTCGCTTGATCGTGATCGACAACCCGTTCAAAGCGACGGTGCCGCCGAAACGCTTTACAGCGCTATCGATGGAAACGAGCTGGTCGGACGGGCTGTCTAGGCCCTGCGGTATCTCGGGGCGAATACTCATGGTTACTTCGCGTTGCCCCAGAGGCTCGTGTCGTCCACGTTCGTTTTCGTCACGACCGGGGACTGCAGATTGTCGACGAAGTACTTGCCGTCCTCGACGACAGTGCTGCCGTGATCCGTTGCGCCTTCCTTCATTTCCTTGCCGTCGAGGGCGGCCTGAAGGTAGGTTACGCCGTACTTCGCATAATCAGTGACCGGCTGCGAAACGGTTGCATCCAGGAAGCCGTCGCGAATGGCCTTGAGTGCGCTCGAACCGCCGTCAATCGCGACGATGGCAATGTGACCTTTCTCGCCAACTGGTACGAGACGGCCGCGCGACTTGAGTGCAGCCGAGACCGGGTCGTAGTATAGGGTGTCAGTAGCCAGGTAGATACCTGCGATGTCGGAGTTACCGCTCATGACCGTCGAGGCCACGTTTGCGGCCTGAGGGCCTTCCCAGTTGGCGGTCTGCTCGATCACCTTGCCGGTCGATGCCTTCTTGAATGCTTCATCGAAGCCGTTCTTCCGGTCACGGCCGTTGGTCGTGGTCAATCCACCCGTAATGTGAAGAACGGTGGCGTTTTTCTCAGGCATTGCAGCAGCAAGCGCTTCAGCGGCGCGCGCACCCATGGCCAGATTGTCTGCGCGCACTACGGCGTATACGTCGCCGGCTGCGGGCTTGTCGTCGACGATGACGACAGGAACATTCTTGCTCTTTGCATAGTCGAGGGCCGGCTTGATTGCCGCGCGGTCTACGACGCCTGCGAGGATGGTGTTCGCTCCGGCGTTGATGAGGTTGCGGAAGTCGGTGACCTGCTGGCTGGCGTCACGATTGGCATTCGTCGTCTGTACGACCGAGCCGCCGCCCGACTTCGCCTGTTCCGTCGCGGCATTCACCAGAACCGTAAAGAATGGCGTGTTAAGCGTCGGCATCGAGAGGCCGAGCTTCATTTCCTCTGCATAGGACGGATTGCTGGCGGCGAGAGCCGACAGGCAAATGGTGGTCGCAAGAGTCATTTTAAGGGATTTAATCACGGTTTTCCTCCTCCGTTTTCCGCGCAATATTTATGGCAGTGGTAGTTTGTGGGAAAAAGATGCCGGAAAGGGAAACAGTTTTGCGGAATTCGGGAAGGTGGAGTCAGTCCAGTCCAAGTCTTCAGCTCGGTGTCCAAGACCGGATTTATGGTCGGACCTGCAATTCGATCGGACGATGGTGATTTGCGCTCAGAGCTGGCCCGAGAAAGTGAGGGCACGGAAAATCTGTTCCGGTCTGCGAACTGCAACCGAAGAAGGGGCCTCCGACGTCCATATCGCCGGCATTCGACACGGCTCTGTCAAGACATGGGACAGCGCATCATCGGACGGCGCGTAAGACAACTACATAAGCGACAGCCCGTCGGTGGTCTATCGCGAGGCAATGTGGGGAGGGATTGGCGTTCGATGAAGGGATTCTAATCCTGCGTCACAGCTCAGAGGCTGGGCGCGACCTCGGATTGTCGAGGGTTGAGGAAAGCACCGCTCCAATATCGCTTACACCCGACCGACTCAGTAACGCGTCGGTGGTTGTCATCGTTCCTCAAGACGCCGTGCCATCGTTTTGTGAAGTCTTGAATTATTTTTGTTAGCATCGCTCGTTTCTTCCACGTAGCCGGGCATTGGCTTCGCGATCCTCTTGACTGTCTCCCGCTGGTAAAGAAACTGCTTTCTATTGGTATGCGCGATTTTGTGGGCGGGGAAACTTGGACGAGCGGCATTACTTTGGAAGCTCTGAAACCGAGAGAAAGTTGAACTGTCTCCGGCAGTATCTCAACGAATACTCTATCGCGTTGAAGAACAAGGGCTTCGCGCGGATGTATATCGATGCATTTGCGGGAACCGGTAGTCGGACAGAAACCAGGGCTGTCCTACCTTTCATGGGGCAGGGCGACGAGACAACCGTCGAGGTGACGACACAGGGCAGTGCCAGGATCGCTTTGGAAACGGACCCTTCGTTTCACCATGTTATGTTGGTCGAGAAGGACGCCGAACGTGCCTCTGCTCTGAGAAAGGTGCTCTTGGAGTACCCCAATGTCAGGGCGATGGTACGCGAGGACGATGCCAATGCAGCCGTTCAAAGGGTCTGCAAGCGGTACGACTGGCAACGCGAACGAAAACGCGGCGTGGTTTTTCTCGATCCTTATGGAATGGAAGTGACATGGGAGACCGTCGTCGCAATCGCCGAAACCGAAGCGCTTGATTGCTGGTATTTCTTCCCCCTGTCCGGATTGTACCGCAACGCTCCAAAAGACCCCGATCGGCTGGACGCGAGCAAAGTCGCCATTCTGAACAGGGTTTTCGGGACAACGAGTTGGCGCGACGAATGGTACGAGACAACTACTCATCAGTTCGATATGTTTAGCGGTACCATCGTTGAGGAGCGACGATCGGTCGACGTGAACCGCATCGAGGATTGGGTAGGGAACCGACTGCGAAGTGTATTCAAGGGCGGGGTTCTCAAGCCAATGAGGCTCTATCATCCAGGAGGTGCGCCCATGGCCTCCTTGTTCTTCGCGATCTCGAACCCAAACAAGGCTGCGGTTCGTTTGGCGACCGAAATTGCTGGTCACATACTCAAACGCGGCATCTCATCCCATGTCTGATGGCGGTATGTTCTGCCTGTGGCCTTCTTGTTCTTGCCGCCCCACTGCTTGAAAAAGAAGGCCGTGTCAGTCTCCGCGCACATGTCGAAGATTTCGTCTACCCAAGCTGGCGACAATGGTCGGGCATTCGGCCCGGACTCGCCGCCGACGATCGCCCAGTGAATTTCCGCCAATGACCCGCCCGAGACAGAGCCGATCAAAGGCTCAAAAGACACAAACCGGACAGCCGCGGGGATCATCCGTAGGTTATCGAGACGATCGAGGACTCGACCGTCTTCCACGCTTGTACCGAGCCACACGTTGGGCAATGTATGAAACCCGTACCTGAGCACCTCACGCATGCGATCCGGTCGCTTCGTTAGGATTTGATATGTGTGGCGATCGGTCCGGGCCATGGTGTCCCAGACGCGCCTGATGAACTCGATAGGGACGTCGGGATGGAACAGATCGGACATCGAGTTCACGAAGACGTTCCGGGGTTTCGACCAGGTCCCAGGAATCGTCAATGCCGCTTCGTCGAGGCGGATTTCTCCGGTCCACTTCGCACGGCCGCCGGTTTTTCTCGTCAGACCCCGATATTTGTCCAGCCCCATGGCGTCGAGCCGGGCCGCCATGCGCATTGCATAACAGTTGGTGCAGCCCGCGCTCATGATCGAGCACCCAGCTACCGGATTCCAGGTAGCGTCAGTCCATTCGATCGATGTGTCAGCCATAGGTGATCCTCAGTTTGATGAGGCAAAATACTCACTAAAGGTTTCAGAGCGGTTTTCGCGTCCATTGCTCGGTGGATGTTCGACATCGCAGGACCAGCTTCTCGAAACTGGATTCCGAAATAAACGTCCCTCAGCGCAAGTTCAACGTCGACGATGGGCAGTTTGATGACGTCGTCGACATTGTGATACGGCTCCTCGACCCAGCACTCGCTGTCGCGATCGCAGGGCACCATCCGCTTGCATCCGCTGTCAATTAGAAGAACGCATGCGGTTCCGGGTGTCGACGCATATTCTAACATCCGTTTTTCGAGGTCCGCACGTGTGACGAGCTCAATAATTATAGTTGGCTCTGTCGCCATTAAGGCGTCGTCATCGAGGGCCCCACAGTCAACCACGATATCTGGGTATCGGACCGTCCCTTGCCTAGTCGAGACCCCAGTTTGGATCGCTGTTGGACGGCATGAGGAGCCGCGCAACAGTGTGTGAAGCAAGGAGAGCGTGTTCGAGGTGATGTCCCGATGGCGCTGGGTTGTGCTGGCTACTTCGACCGGCCGGCCATCGGTCAAGCTCCCACCTGCCTTCATGGCTTTGGATAAACTGGAGGAACTCCTTCTCGGTTATGTTCGTGTGCGACACGGCAATGGTCCAATTCAGATGACAGTATCCATCACCGGTTCGATTTTGAGGAGGTCGTCGGGCAGGGGCGTTGCAACGCTTTGGCTTCGTCCCACGGCGCGGAGAGCCAAGTCTCGACTTCGTCTTTGGTGGCCAAGATCACAGGCATGGCCTTCTCCCATTGTTTGATGCAGCTTTTTCTGCACAAGCAGCCTCAAATGTTAACCCCTTGTAGGCATTTTCGAAACAGATCGTGATTGTGCACCGAGCCATCCATCGCTTACAGCAGCCGGCGATTGATGAAGGTTCGGCTATTGACCGGTGCCCGAAGCCGGATGAGCATTGTTCGTTGGAGCAACTATGAAACCTGAGCAGCGCCTCGTCACAGACGACTTGACGATCCGTCGCGCGATCCGCGCTCGGCTTGCGATATCGCATGCAAATCAGGATGCGGTGATCGTGGACGAGCTCAAGGTGTCGCGCGGCAGCTCCCGAATGGACGTCGCCGTCGTCAATGGCCGCATTGAAGGTTACGAGATCAAAAGCGACAAAGATACGCTCGAGCGGCTGCCCCGACAGGCGGAGATGTTCGGACGCGTTGCAGACCGCATGACGCTTGTCGTCGGCGAACGGCACTGTGACAAAGCCATCACGATCATCCCTGACTGGTGGTCTGTTATGGTGCCGTCGTTCTCGTCTAAAGGGCAACTGGGCCTCACACTCAGGCGGCGGGGACGACTGAATATCTCCCGCGAGAGCCGCGCATTGGTCGAGGTGCTCGAGCGGGACGAGATCGTCGCGATGCTGCATGCCCACGGTATTGATCGGGGAGTTCGATCAGCCCGCTATGCTGATTTGGTTCGTCACTCGATTGATCGACTGTCCAAAGACGACATTTCAGAGTTTACGAAGCGAGTACTGAAGTTACGCGCGAGGCTCGGTGCCGAGTTTCCGGACCGAGCCTTCGGGCGCAATGCAATTATCTGCTCATCGCCATTTGCGTCAGGTGCTGGTTCGCCCTGACAGAAATCCAGCTGGTTGGCGTGGTGAATTGCTTGCCTTGAATCTTCAAGGCCTTCTCTACCGATATGGTTTCGATGATTTCCGTTCCCCATGAGGGTGCGCGGCGCGACCAGTACGGGCCTTCCGCCGTGTCGGTCGATGCATCGATGTATCTCATCTCGTCGCTGTTGTCCTCGTAGAGGCAAATCTGCCAGGCGGTCTTCTCCACGAGATCGACATGCGGGAACCAGCCGTTTCCGCCACCCTTGCTGCTCCCTCGACGAGGGGCAACGGACATGTAGTCACCGTATCTGACAGGAAAGGTGCCGGAAATCTCTTTGAAGAGTTTCACCTCGTCCATCGACAGTGTCCTCGGCATATCGCGCAAAGAGTTCTTCGACGTCGGGAAGCTGTTGGACAGGAGCACTAGGTCGAGTTTCTCGGCCTCGTTGTCGAGGCCTTCATATAACTGTGCGAGGAATGACTTTGCCGCTTCCAGCGAGGTCGTGTAGTCGCCGCGAATGTTCTGGAGGTCAACGATCACCATAAGGGTGTTCAGGTGGTCTCGGATTACTCTGATGTTCTCTTTAATGGCGACTGACGCGGAGAGCTCCCGTGGGTTCAACCTCAAGGCACTCGCCGTACCTTTCCGAGCCACAATGTCGAGCTGCGGCCCTATCAGACGTGGGTTGTCATGGCGAAGCACCGGAACGAGGTCTGGGAATTCGGACATCATGTCGACCCAGCGAAGAGGACCATTGATCGGATCAGTGAGTTTGCCGATATCTCCAACAAACGCTGTGGCCTTCCTGCGGCGCTCCTCATCGCTTGCGAGTTCTTTTTCAGAGCGCTCGCGCGATGGAGGCTGACCGAGTTTGGCTTTTGCTTCCTGCTTGCGGCGGCGGCGCTCGGCCGCCTCTTCCTTGGAAGTTGTCGGTCGCGGAACGGGATCGAAGTCAACGATAGCAGCTCGTCCGTCCAAGTCGCTCAACAATATCGTGGCCGTTTCCTCGAGCGTTTCTTCGTTGCCATATCTCGTGAGCGTGACGATCGGGACCATCTTATCCTTCACATCGGCCGAGCATTTTGCGTAGGCTAGTTGCTCATGTGCGCGGGTACTCAACGCGGGGAAGTACTGAATTCCGTCAAACATGATGTTTACCACCTGATATTGTGCGAATCAGTTAAGTTATTTCAACTGCAGAATGCGGACGCCGCGATGTGAAAATCAAGACATGGGGTCGTTGAACGGCAGACAGGCGTATTTAATTTCTTAGTTTTGCCAAGCCATTTGTGGCTGAACAACTTAGGGATGACATGATGCATGGGGAGGAATGCCGTGTAATCCACGACGCCTTCGTCGTTCGGCGCAAGGGCTATCTCTATCCACTGGGCAACCGGCAGTACTTGTCGTCAGATATACGCGAACGGCTATGCCGGGAGCCATGCCCACGTTGGTGCGCGAAGTACACATCGAGATTTCAAACCCAGACCGGCGCGCACCGGGTGCGGACAAAGGCTGAGGGGCTGATTAGTGGGCCGCGCCGATGAACCGCCTGCACAATTCAAGAGGGATATCATCCGATGTCAACGAAGCGAGATCGATAGAGCCAGGTGCATGCGCCGGCATCCACCGAACCTCTTCGATCTCGGCGTTCGAATGGAAGTCGGCTCGGTCACTACGTGAAGGTCGGCATGAACGAGATGACCCGGTTCATTCGCTGCGTTGGCCTCGAACTGCCCCATCGAGATGACTGATCTCAGATCGACTTCGAGGTCTAGCTCTTCCCGAAGTTCCCTCGCAAAGCAGCAAACCTTCGGGCTCTCGTCGCCGTCGATCTTTCCGCCAGGTTGCATGGTTCCGCGCTTCCGAACCAAGGGAAGGAGCCCACCCACGTGTAGTTGGCACGCAATGGACGTCCGTTGATTCTGCTCCGGTGCATAGCAGCAAGCGGAAATATTTTCGACTCTGCCATCACTCTCGAGACGATTGCTCGCGCCGTAATACTATCTCGTGGTGAGCTCTCGACGATGCCGATGAGTACGTCGACGCTGCAGTGATCTATCTTGGACCATATGCCCGCTACAACCGGCATCCGCCATCCCTGAACGAACTAAGGATCGATCGAACGCGTCTAGCACGCATTCTGTTTGAAAACCTTGAGGGGCGACGGAATACTGCGCCAGAACTCATCAATTTGCCAGATGCGGTAAGTGCGGGTAGAGCTGGGCGGCAACAAGCTTCCTGACCGCTATGGCGAGAGGGTCGTTGAAAATTTCCAGTGCCCTTGGTGCCTCTTCCGGAGGTAACCAGCCGACGTCGATGCGCCAGAACTTGTAGAACAATTCATCGAAGTCGAACCTTCTAATCCAGAGTATAGTGTCGATCGCCTGTTCACGCGTTTGCGGCGGCAAGCGAAACACGGACTTTGTCTGGTCATCTTGGGTGGACTTCGCTGACGTATAGACCTCAATGTCAGCTTCCGTGATCTGGGAGAACTGGTCTATGGCGTATCGGATGCCATCCGGTATGTGATCGCATGCATCGTCTACCGCGCGCAGGAAGCGGGGGTCATTCGTGAAGTCAATGGCCCATTCCGGAGGATTCTCTCGCCATAGCACTGTTTCCGCAGCCTCGGTCCAATCGTAGTTGTGGACCATCCCGAGCAATCGAAGGATGTTCACGATTTTTGGATGAGCTCGCGCGGCTCGTTTCGCGCCTTCGGAATGATGTAGGCTCTCAAAAGTGTCGTCCGGGGGACGGGCTTGCTCGTCCTCGGTCGGTGGTAGGAACACGATCAACCCGGATTGTCTGGCTAGATATAGGATCGCCACTGCAACGTCGTCCAGCCGCGGCAGGATTGCCGGCAGCGATGGATTGATGCGCGGTATCGCGCCGTCGACCGCTTCATCGGCATGGCCCAGCGCTACGAGCGTCTCGCAAGCGACTTGATAGGGCGTCAGAAAATCATGATGCCAACGGGTCTTGCTGCTGCCCGGCAAGTTGTCAGAAAGGAATTCAATGACCGGAGCAACCCACAGCGGCACTGATGGCTCCAGCTCACCGCCAAGCTCGATGGCGGTTTCTGCGGAGCCCTTAAAGTGTGAGTGCCCGAAGTTCCCGCTCATAAGCACTGCAATCTCAAGGCTTACGCCGCGATTTCTCCAGTGTAGGTGCATGTCACCTTGCAGCTTTACATCGGCGATTTCATTTTGAGTGACATTAATAAAGTCTCTCACCACCTGCGCGGGCACTGTAAACACAGCGTCATTTACGAATTCGACGACAATGGTGTCTGACAGCGTATGGTAATGGACGGCGCGCGGTTGAGGGTGAGGCGCGTCGGCGATGTTGTCGAGAATTCCCGCTCGCCCAACGCTCCTTCGTTCAAGTGGTTCAATGCCCAAGTCGTCTAACGCGGAACCGAACGAAAGACTTTCGCCGCTTTTGACCTTGCCGTTGTCCGACCCTTTGGGGCTCTTGCTCACCATCTAAATCGCCTTCTCTTTGAGGTCTCAACGTCGAATGGCTGCCGCCCCTCCATTCGTAGGCCTATTCGCGGCCGCCAGCCGCTGTCCGAGCAGGACTAAACCTCGACGACGAGCTCCGGGTCGAAGCCCGTTTTTTCGCCGGGATATCCGCGCGGGTTCGACAGGACGAGAGTTTCACCGATCCGGTACTCGTTGTGATGGTGAACATGGCCATGAACCCAGAGTTTTGGCTGAGTGTCCAGGATCAGTGGCTCAAGGTGGGAGGCATACGCCGAAACAACAGGGTCGTTCAGGTGCCAGCTGGAAACGGAACGAATGGATGGCGCGTGATGCGTTACAACGACGGCGGTCTTGTCGGTGCAGGCTGCAAGTTCGGCAGCGATGAACGCCTTGCTCTCTTGATGCTTGCGCAATGTGTGGATCGGTTTGAGTTTCTTGAATGGCCGCTTCTGGTATTTGATCCGCCGGTAGTCATTCATTCCCTTCGCCACGTCTTCCATTGCAAAAGTTGGATCGCGCCCTCCGAGCCGGAAGTCGGTCCACAAGGTGCAGCCGATAAAACGCACTTCGCCGATATCAACCGATTGGTTTTCCAGAAAATGGATATTCGGATACTGAGCGGCGAATTCGCGTCCATCTCGAATGCCATCCTCAAGGGACGCCGAGTAGAACTCATGATTTCCGGCAACGAAGACTACGGGTATGTGGCGTGCGATGGTTTCGGCAAACCATTGGATGGTCGGCAGCACGCCTTTTGTCGTTACATCGCCGGCGCAGACGAACACATCGGCATCGCCGGGTAGCAAGGTGTGCTCAAAGGGCTTACCGAATTCGAGATGGAGGTCGGACGCTATCCACAATTTCATTGTTTAGCTTCACTTTCCGATGTTTCCGGTATTGATGCCGTCAATCACTGGGTCACTCCGCGGCGAGGGACCGGCGGGTATCAACGACGCTATCGTTCAAATGGCTATTTGGCGTGGCGGCTTACTAAGACTAACTTTTGGTCTTCGGTGCCATTCAAGGATTTCGGAGACGTTACGACCCGGTAACGACCGTTTTTCCACCAGCTTTCCGACGATCTCGTCAAGAGCCGCACGGTTCTCTGAAATAATTGATTTTGCCCTGTCGAATGAGGCGGTGATCGCTGCATCGATATTCTGCCTGAGCTCCGGATCGTAGTCGCGAAGCCTTTCGAGACGACCGGGAGTCTGGTCCTCGACAATCAACGTGTTTCCCATGCCCATCGCCCCTTCGACGATCGTCGCAAGGTGGGTGACGATGTTTAGGTCGGATGCGTCCGAGCCTGCCGAGAAGTCCGAGAAGCATCCGAACACCGCGGTTTCCGCGGCTGCGCCGCCAAGGCAGACGCACATCTGGTCCAGGTAGAAAGCGCGCGTTCTTCGGGCGAATGCGGAATGACTATATGAGACTTCACCCAAGGTACTGCCTTGTTCACCTTCGATCTTGTGACTGGACAGCCGGATGTCGTTTACGGGAAAACCAATAGTGGCCGCCACAACCGCGTGACCGGCTTCATGGACGGCGATGGCACGGATGTAATCATCCGGGAGAGCGATTACGGGCGGCAAGTGCTCGAGAATGTGGGCTGACGTCAGCGATTCATCGCGACGACGAGCAGTTCGTTTCGCGTCACGCGTGATCCGTCTGATATCGGCTCCCGAAAGACCGGAACTTGCGAGATCGAACTCTTCTGCATGAGCGTGATCGAGATCGACTTGGCAGTAATGCTTCAGAATAGACAGTCTGGATGCACCGTCGAGAGGAGGGATAACTAAATGGCGATCCAACCGTCCGGCGCGCCTGATAGCTGGATCAAGGTGCTGGGGATGGTTGCAGGCGGCAACGACGACCACGCCGGATCGGCGATCGAAGCCATCCAGTAGCTCCAGAAAAGCTGTGATGACGGCCCTTGCGTACAGCTGGTTGCCATCCTTTGTACCTCTGTTGCCCACAGTATCAACTTCATCGACAAACAATATCGAAGGCGCGACCGCCTTAGCCTCGTTGAACGACTGGCGCATCGCCTTGAGGTGAGAGTCCAATGAGCCTGCCTCCTGCCAGGCAGCGGGGGAGCCATAGATAAGAGGGACCTTGCAAGTGCTGGCGAGCGCGTTGGCGAACATTGTCTTACCAGTGCCGGGCGGGCCCGACAGCAGAACGCCGGGGTCGACTTCATCCCATTTGATCTTGCCAGCTTTGTAATCGGCAAGATCGACAGCAAGATCGAGACCCCAATCGGCGGCTGCGCCGAAACCATGGAGCTGGGCAAGCGTTGGCCCGGCGTCTTCAATTTCCAAGTCCGTCGACGGCGTGTCGGAACGGGGCAATTGCTTTAGTCTCTGAAACGAAACCAAGGGCGAGCGACGGTCTTGGAATGCTTTGTCGAGACGAGACCACGGTTCAGACAGCAGAAGTTCGACGTGTTCTTCGATTATCGGTAATCCACTTCGCCGGAGTGCGGCTTCCGCATGGCGTCTGGATCGTACGGGAACATTTACGACCGCGTCCGCAAACAGCTTGGCATCGTCATCAAGGTCCTTGAATGGCTCCTTGATGAAAATAGATCGATCGTTGTCCAATGCTTCTTGCTGGTCACGGTACGACTGAGTTCTGCCCCACACGTTCACGATGAGCCGGGCACCGAGCTTGTTCGCCACACGGTCGAGAAAGATACGAGCGGCGCGGACATACGATTCCGGTGAGAATTCATCTGGCAGACAGACGGTCACAATAAACTTGGAGCCAATCCGGTTCCAGGGCCGGAGTGCTGCCGCCAGACCGCAAAACGCCATAAACACTGGGATCGTCATGAGCGCGCCGACGGCAGGTTCATTCGCCTTCCAAGGAACTAGCGGCTTTCCAACGCGGTCGCTAAGTAATTTGTCGTCGTCGGGACGAAGCCAATCCTCCATCACAGCGTATCCTCCAAGAGGATCGAATTTGCTCTGAGGCGCTCGCCCCAGTATTCGGGTTCGACGCGCGTCCCAAGGCGGTACCAACGGCTCATTGTCCGGGCAATTCCGCGGTCCGGGTCGAAGTAGAATAGTTCACTGGAAAATGCAGCTTTGCCATCAGTGATCGCCGGGTGCCCCAGTGCACGGCCGACGAGGCATGGGACGACCCTCTTTCCTAAAGTCCAGGTGTTGAACGCCGCGCTTGGCGAATTCGCTCCGATGCAGTTCTCGATATCCGCAAGATCGTCGGCGAGCAAACGCAGCTTCTGAACTAACGAAGGATGCGGCCTTCCCAACCATTCTGGAACTGACTCGGTCATGTGAACTACCCTCGGAATCAAATGTCGGAGATATTTTTACATTTAATTCCAAATGTGCGCGTCATTGTCAAATGAAAGACGCCATTTGACATTCCCGTTTTCCACCGGTTCTTCGAATTCATGAAGTCTTACGCTCCTCCCGATGCACTACGGGCGGCCCGCGCCTTGTCGCGGTTGTCGCAGCAGGAGCTATCGAAAAACATTCAAGTTACCCGGCAGAGCATTTCTGCTGCCGAAAATGACGCGTCGGCCCCGTTTCCTACGGTTTCGAAGATGCGCAGCTTCTACGAGGAACAGGGGCTGCAGTTTGTCGGCATAATTGATATCGATACGGGGACCATCAACGCCGCAGGTGTATGTTGGAGACGTCCCGAGACTTTCCCGCCTTCTCAAAGCGAGGCGTCAAAATATCATGCAGAGCCGAACGGCACGGCGTTCGTAGCGGCAAGGAGCCTCCTTGGTGCGAGCAGAGCCGAGGTTGCCAGCAAGTCGGACATTTCACTCAAGGATTTGGCTGCGCTTGAAGCAGGAACCGAATACTCCGGCGAAGCGTATCAACGTTTGCGCGCCTACTACAATGAGAACGGCATTGAATTCATGGGTACGGGCGACGTTCGGACGGGACGCTACTATGGTGTCGGTGTCCGTTGGGCCGTTCTAGGGCCGGCGACTGAGTGATGCCGGTAGCGTAGACGGGTTGATGCCTGTTGGGTGGCCTAACCTTGTTTGCGAAGCTCTGCGCGCGCCTCTAAGAGACGCTCCAATGCGCCGAGTTTAGCTTCCTCAATGGTGGTGTACATTCTGGGGTCGTTCCTGACAAACTCGTCGTCAAACCGGTTTTCCAGCCGAACCGTTACCCCGAAGCCTGAACCTTTCCTCCAGATCGAGATATTGAACCCTCGAGAATTGATGAATGGATTGCCAATTCGGGAGGTTTTCCACTCTCTTTTGGGCCAGTCATTTCTTATCCGCAGGTCGGTTCGGTATTCCCGTTCGCGTTTCTCGGGGCCGTAATAGTCATCTTTCTGTAGAGCTTCAGCGCACTTCAACCCTACGAGGATGCCGTCAGGAAAAATCTGGTGGACCAGCACGTGAGCATACCGAACCCTCGCGTGCTGGCACATCTCGCAAATCGCATCTTCACTGCCCAGGTCCTTGAAGGTTGAAAAGCGCCATCCATCGCGGGGGAACGTCCTGTCCTGCCATCTTCCGGAATCTATCCGGTGGACCTGATCGTCTTTGTCTCCGACATCTTGGAAGGCAGTCGTCAACGATTCTCTCCCTTGCACGCGAACGAGGCATCTTGCGCTTCGACACGATTGGCAGGATGAAAACATTGAGCGACGGCGTCAACCCTGCGGCAGGGGGTAAAAGCCCGGACCTACGGCCGGGAAAAGCGGCGTTGCCGAAGTGCCACCCAACATGGCCTCCAAGTTGAAGAACGCTCCATAAGCCCCGGACCTACGGCCGGGGAAAAGCGACATTCGTCGAGGAAAGGCCGAGTACGTACAAGCTTATTTCGCCGTGTAGTGATTGGACATAGTCGAAATAAGCTTGTACTCGGAGAGGTAACAAAACGTGATAATAGCGTTTAAGGGTAAAATCATGAATCGTGGAAAACCGTTCAATATCGCGTCCTACGCGCTGCTGACGATGATGATCGCGCAGGTGACCGGTCTGAAGCTCGGCGACTTCGTGCACACGCTCGGCGACACGCACATCTACCATAACCATTTCGAGCAGGCGAAGCTGCAGCTGACGCGCAAGCCCAAGCCGATGCCGTTCATGCGCATCAATCCCGAGGTGAAGGACATTTTCGGCTTCACCTATGAGGATTTCGAGCTGGTCGGCTACGAGGCCGATGCCAGCATCAAGGCGCCGATCGCGGTCTGATTGAGGGGTCTCATGTCCGATATCCGCAAGACGATCGTGGTTGCTGCTGCGCGCAACGGCATCATCGGCCGTGACGGTGACATGCCGTGGCGGCTCTCGACCGATCTGAAGCGGTTCAAGGCGCTGACAACTGGCAAACCCGTGATCATGGGACGCAAGACCTATGATTCGATCGGTCGCCCGCTGCCGGGACGGCAGAACGTTGTTATCTCGCGTTCGACGGTCATCGATCATCCTGATGTCAGCACCGTCGGCTCGCTCGACGAGGCGGTGACGCTGGCCGAGAGGCTGGCGGTGGAAACCGGCGTGGACGAAATCTGCATTATCGGCGGGGGGCAGATCTACGCTAACGCGATCGATATCGCCGATCGTCTGTGCGTTACGCATGTGGAGACCGATGTGGACGGCGATACGTCGTTTCCCGCGATCGATCCCGCCATCTGGCGTGCCGGCGAGACGCTTAGCGTGCCAGCGGGCGAGAAGGACAGCTACGCCACCCGCTATGTCGTTTATGACAGGCGCTGAGCGGCGAAAAGAAACTATTTTCCAATAAACATTGCCAAGTTCCTCATGCTGCGTTGAAAGCCGATGCAGCGATACCTATAACGGTTTCGAACGCGAATATCCGTCGCCCCCGTGGGTTAAGCGATCGCAGAGTGTAACGAACAACGAGGTTTTGATGCCCTGGAGCAATCAGAATGGCGGCGGCGGCCCTTGGGGCGGCGGCGGCGGTGGAGGAAATAATCAGGGACCATGGGGGCAGGGGCCGAACCGTCCACGCGGCGGTGGCGGCGGCGGAAAGGGCGGACCGCCCGATCTGGAAGACATGATCCGTCGTGGTCAGGACCGGCTGCGCGGCGTCGTGCCCGGCGGGTTCAACACCGGCGTTCTCTTGATCGTCGCGGCTGTCATTGTGGCTTTCTGGCTTTTCCAGTGCATTTACATCGTCCAGCCGGACGAGCGTGGCGTGGAACTGCGTTTCGGTAATCCGAAGCAGGAAGTGGCCGCACCGGGCCTACATTTCCACCTGTGGCCGATGGAAACGGTCGAAATCGTCAAGGTCACGGTTCAGCAGCAGAATATCGGCGCGACGTCGTCTTCTTCGTCGAACGGCCTGATGCTGTCGGGTGACCAGAACATCCTCAACGTCCAGTTCTCGGTGTTCTTCACCGTGACGGATCCGAAGGCCTATCTCTTCAACGTCGAGAACCCAGCCGAAACGCTGCAGCAGGTCGCCGAAAGCGCCATGCGCGAAGTCGTCGGCCGTCGTCCTGCACAGGACGCGTTCCGCGACAATCGTCAGCCGATCGAAACCGAAGTGGCCGCCATCGTGCAGGGCACCATGGATCGCTACAAGAGCGGTATCTCGATCAATGCGATCACCATCCAGGACGTCGCGCCGCCGCGTGAAGTCGCCGATGCCTTCGAAGAAGTGCAGCGTGCCGACCAGGACAAGCAGCGTCTCGTCGAGGAAGCGAACCAGTATGCCAACCAGAAGCTCGGTCAGGCTCGCGGTGACGCGGCGCAGATCCGCGAAGCGGCTGCCGCATACAAGGATCGCGTCGTGAAGGAAGCGGAAGGTGAGGCGCAGCGCTTCAGTTCCGTCAACGACGAATACACGAAGGCTCCCGAAGTGACCCGCAAGCGTTTGTTCCTGGAAACCATGGAACAGGTGCTGAAGAACTCCAAGAAGGTCATCATCGACGAGAAGCAGGGGGTTGTGCCCTATCTGCCGCTCAACGAAATTGGCAAACCGGCGCAGCAGGGAGGTTGATCCATGACGTCGAATAAACTTCCCATCTTTCTCGTCGTCTTCGCCGTGGTGCTCATGGCGCTCTATTCGTCGATCTTCGTGGTCAACGCGCGCGAGCAGGCGATCGTCGTCCGCTTCGGTCAGATCCAGTCGGTGAAGACCGAGCCCGGCATCTACTTCAAGCTGCCGTTCACCTTCATGGATGCCGATCGCGTCCAGATCGTCGAGAAGCAGGCGCTTCGCTTCGACCTCGACAACATCCGCGTGCAGGTTCGCGGCGGTGCGACATTCGATGTCGATGCCTTCGTGATCTACGACATCCGCGACGTTCGCCGTTTCCGCGAAACGGTATCGGGCGATCGCGAATCCGCCGAAGCACGTCTTCGCACGCAGCTCGATTCGTCGCTGCGCCGCGTCTACGGTCTGCGTGATTTCGATGCCGCTCTTTCCGAAGAGCGCGTGGCGATGATGCTCGAAGTGCGCGACGACCTGCACAAGGATGCCGAGGCACTTGGCCTCAACATCCAGGACGTGCGCATTCGCCGTACGGACCTGACGCGCGAAGTCGCGCCGAAGACCTATGACCGCATGCGCGCCGAGCGTCTTGCCGAAGCCGAACTCCTGCGCGCGCAGGGTGGCGAAGAAGGCCAGCGCCGTCGCGCCATCGCCGATAGACAGGTTGTCGAAATCACCGCCGAAGCGCAGCGTGATTCCGAAATCCTGCGCGGTGAAGGCGAAGCGGAACGCAGCAGGCTCTTCGCCGATGCGTTCAACAAGAACCCCGCGTTCTTCGAGTTCTACCGCTCGATGGCGGCCTACACCACGGCCATGTCCTCGCAGGACACGACGCTGGTGCTTTCGCCGGACACGGATTTCTTCCGCTACTTCAACAGCGCGACCGGCCAGCCCGGCCAGGTTCCGTCGGCGGCACCAAGCCTGCCTGCGGTTCCGGCCGCACCGGCGAACTGATCGCGATCATCTGAAGTCCTATCGGGGCCGGCATCTTGCCGGCCCCTTTATTTTATGGGGATTTCACCGCGGTTCCCTGATGTCACGGACACCCCACGCAGATTGCACGGGATTTCGCGAAAAGGTGATTTCACCCTCCATCATTACGCCTTATGCTCATGATCAGAGTGCGTTTTTGACACACATGAGGATGCTTGATGGCCCCCACGATCCGCCCGACCTTCAGACGATCGCTCGCGCTTCTGGCCGGGGCAGCAATGCTGGCTAATGTCGGCTTTGCCGGGGTTGTTCATGCACAGACCACGCCGCCGACCAACGGCCCGGCGTCGGTTGCCGATCTCGCCGAAGGACTGCTCGACGCGGTCGTGAACATCTCGACATCGCAGAACGTCAAGGACGACGAGGGTGCCGGTCCGGCACCGCGCGCGCCTGATGGATCGCCGTTCCAGGAGTTCTTCAACGACTTCTTCAACAAGCAGAAGGGCAAGCCCGGCGGCAACCACAATGTGAGTTCGCTCGGCTCCGGCTTCGTCATCGATCCGCAGGGCTTCATCGTCACCAACAACCACGTGATCGAAGGCGCCGACGATATCGAGGTGAACTTCGCCGACGGCAGCAAGCTCAAGGCCAAGCTGATCGGCACCGACACCAAGACCGACCTCTCGGTGCTGAAGGTCGAGCCGAAGGCGCCGCTCAAGTTCGTCAAGTTCGGCGATTCCAGCGGCATGCGCATCGGCGACTGGGTGATGGCGATCGGCAACCCGTTCGGCTTCGGCGGTTCGGTGACCGTCGGCATCATCTCGGGACGCGGACGCAATATCAATGCCGGCCCATACGACAACTTCATCCAGACGGACGCGGCGATCAACAAGGGCAACTCCGGCGGCCCGCTCTTCAACATGAAGGGTGAGGTTATCGGCATCAACACGGCGATCATTTCCCCGAGCGGCGGCTCGATCGGCATCGGCTTCTCGGTGCCGTCGGAACTGGCTGCCGGCGTCGTGCAGCAGCTGCGTGAATTCGGGGAGACGCGTCGCGGCTGGCTCGGCGTGCGCATCCAGCCCGTCACCGACGACGTGGCCGACAGCCTCGGCCTTTCAAGCGCCAGGGGCGCTCTGGTCGCTGGTGTCATCAAGGGCGGCCCTGTCGACGACGGTTCGATCAAGGCCGGCGACGTCATTCTGAAATTCGATGGCAAGGCCGTCAACGAAATGCGCGATCTGCCGCGCGTGGTGGCTGAAAGCCCCGTGGGCAAGGCGGTCGATGTCGTGGTGCTGCGCGATGGCAAGGAGCAGACCGTCAAGGTGACGCTCGGCCGTCTCGAAGACAGCGACCAGGCGGCGGCGGATAGCTCTGACAGCAACGGCGGCGTGATCAACCCGGATCCGCAGGAAAACCAGGACATGGACCAGCCTGACAGCGATCAGGCGCAGCCGATGCCTGACGGCAAGGGCAAGCCGGCCCAGCCGGCGCCTGAGGTCGGCGATGCGAAGGACGTGCTCGGCCTGTCGCTATCGGCGCTCAATGCGGATAATCGCAAGAGCTTCGGCATCGCCGAGAGCGTCGACGGCGTTCTCGTCTCCGAGGTCAAGCCGGGCTCGCTGGCGGCCGAAAAGGGCCTGAAGGCCGGCGACGTGATCGTCGAAGTGGCGCAGGAATTCATGCGCTCTCCGGAGACTGTTGTCGCCAAGGTGCAGTCGCTGAAGCAGGAAGGCAGACGCAACGCGCAGATGATGATCGCCTCGGCGAACGGCGACCTGCGGTTTGTCGCCGTGCCGATGGAGTAGGGTGGGGCGTCAGCCGCTGCGCTTGAGTTGCTCGGCGATATAGCGGCGCAAGGCGGTGCTTATTTCGGTTTGGTGGCTGCGGATCGCTGGGCAAAGCGATAATGCTTGGCTTTTCGGGCCAGCGCCCACCGCTCGTCGGAGATCTCAGGGATATCGCTTGTGTCGATTGCCGCGTCGGCAAGCGTGTCCAGAGCGTCGAGTTCCGCCTGCTGCAAATCAGTGAGCGATTGGTTTCTCGTGGTGTTTGACGTCATAAGGTTTCGCCTTCACGGCGCGAACAGTGCGGACATCTGTCCGCAGTAGAGCAGTTATCTTACAGCAAAGCACTTCGGCCCCACAACCCGCGACCGGCTGGTCGATAGGGCTGCGGGGCCTTGAATAATTGTCACACCGTCACGAAATCCGTCTTGCGGTAGCCCTGGATGTAGAGAAGGGCACTGAGGTCGGCGTGGTTGATCTCGATTTTCGCTTCGGCGGCGACGGCGGGTTTGGCGTGTAGTGCGACGCCGGCGCCGGCGAGGTGCAGCATGCCGAGATCGTTGGCGCCGTCGCCGACTGCCATTGCCTCTTCAGGGGAGATGCCGATTTTCCTGGAGATATCCTCGAGCGCATCGACCTTCGCCTGCTTGCCGAGGATCGGCTCGGCGACGAAGCCGGTGAGGTGGCCGTTTTCCTCGAGCAGGATGTTGGCGCGGTTTTCGTCGAAGCCGAGCGTGGCTGCGATGCGGCTGGTGAAGACGGTGAAGCCGCCGGAGACCAGCGCCGTGTAATAGCCCTTCGCCTTCATCGTCGCGATCAGTTCCATGCCACCAGGCGTCAGCGTGATGCGCTTGGCGATCACTTCGTCGATCACCGAGATCGGCAAGCCCTTCAGGAGCGCTACGCGTTCGCGCAAAGCGGGCTCGAAGGCGATCTCGCCGTTCATGGCGCGGGCGGTGATCGCGGCCACCTTGTCCTTGAGGCCGACTTCGGCCGCCAGTTCGTCGATGCATTCCTGGCCGATCATGGTGGAATCCATGTCGGCGATCAAAAGCTTCTTGCGGCGCGTGTCCTGATCCTGGATGACGAGATCGATCGGGGTGCTGCCGATGACTGCCGTTATCGCGGCGTGGGCAGCCGTCGCGTCGGTGCCGTCGCGCAGCGCGATATCGCAGGCTACTCCGTCGGCCAACCAGTAGAGACCGGATGCCTTGGCGGCGTCCGCGGCCTTCTCGGCGATGGCGGCTGTCAGAACAGGATTTGACGGATTGGCAACAAGCGTGGCAACGAGAGCCATGATGGAAAACCTTCTGAACGCAATGGACGCGATCCTGATAACCGGGCCGACGGCCAGCGGCAAGTCCGCGCTGGCCGTCGAACTTGCGAAACGTCACGATGGCGTCGTCATCAATGCCGACAGCATGCAGGTCTACGACACGCTGCGGGTGCTGACGGCGCGGCCCTCGGACGAGGATATGCAGGGCGTACCGCACTATCTCTACGGCCACGTGCCTGCCGCGACCGCCTATTCGACCGGCGCGTGGCTGCGCGACGTGACGGCGCTGTTGCCGCAACTGCGGGCGGATGGTCGTCTGCCTGTCTTCGTCGGCGGGACGGGGCTGTATTTCAAGGCGCTGACCGGTGGGCTCTCCGATATGCCCGCGATCCCCGAGGAGATCCGTACGCGGCTCAGGACGCGGCTGATCGAGGAAGGGGGCGCGGTGCTGCATGCGGAGCTTGCGGCGCGCGACGGCGACGTTGCGGCAGGGCTCAATCCGCAGGATGGTCAGCGGATTGTTCGGGCGCTCGAGGTGCTGGAGGCGACGGGGCGGTCGATTGCCGAGCTGCAGGGGCAATCCGGTCCCATCGTGGTCGATCCGGACAGGGCGCGAAAGATCGTGGTGCTGCCGGAGCGGTCCGTACTACATGACCGTATCAACCGGCGTTTCGAGCTGATGCTCGCTGAGGGTGCTGCCGACGAGGTGAGGGCGCTCCTGGCGCTGTCGCCGGCGCCTGAGATGCCTGTGATGAAGGCGATCGGCGTGTCGCAGATCGCGGCCATGCTTGATGGCGCGATGTCGCGCGAGGATGTGCTGGATAAGGGAGCGGCTGCGACGCGGCAATATGCCAAGCGGCAGATGACGTGGTTTCGCAACCAGATGGATGATAGCTGGGAGCGGCGGAGCTAACTCGGTCCCGCCTACTCAATCCTTGTCGTAGAGGCTGCTCAGCGGCTTCTTCAGGATGCTTTCGCGCAAAGATACGCCGGGTTCGCGACGAATGCTTGTCGGCTGCGCTTGCGGGTCGGCGGGGCGTGGGGCCGGATTTTGTTCGCCGCGCATTTCGCGTCGAAGTGCCTCCAAGCGGCTGTCGATCGAGGTGTCGGCCGCGACGCCGAAGGATTCGCGCGATGATCTCGGCGGTGCTGGCGGTTCGCGCGATGCCGGGGCTGACGGCAGCATGTCGCGGCGGTAGGGCTCGATCGGGGCGAGCGGCGGGGTGATCGGGATCGGCGCCGGGATGATCGGCGGGTAGACGTCGGCCGCGAAGACCTGGTTGTAGTCCGCGTCTTCCTCTTCCCCGAGGTCGAGGCCGGCGTTCTTGACGCTTTGTTGGAAGGCCGAGATGTCGGGGCCGCTCACCGCGCGCATGCGGGTGACGATCTTGCGCAGATCGACGTTATCTGGATCTTCCTCGGTGAATTTCGGCGTCGCGCCATTGGCCTTCGGCAGCAGGTCTTCGCTGACGCGCGAGAAGCGCATGCGCATCGGCACGCTGATCGCCTCGCCGAAGGCGATGGCTTCGCCGTTACCGATCGAAGAGATAAAGCTTGTCGTCGAGATCGAGGAATTCGGGATGGCGGAGCGAATGATTTCCTGGTCGCGGTCGTTGGCAAGGCGCATGGCAAACAGCGTCGAGCACTGCGACAGGATGGTCTGATCGAGTTCGCCCGGGCGCTGCGTGATGATGCCGAGCGAGACGCCGTATTTGCGGCCTTCCTTGGCGATGCGGGCGATCGCCTGACGCGTCGGGAAGAAGCCGAGCGTGGGGTCCGACGGAATGTAGCGGTGCGCTTCTTCGCAGACGACGAGCATGTGGATGGCGCCGTCGCTCCAAAGCGCGATTTCGAATGCCATACGGCACAGCACCGACGCTACGGAATTCACGACCTCGGAGGGGATGCCGGAGAGCTGGAAGGTGCAGATCGGCTTGTTGTCGCCGGGCACACGGAATATCTCGGCCACCGTCTCCATGATCGTATCGGAGATCGTGTTGTTGGAGAACATGAAGTGGTAGCGCGGATCGTTGATCGCGGCGATGATGCGCATCTTCAGCGACCGCAGGAACGGCTTTTCGCCGCGCCCTTCCAGGCGGCCGATGCGCTCGTCGATCAGCGCCAGGAGATCGGCCATGCGGTAGGGGACCGGGGTATCGGCGGTGATCGAGCTTTTCTCGGTGGTGCGGCGAACCAGCGAATTGTCGCTGCCGCGGAAGGCGCGCTTGGCTTCCGGCAGGATGTCGCGCAGCATGTCGAGCTCTTCCGGCACCGGTGTGCGGCCGCGGAAGACCACTTCGGCGAATTCTTCCAGGCGCATCAGCCAGAAGGGCAGGTCGAGCGTGTCGGTATCGACGACGACGGAATGCTTGGGGAAGGCGGCGGCGAATTCGTTGTGCGGATCGAGGATCAGGACGCGCAGCTTCGGGTCGGCCTCAATCGCCTTGTGAAGCAGCAGCGACACGGCGGTCGACTTGCCGACGCCGGTGGAGCCGACGATGGCGAAGTGCTTTGACAGCATGGAGGGGACGTGGATCGACGCATCGATGCTGTCGTCCTGCGTCAGCTTGCCGATGACGGCGGTGGTTCCCGTGCCGGCGTCATAAATGCGCATCAGGTCGGCGGAGCGGATGCGGTGGGCGACGGCGCCGAGATAGGGGTAGCGTGAGATGCCGGTCGAGAATTGCTCCGTGCCGTCCTCGTCGACGCGGACCTCGCCGAGCAGCTCGGTTTCGATCTTGAAATAGTTGTCCTCGCCTTCGCCCCAGGCATGCGTACCCGTGTTCATGGAATAGACGAGCGCCACGACGCGATTGCGACCGACGGTGATCGAGATCAGGCGGCCGACGGACCAGAGTTCGGTAAGGTCTGTGCCGCCGGCTTCGGCGACAGCCGCGATGGTGGCGCGGGACCCGCTGCACGCGACAACGCGGCCGAGGAAACGGTTTCCCGGCGCTAGTACATCGCGGCGGTCATGCTCGCCCGCGCTGCCTGACGTCTGCAAGTCGTTGTTCTGCAAAGGGCTACTCCCTGAGATTGCAGGGCAGGATAAAATGGAACGTTTAATAAACCCTTTGCCGCAAGGGCTTCTGCGGCCATGTTTATTACCGACAACGCATGCTCGGCTTTTTATTGCTTTAAGCGTTGACGCTGCGAAATTTTCTGTCTATCACTTCCGGCCATGAAGATAGCAGCAATTCTTATTGTGGTGGGACAGCGCATGGGCAGGATGGTGTAACCATCCGGCGATAGCCACCCATGCGCTAGACAACAGGCTCCCCAAGGGGCCTTTTTTTATGCCTGAAATTCAGGCTCGCCGCCAAGACCTTCAAATCCCAGCAGTCAAAATGGAACAAAAACATGACGGGCACGGACAATCAGACGGACGAAAACAGGATGACAGGCGCGGAAATCGTTATCCGCGCGCTCAAGGACAATGGTGTCGAACACCTGTTCGGCTATCCCGGCGGCGCCGTGCTTCCGATCTATGACGAGATATTCCAGCAGGACGACATCAAGCACATCCTCGTTCGCCACGAGCAGGGCGCCGGCCACGCGGCCGAAGGCTATGCCCGCTCCACCGGCAAGGTCGGCGTCATGCTCGTCACGTCAGGTCCAGGCGCCACCAATGCGGTTACCCCGCTGCAGGACGCGCTGATGGATTCGATCCCGCTCGTCTGCCTCTCCGGCCAGGTTCCGACATCGCTGATCGGCTCCGACGCCTTCCAGGAAGCCGACACCGTCGGTATCACGCGCCCCTGCACCAAGCACAACTGGCTGGTCAAGGACGTCAACGATCTGGCGGCGATCATCCATGAAGCCTTCCGCATCGCGCAGTCGGGCCGTCCGGGTCCGGTTCTGGTCGATATTCCGAAGGACGTTCAGTTCGCCACCGGCACCTACACGCCGCCGGCAGCGCACGAGATCCAGAAGAGCTACCAGCCGAAGGTTCAGGGCGATCTGAACCAGATCCAGGCTGCGATCGAACTGATGTCGAAGGCGCGTCGTCCGATCATCTATTCCGGCGGCGGCGTCATCAACTCGGGGCCTGAGGCTTCCAAGCTGCTGCGCGAGCTGGTCGAGCTCACCGATTTCCCGATCACCTCGACGCTGATGGGTCTCGGCGCCTATCCGGCATCCGGTAAGAACTGGCTGAAGATGCTCGGCATGCACGGCTCCTACGAGGCGAACATGGCGATGCATGATTGCGACGTCATGGTCTGCATCGGCGCGCGCTTCGACGACCGTATCACCGGCCGCCTCAACGCGTTTTCGCCGAACTCGAAGAAGATCCACATCGACATCGATCCGTCGTCGATCAACAAGAATGTTCGCGTCGATGTTCCCATCCGGGGCGACGTCGGCAATATCCTGGAAGACATGGTTCGCCTGTGGCGCGCCCTGCCGAAGAAGCCGGAGAAGGGCCAGATCGCCGATTGGTGGGCCGATATCACCCGCTGGCGCGCGCGCAACTCGTTTGCCTACACGCACAGCAACGACGTGATCATGCCGCAATACGCGCTGGAGCGCCTCTATGCGCTGACCAAGGATCGCGACGCCTTCATCACGACCGAAGTTGGTCAGCATCAGATGTGGGCGGCTCAGTTCTATGGCTTCGAGAAGCCGAACCGCTGGATGACCTCGGGTGGCCTGGGAACGATGGGCTACGGCCTGCCGGCCGCTCTCGGCGTGCAGATCGCGCATCCGGAGAGCCTCGTCATCGACATCGCAGGTGACGCATCGATCCAGATGTGCATCCAGGAGATGTCGGCGGCGATCCAGTATGAAGCGCCGATCAAGATCTTCATCATGAATAACCAGTACATGGGCATGGTGCGGCAGTGGCAGCAGCTGTTGCACGGCAACCGCCTGTCGAACTCCTACACCGAGGCGATGCCCGATTTCGTCAAGCTGGCGGAAGCCTATGGCGCCGTCGGCCTGCGTTGCGAAAAGCCCGGCGATCTCGACGCGACCATCCAGGAGATGATCGACGTCAAGAAGCCCGTGATCTTCGATTGCCGCGTTGCCAATCTCGCCAACTGCTTCCCGATGATCCCATCGGGCAAGGCACACAACGAGATGCTTTTGCCGGATGAAGCCACCGACGAGGCCGTCGCCAACGCCATCGACGCCAAGGGGCGTGCGCTCGTTTGATCAAAACAGAGGGACGCGGTAGATTGAGCGCGTCCCTTCCTTGTTGGAGCAGGTGCCATGGCCAGAGTGAGGATTTCGGAGAACGGAAGCGTGCCACTGCCGCAGGCGGTTCGTGATGCGCATGGCTGGAAGCCGGGCGCCGAGCTCGAGATCGTCGATGGCGGGCGCGGGGTGGTGTTGCAGCCGGTGGAGGCGGAGCAGGAAGTACTTGCCAAGAAGAAGCTCACGATCGATGAGTTTCTGGCGATGCGGCCAAAATACGAGGGGCCGCCGATCACAGACGAGATGATCGAGCAAGCGGTTCTGGAGGAGGCCAAGCGGCGCTGGGATGAGAAGAATAGCCGTTGATACCAACGTCTTCGTGCGTGCACTGGTGAAAGAAGCATCGGAGCACGGCCGCATCGCTGAAGCTTTGCTGTCATCCGCTACCCTTGTGGTGACGCCGACCGTTTTGCTTGAAGGTGAATGGGTGATGCGCGGGATCATGAAAATCTCGCGTCAGACAATCAATCAGCTTCTTTCCGCGGCTCTTGAGATCGGAGCGTTTGACTTTGAACAGCACGCATCCGTGGCTGTTGCCGTTCGCGCTCATGCCGCCGGCATGGACTTCGCCGACGCCCTGCACGTCAGCCTCACCGCTGCCGGCGAGACCTTCCTCACCTTCGACAAAGGTCTCGTCAAGCTTGCCCAAAAACACATGAATTCCGTCAGCGTTGAGCTGGCGTCCTGACATAATCTGAGGAAACGGACCAAGACATGAACGCACACCTACAGCCGACGGGCTCCGCCTACTTCATTTCGCCGGAAACGGCGGCGATCGAGAACCACACGCTTTCGGTCCTCGTCGACAACGAGCCGGGCGTTCTTGCCCGGGTCATCGGCCTGTTTTCCGGCCGCGGCTACAACATCGAAAGCCTGACGGTGTCGGAGACCGAGCACCAGGCGCATCTGTCGCGCATCACCATCGTGACGCGCGGGACGCCGCAGGTGCTGGAGCAGATCAAGGCGCAGCTCGAGCGTATCATTCCCGTGCATCGCGTTGTCGATCTCACCGTGCGCGCCCGCGAGCTCGGCCAGGAGCGGCCGATCGAGCGCGAAGTGGCGCTGATCAAGGTTGCCGGCGATGGCGAGACACGCGCCGAGACGCTGCGCCTTGCCGATGCCTTCCATGCCAAGGTCGTCGATGCGACCGTTGAACATTTCATTCTCGAACTGACCGGCAAGTCCTCGAAGATTGACCAGTTCGTGGCGATCGTGAAGCCGCTCGGCCTGATTGAGGTCTGCCGCACCGGCATCGCGGCGATGAACCGTGGTCCGCAGGGCATGTGACGCTTCACATCAAGTCCGTTGAAACCGAAGCCGCTGGAGGTCAGAGCATCTCCAGCGGCTTTTTTCTTGATGGCGGCGGGAAGGCGGCGTCGAGGGCGGCTAGGTCCTCGTCGCTGAGGTCGAGCGAGACGGCGTCGCGGTTTTCTGCGACGCGGACTGCATTCGAGGTCTTGGGGATGGCGATGACGCCTTCGCGCTCCAGCAGGAAAGCCAGCGCCAGTTGCGCCGGGGTCGCCTGGTTGGCCTTGGCGATGCGGATGATTTCGGGATGGTGGATGATGCGACCCTGCTCGATCGGCGAGTAGGCCATGACCGGAATGTTGTGCTCCTGGCACCAGGGCAGGAGATCGAACTCGATGCCGCGCCTTCCGAGATTGTAGAGCACCTGGTTGGCGGCGACATTGCTGCCTGCGGGAGCGCTCAGCAGCTCCTCCATGTCGTCGGTATCGAAGTTGGAGACGCCCCATTGGCCGATCTTGCCTTGAGCCTTCAAGGTCTCGAAAGCCTCGACGGTCTCGGCCAGCGGGTGGTTGCCGCGCCAGTGCAGGAGGTAGAGATCGATACGGTCGGTGCCCATGCGCGACAGACTGTTTTCGCAAGCCTCGATCGTGCCCTTGCGGCCGGCATTCCAGGGATAGACCTTGCTGACCAGATAGACCTCGTCGCGACGGCCACGGATCGCTTCGCCGACAATCTTCTCGGCGCCGCCCTCCGCATACATCTCGGCGGTGTCGATCAGCGTCATGCCGAGGTCGAGGCCGGCGCGCAGGCTCTCGATCTCGCGCTTGGCCTCGGACGCCTTTTCGCCCATGTTCCAGGTGCCCTGGCCGAGCACCGGCACCTCGGTGTCGTCGCGCATGGTCAGCGTTGGGATCGGATCGTCTTGCATGGTGGGCCTCGTGTTGTCGGTGTCTCCGGCAAGTGATATACATTGGATATCAAGGGCTAGATATGACCAAGGTAACGATTTCCAAGTGGGGTAACAGCATCGCGATCCGCCTGCCCAAGGCGGTGACGGATGAGCTGCACCTGCGCGCCGGCGATATCGTCAACCTCGACGTTCGCGACGGCAAGGCGACGCTGGAAAAGCCGAAGCAGCAGCTGGCGCCTTCCCTTGCGGAGATCGTTGCCGAGATCCGGCGCCTGGGGCCGGAAAATGAACCGGAGACGGTCGATTGGGGCCGGGATGTCGGTTCCGAACGTTTCTACGATCATGACGAGTAGCCATATCTTGACGGCTGGCGATGTTGTCGTGGTCAATCTGGATCCGATCAGAGGCAGCGAACAATCCGGCATCCGGCCGGCGCTCGTCATCTCAAATGTCTTGATGCACGAAGTCTCCAAGCGCATCGTCGTCTGCCCGATCACGAGAAATATGACGCCTTGGCCGACGAAGATACCGATCCCTGATGGCTTCAAGACGCAAGGCATGGTTCTGGCGGATCAGGTGCGTTCGCTTGACTACGAGGAGCGCGTGCTTCGTCAGATTGAGACACTGCCTACCGACTTTGTCACACTGGTCAGAAGCTATGTCGGCAGGCTGCTCGACCTCGAAGCGGCCGGTACTTACGGCTGACAATCCTGTCACCATGACAATAGGCAGATGGAAACTCCGATTTAGGTCAATTATGCTGACCTAAATTAACAAGGCTCGTGGCGATGATCGCGGGCCACGGAGGTTGCCCCATGCCGCTGGATACGTTTCTGGCACTGCTTCTCTTTGCCTTCACCACATCGATCACGCCCGGCCCGAACAACATGATGCTGTTCACCTCGGGCGTGAATTTCGGCTTTCGCCGGACGATCCCGCACATGATCGGCATCGGCGCCGGGTTCTTCTCGCTTTTGATCGGCGTGGGGTTCGGGCTTGGCGCGGTGCTGCATACGGTGCCAGCGGTCTATACGGCGTTGAAGTTTGCGGGCGGCGCCTATCTGGTGTGGATCGCCTGGAAGATCGCGACGTCGCGGTCGCTGAGCGAAGGCAAGGGCGCGGTGAAGCCGATGTCTTTCCTGTCGGCGGCGGCGTTCCAGTGGGTCAATCCGAAGGCCTGGGTCATGGCGGTGACGGCGATGGCGACCTATACGATCCAGGATATCTACTTCGTCAGCGTCATGATTGTCGGACTGGCCTTTGCCGCCGTCAACGTGCCGAGCGTGTCCACTTGGGCTGGGTTCGGCTCGGCCCTGCGCGACTGGCTGTCGGATCCGGTGCGGCTGAAGTGGTTCAACATCACCATGGCTGTGCTTCTGGTGCTCAGCCTGTGGCCGATGCTGAAATAGGCCGATCGCATCGGACGGGGCTTGGCGTCCGCTTCGCCAATGCCTAAGGATATCGGGACACTGGCGGAGGATAGTCTCTTGCACGACGACCACGAACACGACGACCACCATGATCACGATCATCATCATGATCATCACCACGACAACCATTATTCCGACATGCAGGCTCGCGTGAAGGCGCTGGAGACGGTGCTGACGGAGAAGGGGCTGATCGATCCGGCGGCGATCGACGTGATCGTCGACACCTATCAGACCAAGGTGGGGCCAAGGAACGGCGCGCGTGTGGTCGCCAAGGCGTGGAGCGATCCCGATTTCGCCGACTGGTTGAAGCGCGACGCGACGGCCGCGATCGCCAGCCTCGGCTACACCGGACGCCAGGGCGAGCACATGCGCGCGGTGTTCAACACCGAGGAGACGCACAATCTCGTCGTCTGCACGCTGTGCTCCTGCTATCCGTGGTCGGTGCTGGGGCTGCCGCCCACATGGTACAAGGCGCCGGCCTATCGTTCGCGGGCGGTGATCGATCCGCGTGGGGTGCTCGGCGAATTCGGCGTGAGCCTGCCCGAAGAGCAGAAGATCCGCGTCTGGGATTCGACGGCGGAGTTGCGCTATCTCGTTATCCCGCAACGGCCCGAGGGCACTCAAGGCTTTAGCGAGGAGCAGCTTGCCGATCTCGTCAGCCGCGATGCGATGATCGGCGCCGGTCTTGCCGCAGCACCGGGAGCGGCGGCATGAACGGGCCGCACGATCTCGGCGGCCAGATGGGCTTTGGCGCCGTCGCGCCGGAGAAGGACGAACCCTATTTCCACGCGGAGTGGGAGAAGCGGGCGCTTGGGCTGACGCTCTCCTGCGGTGCGTTCGGCGCCTGGAACATCGACGAGAGCCGGCATGCGCGCGAAAGCATTCCGCCGGCCAGCTATCTCTCGGCCAGCTATTACGAGATCTGGACGCGGGCGCTGGAGGTGCTGCTCGAGCGGCACGGTTTTACCAGCGCCGAGGAGATCGAGAGCGGCCACAGACAGTTCGACGGCGCTGCCCCGAAGCGGGTGCTGAAGGCCGATATGGTATCAGGTGTTCTCGCCAGGGGTGGCCCGTGCGATCGGCCGCTGGATCAGCCGGCGCGGTTTGCTGTCGGCGATCGTGTGAAGACGCGGAATTTCAATCCAACGACGCATACGCGGCTGCCGCGGTATGCGCGCGCCAAGGTCGGTGTTGTCGAGGCGGTGCAGGGCTCCTTCGTGTTTCCTGACGATAACGCCCATGGCAAGGGCGAGAACCCGCAATGGGTTTACACCGTCGTGTTCGATGGCGGCGAGATCTGGGGCGAGGGGGCTGATGCGTCGCTGACGGTGTCGATCGATGCCTGGGAGAGCTATCTTGAGCCAGTGTGACACGCGCTCGCCGCTTGCCCAGTCGCCACAGCTGCCGCGTTCTCAGGATGGCGAGCCGGTGTTTCCGGAGCCGTGGGCGGCCGAGGCGTTTGCGATGACGGTGCATCTGCATGAGCGCGGGTTGTTTTTATGGACCGAGTGGGCGGAGGCTTTGTCCGGTGAGCTGCACAAGCCCGGCCGGGCGGAGGATGGAAGCGATTATTTTGACTGCTGGGTGGCGGCTTTGTCGTCGATCCTCGTCGATCGCGGTGTTGCTGACGCCGAGACGATCATGGGCCTGCAGCAGAGTTGGCAGCGGGCGGCGGAGGCGACGCCGCATGGGAAGCCTATTGAGCTTGACAATGATCCGCAGCGCTAGTTCTGCGATCGTCTCCTGGCGGTGACATCACGACGGAAACTGCCGGTAGCATTCCTCGGCGACCTTCCTCAGTTCCTCGCGTGAAATCTCGCCGGTGACGGCGTAGCCGAGTTCGCCGTCGATCCAGTAGAAGGTCTCGATGTTTTCCGATGAGGCGAAGCGGAAGCTGGTTGTCTTGTTCGCCGCGTTGCGGCCGACGAGGACGGTGAGGCGTTCGCCGGTCTGGTTTTCGTACATGAACATCGCGCCCGGCTTGCCGTCGACTGGCAGCAGGCGGCCGCCGACGAGGTGGTAGTTCAGGCTCGTGAGATCGGGGACCTTGAGGTTCGATATAGCCAGTCGCTTGCCGAGCCAGGTGGCGAGGTGTGCTTCCTCGTTGGCGAACACCTCGACGGGGTGGCGGACTTCGCTGGCGTAGATGAGGAAGGCGTTTTGAGCTTCCCTCGGGAAGGTTTCCTGGGCTGTCAGCTGCAGTTGGGGGCGTTCGAAGAGAGCGGGGCCGTAGTGGCCGGCAAGCGTGCCGGCGGCGAAGACGGCGAAGGTTGCCGCGACTGCGGCGAGGCGCTTCGACCAGGGGGAGAGTGCCGGTGGCGTGCCGATCATGTCGGCATCGCCGGGCCCGCTTTTTTCGTAGCCTGAGAACATCGCCTTGATGCCGGCGTTCTGCGCCTGCCATTCGGCTATTCTTGCGGCATCGTCGGGATTGTCGCGCAGCCAGGCTTCGATGCGTGGGTGGTCGGCGGCCGGCAATACGCCGTCGGTATAGGCGTGGAGGTCCGCTTCGGTCACGGGTTGGTCGGCGGCGTTCATTTCGGTCTCCGAAGCGTAATGACGTTGTCTGATTTCATGTGTTCGGCCAGTTGCTGGCGGGCGCGCGACAGGCGCGACATGACGGTGCCCAAGGGTATGTCGAGCATGTCGGCCACTTCCTGGTAGGTGTAGCCTTCGATGACCACGAGCATCAGCACGGCGCGATGATCTTCCGACAGGCCGTTCAGCGCGTCTTCCAGGCGGGAGCGCTCGAGCGGATCGGCGGATGTCTCGGGGGCTGCCACGTCCATGGCGCCGTCGATATCGACCAAGTTGCCGCGCACGATGGTGCGGCGCTGGTTGCGATAGAGGTTGGTCATGATCGTCAGCACCCAGCCGCGCAGGTTCAGGCCGCGCCACTGCGCGCGGCGGGCGAGCACCTTCTCGACGCAATCCTGCAGCAGGTCCTCGCCATCGCTGTCGGAGCGCGTCAGGCTGCGGGAATAGCGCCTGAGCGACGGGAGGAGGGCCAGGATTTGGCCCTCGAATGTTTCGGGTGCGGGTGGCCTCATGCGGTCAAGCCCGTCCTGTCCTTATGGCTTTGCGACATCCCACACATCCTTGACGCCGTCACCGGTGATATCGCCCATCTTCTTGTCCTTGACCCAGAAGTAGAGTGGCATGCCGTCCTTCGCCCATTGCTTCATGCCGTCCTTGCGGTCCACGATCGAGTATGCCCCTTCCGGCTTGGCATTTCCATCGGCCATCAGCGGCGGCC
This sequence comes from Hyphomicrobiales bacterium, assembly GCA_900465665.1. Taxonomy (GTDB): domain Bacteria; phylum Pseudomonadota; class Alphaproteobacteria; order Rhizobiales; family Rhizobiaceae; genus Rhizobium. Next base: position 69,815 of record UBJO01000021.1, read on the forward strand.
AGTTCTTGGCGCAATCGTCGTAGCAATTGGAAACGTCCTTGGTGTCCTTCTTGAAGGTGTAGAGCGACATGCCGTTTTCGCCGGCGAGAACCTTGCCCTTGGCCGAATCGACCGTCTTCACGGGCGGGGCGGCGAAGGCGGCGGTGGCGGCTGCGGATGCGACGGTAAGAGCGATCAGGAATTTCGCGGATTTCATCGGGTGTCTCCTCGGGTTGGGCGCACGCGGTTTGCGTTGCCTGACATGAGACAAGGCGAGGGGCGATTTTATTCCCTGGCGCCGATGATTTTTTCCGACAGGGCGGGAAGGCCGGCCGTCTCGCGGCATTTTGCGGTTGCCTATCGCTGACGAATCCTGCCAAGTCGATGGATCATGCAATTTGCTCCGCAACAAGACGAAGCCCTGAAAGCCGTTGCCAAATGGCTGAAGGAGGGCAAGGCCCCGATTTTTCGCCTGTTCGGCTATGCCGGCACGGGCAAGACGACGCTCGCGCGGCATTTCGCCGAGCATGTCGATGGCGAGGTGCTGTTTGCGGCCTTCACGGGCAAGGCGGCGCAGGTATTGCGCACACGCGGCGCCAGCAATGCGCGCACGCTGCATTCGCTGATCTATCGTCCGCGCGGCGAAGAGGCTGTCGAGGACGAAGAGACGGGCAAGACCTCGATCGCGCCGATGTTCACCATCAACCGCCAGAGCCCCGTCGCCAAGGCGGCGCTGATCATCGTCGATGAATGCTCGATGGTGGATGAGGCGCTGGGCAAGGACCTGATGAGCTTCGGCACGCCGATCCTTGTGCTCGGCGATCCCGGCCAGCTGCCGCCCGTCTCCGGCGGCGGTTTCTTCACCAACCAGGAACCCGACTATCTCTTGACCGATATCCACCGGCAGGCGCGCGACAACCCGATCATCGGGCTCGCCATGCAGGTGCGCGAGGGCAAGGAGATCATGTATGGCGATTACGGCGCGGCGCAGGTGATCTCGAAGAACGAGGTCAACCAGTCGCTGGTGCTCGATGCCGATCAGGTGCTCGTCGGCACCAACCGCACGCGGCGGCGCTATAATCAGCGGCTACGCGAGCTGAAGGGTTTCACCGCCGATTATCCGCAGACGGGCGACAAGCTGGTCTGCCTGCGCAACGATCCCGCCAAGGGGCTGCTCAACGGTTCGCTCTGGCAGGTGATGACGTCTTCTAAGGAGACGACGAAGCCGGGGATCAACCTTCTGATCCGGCCCGAGGATGACGATATCGATCGCGGGGCGGCGAAGATCAAGCTCCTGAAGCAGGCCTTCGAGGATGTCGAGGGCGAGATTCCCTGGAATACCCGCAAGCGCTACGACGAGTTCGATTTCGGCTATGCGCTGACCGTGCATAAGGCGCAGGGTTCGCAGTGGAACAATGTCGTGCTGTTCGATGAAAGCTGGGCGTTTCGCGATACGAGGGAGCGCTGGCTTTACACGGCGATTACGCGCGCGGCGGAAACGCTGACGATCGTCCGCTGAGGTTTTTCAAGCGCGTCGCATGTCGGCGCCGCAAAAGCGCTGCACAGTTTTGCGCGGCATGCTTCAGATCTGCACGATGCCGAGCAGGACCGCCTTGGCGATCGCCTGGAAGCGGTTGTTGGTGTCGAGCTTTTTGATGATCGCGGCCTCGATCGATTTCGCGTCTTCCTCCTTGAGATCGAGCGTGCGGGCGATGCGTTGGGTCGATAGTCCCTCGGTCATCAGCACAAGGCAGCGATATTCCTGTTCGGTCAGCGAGCGCTCATGCTGGTTGTCGTTGAGCGGCGGCTCGTCTCCGGGAGCGGTGTTCTCCAGCAGTTCGGTCACCTGCTGAAGCTGGCGGTGCAGCGTCGACATTTCAGCGGTCAGCTCGCGCTTTCGCGAGGCCAGGGCGGCGGCGAAGACGGCGTCGGCATCCTGCTGCGAAGTGGATCTGCAGAGATCGGCCATCAGTTCCTGGATGACGGCGACCGGCATGCCCGCCTCGCGGCAGACATTGATGACGGCCATGCGCCTGATGTCGGCGTGTTCGTAGACGCGCATCAGCCCGATGCGGCTTGAGGCAATCAGCCCTTTTTCCTCGTAGAAATGCAGGGTTCGGTGGGTGACGCCGAAGGCGTTGGCCATGTCGGCAATCGCGACCTTGCCGCCGGGCAGGCTTGCCGGGCGCGCGACGCGCGGCAGGAACCTGAAATCGGGAGGCGCCTGGGGCGGTGCGTTTGGTCTGGCAGCCTGCTTATGTCGTTCGGACATGAGCCCTCCTGTTCTACGCATGATCAAGTGCGCGCATGACACGGATACGGGCGCGGTCGAGCGGTTTTGACGATGCATTCCCGGTCGGCATGCAAAGCAACGGATCCTCGATCTGGTGATCCATTGCGATCAGACTATGCGTTAAACGACTGATTTGTTATCCTTAAAAATAGTCACTTGTAAATAATAGTCGAATGTACATACGGCTGCACTGCAACTTATGAACGAATCATCAGGCGCGTTTCTGTCCCAGATGCTTAATCGTTTTTCTGATACGTCTTGCCCTTGGCGTTACTTTGCTTGCGGCGATGTGGCGGCGGCGAGCCACCAATCAGAAATTCACATGCAATCATGCACGAATCTCGTTGGCCGCGACGGCGTCCTTGGCTTAAAAGCGGGGCAGCTTCTTTCATTGAATGGAAACTCGCCATGCCCACCACGCTTTCCGTCAATCTCAACGCCATCGCCATGCTGCGCAATCGCCGCGATCTGCCCTGGCCAAGCGTGGAGGCGCTGGGGCGCATCGCGCTCAAATCCGGCGCGAGCGGGCTGACGGTTCATCCACGCCCCGATGAGCGGCATATCCGGTTTTCCGATCTGCCTGTCATCCGGAACCTGATCGACGACGAGTTTCCGGAAGCGGAGTTCAACATCGAGGGCTATCCGACGGACGAGTTCCTCGAACTCTGCGTAAAGGCCGCGCCCGAGCAGGTGACGCTGGTGCCGGATCATCCCTCGCAGGCGACCTCCGATCACGGCTGGGACTTCCGCAAGGACCGTGAACTGCTGACGGATGTGATCGCGCGACTGAAGAAGATGGGCACGCGCGTATCGCTGTTTGCCGATGGGGACGGGGACGAGGAGGCGGTGGCCATTGCCAAAGCGGTCGGCGCTGATCGGATTGAGCTCTACACCGGCCCATACGGCGGCTGTTACGACGCGCCGGAGCGGGTCGGGCCGATCCTTGAGGCGCTGGGCAAGACCGCGGATGCGGCGCTGGCCATTGGTCTTGGCGTCAATGCCGGCCATGACCTCACCGTCGCCAACCTGCCGCCGCTGGTGAAGCGCATCCCCAAGCTCGCGGAAGTTTCGATCGGCCACGGGCTGACGGCGGATGCGCTGGAGTTCGGCATGGCCGAGACCGTGCGCCGTTTCTGCCGGGCCTGCGGCCAGAAGATCTAAATCCAGTTTGGCCAAACAAAAACCCGCTCCGGTGGTGCGGAGCGGGTTGTGGCTTCAGGGAGAGCGCTGTCAGGCGACGAGCGCTGCCTTGTTGGCCACGAAGTAGTCCTTCAGCGACTGCGGCTGCTTGCCGGTCAGCTTGGTGAAGTCCTCGGTCACATGATCGAAATTGCCGGCGCGGACATTGGCGTCGGCCGAAACCAGCATGTCAGCGACAAAGTCAGGAAGACCGGCGCCGAGCAGGCCCTGGCGCAGCTGGTCGTCGGTCACCTTCACGGCGGCGAGCGGTTTACCAGCGGCTTGCGAGATGGCGGCGGCGATCTCGTCGGCGGAAAGCGACTGTGCGCCTGTCAGCGTGTAGGTGGCGCTGTCCTTGGTGCCCGATGCGAGGGCCGCGGCGGCTGCAAGGGCGCAATCGTCACGCGAGATGTTCGGGACCTTGCCGTCGCCCGATGCCGTGTACCAGCTGCCGCCCTGAAGATTGTGCGGCATGGAATGCATGTAGTTGTCGAGATACCAGGCGTTGCGGATGATCGTGTAGGGCAGGCCGCTGGCCTTGACGGCGTTTTCGGTGCCGAGGTGATCGGGCGCGAAGGTGACGAGCGATTTGTCGGGCGAGGGCATCGAGGTGTAGGCGATGTGCTTGACGCCGGCCTTTACCGCAGCGGAGACAGCGGTCGTGTGCTGCTTCAGGCGCTGGCCGGGAACGGCGAGCGCGTCGGTGCTGATGATGAGCACGCGGTCGGCGCCCTTGAAGGCTGCTTCCAGCGAGGCGGCGTCATCGAAATCGGCCTTGCGGGTCTGAATACCCTTGGCGGCGAGGTCGGCCAGCTTGGAGGTGTCGCGGCTGGCGGCGATCAGGTTGGCCGCGGGAACCTTGTAGGTCTCGAGCAGGTGATGGATGACGCGCTGGCCGAGCTGTCCGGCGGCACCGGTGATGAGGATCGTTTCGCTCATGTCTGTAAACCTCTAGGTTCGATTGCTGGTCTCGAAAAGAGACTAGGGCTAAAATAGGGATTGACCGACAGCTGTAAAGGAGGCAGTTTTTGCGCCGTAAGTTACCAAAAGGGAACCAGCAGAATGGCCGGCACCGTCGTCAACCTGAAGAGCAAGGCCGAGCCGCGCGTGCGGAACGAGGTCGATCTCTCCAAGCTCGATTTCAACAATTGCCCGGTGCGGGACATGATGCAGCAGATCGGCGGCAAGTGGTCGACGCTGATGCTGGAGGCTCTGTCGCAGCGGCCTTATCGCTTCGGCGAACTTCGCCGGATGATCCCGGACATTTCACAGCGCATGCTGACGCAGACGCTGCGGGACCTGCAGCGCGACGGCTATATCGAGCGCGAGGTGTTTCCGACCAAGCCGCCGAGTGTCGAATACCGGATGACGGATCTCGGAAACTCGCTCTATCAGACGCTGGCACTGCTGTTGAACTGGGCGGAGAACAATCATGAAGCCGTTCGCTCCGCCCGGGTCAAGTTCGACGCATCGGGTGCGTGACGCTTGCGTGCCTTGCGGCGCGGGGTGAAGCGTTACGCCGTTCCCGATACTGATCAGCGCTTCCGCAGCCCTTCCGTGAGGAAAAGCAGGAAGGCGAGGCTGGGGAAGCAGAGGCCGATCCAGGCGGCCAGCGTCCAGCCGCCGGTGGCGAATGCCCAGCCGCCGATGGCCGAGCCGAGCGCACCGCCGGCGAAGAAGGTTGCCATAAACAGGCCGTTGAGGCGGCTGCGGTGCTCCGGGCTGATCGCGTAGATCGCTCTCTGGCCGACCACGAGATTGGTCGTCACCCCGAAATCCAGAATGATCGCGGCTGCCGTCAGAAGCGCCAGCGCGAGCGTTGAGCCGTCCGTCGCGAAGTGGCTGATCAGGAAGGCGGTGATGCCGCAGAGCATGGCGATGGTCGAGGCGATCTTGGTTAGGCCGCGGTCGGCGAGGCGGCCAGCAATCGGCGAGGCGATGGCACCGGCGGCACCGGCAAGCGCGAAGAGCGCGATGCCGTTCTGCGTCAGGCCGAAGGCGGGGCTGGCGAGCAGGAGCGGCGTCGTCGTCCAGAACAGGCTGAAGGCGCCGAACATGCCGGCCTGATAAAGCGCGCGGCGCTGCAGAACGCGGGAGTGCAGGGCGAGATGCGCCATGGAGGCGAGCAGTGCGCCGTAGCTCAGCCGGGTGTGCGGCGTGCGGACCGGCAACTGAACGCGCAGGATGGCGGCGAGCAGGATCATGACGACGGCCGACGCATAGTAGACGACGTGCCAGGATGTGGCCTCGGCGAGGAAGCTTGCGACCGGGCGGGCGAGCATGATGCCGCAGAGCAGGCCGCTCATGACATTGCCGACGACGCGGCCGCGCGAGGCATCGGGCGCCATGTTGGCTGCGAAGGGGACGAGGACCTGAACGGCGACCGAGCCCATGCCAATACAGAGCGAGGCGGTCAGGAACATGGTCGGCGTCGTCGACAGGGCTGCGCCGATCAGCGACACGGCCGAGGCGACGACCAAGGTCAGCACCAGCTTGCGGTTTTCCATGAGGTCGCCGAGCGGCACGATCAAAAGCAGGCCGAGGCCGTAGCCGATCTGCGTCAGCGTGACGATCAGGCCGGTGGCGGCCGGGCTGAAGCCGAGCGCCGCGCTGATCGGGCCGGCGAGCGGCTGGCCGTAATAGAGATTGGCGGCCACGAGCCCACAGGCGGCGGCGAAAAGGAATGTCATCAAGGGCGAGATCGTTGGCGCTGCAACGGTCTCCGGTGTGGTGGACGAAAGGCTCATGCTGGGCTCCGGTGGGGCAGACGGACAGTAGAGGTGATCGAGCGCGGTTTTGCGCGCTCATGGGAAAACAATCAGGTCAGAAGCTTCATCGCCTCGCGGGCGACGGCATCCATATCGGGCGCGGTGCGGCCGGTCTTGCCGACGATGCGCATGCCGGCGGTCAGGCAAAGCAGGGTGCGCGCCGTGGCTTCGACATCGAGCGTGGCTGAAATGGAGCCGTCGCTCTGGCCGAGGCGGATGAGCTCGACCAAGTGCGCTTCATTGGCATCGAAGGCGTCCGAGACACGTTGCGCGGCTTCCTCGTCGAAGATCGCGAGCTCGTTGGCGCTGCCGACCACCAGGCATCCCCGCGTGCCGGACGCGCCATGCGAAGACGATGCATAAGAGCTCAGGAGCTCGCGGACCTTGTCGCGGCCCGTGGCAGCGTCTTGCAGGCGGGCTTCGAGCAGGGCGCGGCGGATTCGTCTATAGCGATCGAAGGCGGCGAGGAAGATGCCGCGCTTGTCCTTGAATGCTTTGTAGACGCTGCCCGAGGTCAGCTGCATTGCCTCGGTCAGCTCGCTGATCGAGGCGGCGTGATAGCCGCGGTCTGAGAAGACGTCGAGCGCCTTGCCAAGCGCTGCGTCCATATCGAATTCACGCGGGCGTCCGCGCGCTCGGCTGCTGTCGATGAGTGCGTGTGTGGTCATGGATCGACTGATTAGGAAATGATCGTTTCCAAATCAAGCCGAAAACTTGCGGTTTCGCAATTTAGCAAAGATCGAGAACCCAGGTCTGCCCGTTGAGCTCGGGGCCGAACATGCAGTGCTTCTCCTCGGATACGAGCTGGAAGCCGGCCTTGACGTAGATGTTGCGGGCGGCGCTCAGGACATCGTTGGTCCAGAGCGAGATCTGCCGGTATCCCTTGGCTCGCGCGAAGCGGATGCATTCGTCGACCAACGTCTTTCCAAGGCCAAGCCCGCGCGCCGATTTGTCGATGTAGAGTAGCCGCAGCTTGGCGATCCCGTCACCGCCGTTGGTGATCAGGATGGAGCCGATGTTGACGCCGCCGCGCTCGGCGATCCAGGCGTATTCCATGGCCGGATCGAAATTGGTGAGGAAGCGCCCCGCGACTTCGGCAACGAGCCCCTCGAAGCGCATGTCCCAGCCATATTCCTCGCTGTAGAACCTCGCCTGGCTTTCGACGATCCAGCCGATATCGCCGGCGCGATGAGGGCGGATGACCAGGGGCGGCAGCGTGGCTTCGGGATCGAGCAGGGATCGGATCGTCTTCATCGCGGCGACGACGTTCTGCGGTTCGCCCGATGCCAATTTCTCGAAGCGTCCGGCGATCTGGGCGTTCGAGCGGTTGACGAGCTCCTGGAACTGCGCACGTCCCTGATCGGTGACAGAGATGAGCTGGCTGCGCCGATCGTCGGGATCAGGCGTCGTCTCCATCAAGCCTTCGGCCTTGAAGCGCTTCAGGATGCGGCTGAGGTAGGCCGGGTCGAGGTGCAGGTCGCGGACCAAAGCCACGGCGCTGACGCGTTCCTGCGAGCCCACTTCGAAGAGCACGCGCGCGTCGGTCAGCGTGAACTGGGTGTCGAGATAGGCCTTGTTCAGGACCCCCAGGAAATTGGTGTAGAAGCGGTTGAAGTCGCGGGCTGCGTCGATGAGGGCGGAATCGGGCATGGATCAGGTCTCCTGTTGGGAGACCCTGTCCTCTAATTGATTGACTGAGTCAACTAAATTGTTGCGGCTAAGCGACCGACTTTCGTGTGGCTTGATTGCCCAGGGCAAAATCGACAGCGGCTTTGGCGTGGATCTTGGTGGTATCGAAGCCGGGCAGGGGCAGGTTGTCGGGATCGAGGATCAGGCAGATTTCGGTGCAGCCGAGGATGATGCTGTCGGCGCCCTTGGCGCGTTCGCGCTCGATGATCTCAAAGAGCTTTTCGCGCGAGCTATCGAGGATCTGGCCGGCGCAGAGCTCGTTGAAGATGATGTCGTGAACGGTCGTGCGGTCGTCCTGATCCGGCACCATGATGTCGAGACCGAGGCTTCTCACGCGATCGGTATAGAATCCGTGCTCCATCGTGTAACGCGTGGCAAGCAGCAGCGGGCGGCGGCATCCGGCGGCCTTCAGCGCTGCCGCGGTTTCATCGATGATGTGGATCAGCGGGACGGTAATGCGCTCCGCGACCGGGCCGGCGACGAGGTGCATGGTGTTGGTGCAGATCAGAACGCAGTCGGCGCCGGCCGATTGCAGGCGTGCTGCCACGTCGCCGAGGCGCTTGCCGGCGGCGTCCCAATCGCCGGCCTTCTGCATTGCGACGATCTCGTCGAAATTCACGGAATGCATCAGCAGTTCGGCGGAGGCGAAGCCGCCGAGGCGGTCGCGAACCATCTCGTTGATCAGGCGATAGTAGACGGCGGAGCTTTCAAAGCTCATGCCACCGATCAGGCCGATTGTCCGCATTCGATATTCCTCCTGCTTCTGCCGCGTCTTTGCGACGCGCGTTCTTCTGGCGGTCTCCCGCTTGGCGGAGCATCATGCAAATAACGGGCGAAATTGCCAGCCGATCCCGTTCTCTTGCCTGGGCAAATGCCGCATTTGGGATCGCGAATGGCGCCGCCTTTGCCCGCGCGCTGATTGGTCGCAGGCCCGCCAACGCAGGTTAGCTATGCTGAAACGGTGGTTGAAACGGGGGTAGGTTCGATGACATTGGTCAATTCTTATGCAAATTACCAAAAGGGTAACTTATGGCTGATCATCACGTCGTCGTTGTTGGAGGAGGCTTCGGAGGGCTGCAACTCGTAAACGACCTTAAAGGCGCTGGTGTCCGCATTACGCTCGTCGATCGGCGCAATCACCATCTGTTCCAACCCCTGCTATATCAAGTCGCCACAACGATTTTGTCGACCTCCGAGATCGCCTGGCCGATCCGCCATCTCTATAGCGACCGCCCCGAAGTGACGACACTGCTCGGCGATGTCTCGGGCGTCGAAACCGCCACAAAGTCGGTCACGCTGCGCGATGGCAACGTCCTGAAATACGATACGCTGGTGCTCGCCACGGGCGCGACCCATGCATATTTCGGTCGCGACGACTGGGCGCCGGTGGCGCAGGGCCTGAAGACGCTCGAGGACGCGACGACGATCCGCCGCCGCGTGCTTCTGGCCTTCGAAAGGGCGGAGACCGCACGCGATCCGGCCGGGCGCGATGCATGCCTGACGTTCATCATCATCGGCGCCGGCCCGACCGGCGTGGAGCTTGCGGGCATCATCGCCGAACTCGCGCACAAGACGCTGCCGAGAGAGTTCCGCAATATAGACACGCGCAAGGCCAAGGTCATCCTGGTGGAAGCCGGTCCGCGTGTCCTACCGACCTTTGTGCCTGAGCTGTCCGAATACGCCTTGAAGGCGCTCAACGATCTTGGCGTCGAGGTGCGGCTTGGAAAGCCTGTTACCGAATGCACGGCCGAAGGTGTGCAGATCGGTGACGAATTCATCCCGAGCCGGACGATCAGCTGGGCTGCCGGCGTTCAGGCATCGCCGGCCGCGAAGTGGCTGGGCATCCCGGCTGACCGCGCAGGACGCGCGATCGTCGAGAAGGATCTGACGGCGCCGGGTCTGCCCGATGTCTTCGTCATCGGCGACACCGCCTCGGTGACGCAGGAGAGCGGCGCGCCGGTGCCGGGTGTCGCGCCCGCCGCCAAGCAGCAGGGCGCCTTTGTCGCCAAGGTCATTCACGCACGGATGAAGGGCAAGACGCCGCCGGCCTTCAAGTACAGGCACCAGGGAAGCCTGGCGACGATCGGCCGGAGTGCCGCGATCGCCGATTTCGGCAAGATCAAGCTCAAGGGCGGGCTCGCCTGGTGGATCTGGGGTATCGCCCACATCTACTTCCTGATCGGCACGCGCTCGCGCTTTTCGGTCGCCTGGAGCTGGCTGTGGATCTTCCTCAGCGGCCAGCACAGCGCCCGCCTGATCACGCAGCGCGAGACCATCGCGGACGAGAAGTAAGCCTCGTCGGGCTATCGCGAAGACCGTTCGAAAGCCTCCGGTGCGAACCGGGGGCTTTTCTGTTTCGTGCAACGGCAACGAAAAAGCCCCTGTCGGATGACAGGGGCTTCGGTTCTCGGCTGATGGAGCGGACGAGGCCGCTATCCGTTGGATCAGGCAGCCAGCGAGGCGATGTCGATGACGAAGCGGTAACGAACGTCGCTCTTCAGAACGCGCTCGTAGGCTTCGTTGACGTCCTGGATATTGATCTTCTCGATTTCCGAGACGATGTTGTGCTTGCCGCAGAAATCCAGCATTTCCTGGGTTTCCTTGATCGAGCCGATCATCGAGCCGGACAGGCTCTTGCGGCCTGGGATCAACGAGAAGGCGTGAACCGGGATGGCATGCTCCGGCGCACCGACGATGACCATCGAGCCGTCGACCTTCAGCAGGTTCAGATAGGCGTTCCAGTCGATGGCGACGCCAGCCGTGCAGATGATCAGGTCGAAGGTGCCGGCGAGCTTTTCGAAGGTCGATGCGTCCGAGGTCGCATAGTATTCCTTGGCGCCGAGGCGCAGGCCGTCTTCCTTCTTCGAAAGCGTCTGCGAGAGAACGGTGATGTCCGCACCCATGGCCGAACCGATTTTCACGCCCATGTGGCCAAGGCCGCCCATGCCGACGATCGCGACCTTCTTGCCGGGGCCGGCCTTCCAGTGTGCGAGCGGCGAGTAGAGCGTGATGCCGGCACACAGCAGCGGTGCCGACGCGTCGAGTGGCAGGTTATCCGGGATCGACAGGACGTAGCCTTCCTTGACGACGATCGAGTCGGAATAGCCGCCCTGGGTTGCCGTCTTGCCGTCTGCTTCGACGCCATTGTAGGTCTGGACGAGGCCGGGCATATACTGCTCGTTGTCGAGGTCACGGGTTGCGCAGCCGACGCAGCTATCGACGAAGCAACCGACGCCGACGTGGTCGCCGACCTTGAACTTTGTGACGTTGGCACCGACGGCCGAAACGATGCCGGCGATCTCGTGGCCTGGTACGATCGGGTAAACGGCATTCTGCCATTCGTTGCGAACGGTGTGAATGTCGGAGTGGCAGATGCCTGCAAACTTGATGTCGATGACGACGTCGTCCGCATTCGGTTCCCGACGCTCGAAGGTGAACGGCGTCAGCGGCTTGGAGGCGTCTGTAGCAGCATAGCCTTTTGCGATAGCCATGGGAAAACTCCATATATTTAGAGGGGTGGTTCGGACGGCGGCATTTATGCCGCAACGCAGCAATAAGCGTTAGAGCGATCCTCTTCGGTTCTTGCACGATCCTGCAAAAGTCTCAGGTCGATCTATTTGCGAAGCGGCAATTCCATTCTAAATAGGCCTTCAACACGGCGATGATGCCGTTCTCACCTGAAAGTGCGCCTGATGAGCTTGCTGTTTAACCGCTACCAGGAGATCGTGTCGATCGCGGGTCGCTTCGCGACGGGCGACGGAGACGTGCAGACCGGTATAGAAGGGTTGGGGATCAGCCGCCGCGCGACGCCGAGTGCACCTTGTCACAGCAGTTATCGCCCATGTTTCGCCATGGTCATTCAAGGCGCGAAAAGCCTGCAGCTTGGGACAGACACCATCAATTACGGAGCGGGCGACTATCTTCTGACATCGGTCGACTTGCCGGTCACGTGGCGGGTGGTGGAGGCAAGCGCCGAGGTTCCGCACCTTTGCATCACGCTTGCGATCAACAGCGAGAAGCTGCTGCATTTGCTCAGCCGCTCGACCATACAGCGCAGCGCGACACCTCCCTCCGGCCAACGCGGCATCGTCGTCAACGTCGCGACGCCGGAGCTTCTCGATGCGGCGGTGCGGCTTCTGCGCTTGCTTGATAGTCCGGCGGATATCCCGGCGATGGCGCCGCTGATCGAGCAGGAAATCCTCTATCGCATCCTGACTGGCCCAGCCGGCGACCAGCTGATCGATATTGCGATCGCCGACAGGCAGGGCAACCGGATCGCCCGCGCCATTGCCTGGCTGCGCGAAAATTTCGCGCGGACACTGCGCATCGAGGAGCTGGCCGAGCACGTCAACATGAGCGTCTCGTCGTTCCATCATCACTTCAAGTCGATCACCGCGATGACGCCGGTGCAGTATCAGAAGCAGATCCGGCTCCACGAAGCGCGGCGTCTGATGCTGATCGAGCGGCTGGATGCCGGCACCGCCGGCCACCGCGTCGGATATCAGAGCCCGTCACAGTTCAGCCGCGAATATAGCCGTCTATACGGAATGTCGCCGGCGCGCGATGTGGATGCCGTGTTGAACGCTGCCGAATAAACAAGCGCGGCACGCCGAAAATTTATGCTTCTGCCTTTTGCGGGCTCTTGACGAGAGAGTGCTTCTAGGCGATAAGCGCTCACGAACCGTACCGTACGGTACTTATCGGGAGCGAATGCCGTGTCTGTCGAAAACTTGGAGCCCAGCGAATTTTCGCCGCGCCAGAACGCCGTTCTGGAGCAGGCGCTGCGGTTGCTCGTGGATGGCGGCGAAAAGGCGCTGACGACATCGGGCGTGGCGCGCGCCGCCAATTGCTCCAAGGAAAGCCTCTACAAGTGGTTTGGCGACCGCGACGGCCTGCTGTCGGCGATGATCGCCTACCAGGCGAGCAAGGTACGCACCTTCGAGCGCAACGGCGAGCGGCTGACATCGGCCAGCCTCCACGACCATCTCGTGATCTTCTCGCGCGATCTGCTTGAGGTTCTGGCCGGTGACGTATCGTTGGCGCTGAACCGGCTGGCGATCGGCCAGTCGCCGCGCGACGGCTCGAAGCTCGGCAAGCTCTTGCTCGAGCGCGGCCGCCGGCAGATCGACCGCCGCGCCATGGGACTGATCGATTCCGGCAAGCGGGCAGGGCTGCTGCGCTTCAACGATGCCGACGAAGCCTATCACACACTCTACGGCCTGATCGTTTCCGACCTGCATGTGCGCATGCTGCTTGGAGACACCACGGGCGTTACGGATACCGCGCGCCAGGCGGAAAAGGCGGTGACCGCCTTCCTCCGGCTCTACGGGACGGAGAAGGCGCTGGCCGACATGCCGGCCGTCGTCTGACGACAAGTTTTACCGAATACTGACAGTCTACAAGACAAGCAAAGGGAAGGACAATTCAAATGCGCGTCTATTACGATCGTGATGCAGACCTCAACCTCATCAAGTCCAAGAACGTCGTCATCGTCGGCTACGGCTCCCAGGGTCGCGCCCACGCGCTGAACCTGAAGGACAGCGGTGCTGCCAACGTCGCCATCGCGCTGAAGGCCGGTTCGCCGACCATCAAGAAGGCAGAAGCCGACGGCTTCAAGGT
>UBJO01000073.1 GCA_900465665.1 Hyphomicrobiales bacterium
GGGGTGGGGGATCGATGAGGAGGGGATGCGGACCTATTCGACGATCGCCTATCACCGGCCGGATTTCATGATCCATTCCGGCGACACGATCTATGCCGACAATCCGGTTCCCGACGAAATCTCGCTGCGCGGCGGCGGGGTCTGGAAGAACCGCGTCGTCACGGAAGCCAAGCGCGAGATCGCCCAGACGCTCGACCAATTTCGCGGGCAGTGGACCTATAACCTGCTCGATGAGCACGTGAAGCAGCTCAATTCCGTCTGCCCGATCTTCTACCAATGGGACGATCACGAGGTGCTGAACAACTGGTCGCCGTCAACCGATCTCAGCCATGACGACCGCTACAAGGAGAAGTCGGTCGCGGTGCTTTCGGCGCGGGCGGCACAAGCCTTTCACGAGATGACGCCGACGCGTCATGTTGCGGCCGAGCCGGGGCGGATCTATCGCAAGGTTTCCTATGGGCCGCTGCTCGACGTGTTCTTCGTCGACCTGCGTTCCTATCGCGGGCCGAACAGCCATGGGCTGGATGAAAAGCTTTCGCCGCAGTCGCGGATATTCGGCGAGCGGCAGGTGGCGTGGCTGAAGCGCGAACTGGTGCGCTCGACGGCGACGTGGAAGGTGATCGCCTGCGATCTGCCGATCGGGCTCGTCATTTGGGACGACTACGGCAACCGGCGCGGATCGGAATCGATCTCCAATGGCGACAATGGCGCGCCGCTCGGTCGCGAGCTCGAATTCGCCGACCTCCTGCGCTTCATCCGCGATGCCGGGATATCGAACATGATCTGGCTGACGGCCGACGTGCATTACGCGGCGGCGCATCACTATAGTCCCGAGCGGGCGAAGTTCCGCGAGTTCCTGCCGTTCTGGGAGTTCGTGGCCGGGCCGCTGCATTCGGGCACCTATGGGCCGCAGGAGCTCGACATGACCTTCGGGCCTGAAGTGAAGTTCATGAAGGCCGCTCCCGGCGGCGCCGAGCAGAATCTGCCGCCATCAGCAGGGATGCAGTTCTTCGGTCTCGTCGATATCGATGGTGCCAGCGAGCAGCTGACGGTGCGGCTGATGGATCGCAACGACCAGGAGCTCTGGCGTGTGGTGCTCGACCCCGAAAGGACGAGCTGATGCGATCCGTGCTATACGTGCATTCCTCTCATTCCAGGCTCCCCCCTTTCGCATTCGCGAAAAACACTGTAAGAGCCGCCCCAATGCAATTGGCGCCCTCCCAACGTGGCGCCCCAGCCTCAGAGATATAGACATATGGCACTTCGCAACATCGCGATTATCGCGCACGTTGACCATGGCAAGACGACACTGGTCGACGAGCTCCTGAAACAGTCCGGTTCGTTCCGCGAAAACCAGCGCGTTGCGGAACGCGTGATGGACTCGAACGACCTGGAAAAGGAACGCGGTATCACGATCCTTGCCAAGGCGACCTCGGTCGAGTGGAAGGGTGTTCGCATCAACATCGTCGACACCCCCGGCCACGCCGACTTCGGCGGTGAAGTCGAGCGTATCCTGTCGATGGTGGATGGCGCGATCGTTCTGGTCGACTCCTCTGAAGGCCCGATGCCGCAGACGAAGTTCGTCGTCTCCAAGGCGCTGAAGGTCGGCCTCCGTCCGATCGTCGCGATCAACAAGATCGACCGTCCCGATGGCCGTCACGAAGAAGTCATCAACGAAGTGTTCGACCTCTTCGCCAGCCTCGACGCCACCGACGAACAGCTCGACTTCCCGATCCTCTACGGTTCCGGTCGCGATGGCTGGATGAACTTCAATCCTGAAGGTCCGAAGGACGAAGGCCTTGCGCCGCTGCTCGACCTCGTGCTCAAGCACGTTCCGGAGCCGAAGGTTGCCGAAGGCCCGTTCACGATGATCGGCACCATCCTGGAAGCCAACAACTTCCTCGGCCGTATCATCACCGGCCGTATCAATTCAGGCTCGATCAAGCCGAACCAGGCCGTCAAGGTTCTCAGCCAGGATGGCAAGACGATCGAAACCGGTCGTATCTCCAAGATCCTCGCTTTCCGCGGCATCGAGCGCACCTCGATCGAAGAAGCACATGCAGGCGACATCGTTGCCATCGCCGGCCTCTCCAAGGGCACGGTTGCCGACACCTTCTGCGATCCGGCTGTCAACGAAGCGCTGACCGCGCAGCCGATCGACCCGCCGACCGTTACCATGTCCTTCATCGTCAACGACAGCCCGCTCGCCGGCACCGAAGGCGACAAGGTTACCTCGCGCGTCATCCGTGACCGCCTGTTCAAGGAAGCCGAAGGCAACGTCGCGCTGAAGATCGAAGAAGCCGAAGGCAAGGATTCGTTCTACGTTTCCGGCCGCGGCGAATTGCAGCTCGCCGTTCTGATCGAAACCATGCGCCGCGAAGGCTTCGAGCTTGCCGTGTCGCGTCCGCGCGTCGTCATGCACAAGGACGAGAGCGGCCAGACCATGGAGCCGATCGAAGAAGTCGTCATCGACGTCGATGAAGAGCATTCCGGCGTCGTCGTTCAGAAGATGTCCGAGCGCAAGGCTGAAATGACCGAGCTGCGTCCTTCGGGCGGCAACCGCGTTCGCCTGGTGTTCCACGCTCCGACCCGCGGCCTGATCGGCTATCAGTCGGAACTCTTGACCGACACGCGCGGCACCGCCGTGATGAACCGTCTGTTCAAGGACTACCAGCCCTACAAGGGTGAAATCGGTGGCCGCACGAACGGCGTTCTGCTTGCAAACGCTGCCGGCGAAGCCGTTGCCTACGCCATGTTCAACCTGGAAGATCGCGGCCCGATGATGATCGAGCCCGGCGAAAAGGTCTACATGGGCATGATCATCGGCATTCACAGCCGCGACAACGACCTCGAGGTCAACGTCCTCAAGGGCAAGCAGCTGACCAACATCCGCGCCGCCGGCAAGGACGAAGCCGTCAAGCTGACGCCGCCGATCCGCATGACGCTCGACCGCGCTCTCTCCTGGATCCAGGACGACGAGCTGATGGAAGTGACGCCGAAGTCGATCCGTCTGCGCAAGATGTATCTCGACGCCAACGACCGCAAGCGCTTCGCCAAGGCGAAGACCGCCTAAGTCGAACAGGCTTCTCAATGACTTCGAAACCCCGGCCATCGCGCCGGGGTTTTTATTTTGTGCGGTTCGCCGAATCCTTCTTGTCGCAATAGTTAAAAAAGCGTTAAATTTCAGCCGTCGTCCACATGTTAACCCTGTGGGCAATCCGGCTGAATGCGTTAGCGCATATGGTTAATTGTCCGCGACCGGGCCAGAGTAAGCGTTATGAAGACGTTGTCGATCGATGTTCGGCGGGCCGAGCCGCATGATTCCCGAGCTATCTCGGAGGTGCACCGGCTTGCGTGGAAGCATACCTATGCCGGCATCATTCCGCACAAGGCGCTGACGCAGATGGTGGAGCGCCGCGGCGAGAGCTGGTGGCGCAAGGCGACACGCGGACCAGCGACGCTTCTGGTGCTCGATGTCGCCGGAACGGTTGCCGGCTATGCAACGCTCGGTCTCAACCGCGCCCGCGCGCTGCCGCAGGAAGGCGAGATCTACGAG
Organism: Hyphomicrobiales bacterium; assembly: GCA_900465665.1. Taxonomy (GTDB): domain Bacteria; phylum Pseudomonadota; class Alphaproteobacteria; order Rhizobiales; family Rhizobiaceae; genus Rhizobium. The sequence goes on from UBJO01000073.1 coordinate 3,557, forward strand.
CTTTATCTACGCCCAGAATATCAGGGCATCGGCCTCGGCCACATGCTGTTTTCCGAAGCGCGGCGGCTTTTGAAGTCGCTCGGCTGCAAGGGTATGGTGGTCTGGTGCCTGGAAGAGAACGAGGGCGGCGCGGACTTCTATCGCGGCCATGGCGGCATCGATTATTGCGAGGGTACCGAAACCTTCGACGAGAAGCCCTTGAAGAAGATCGGCTTCATCTGGAACTGATCGATCTGCTCAACGACAAGGTGCGGGGGAGCAAGGTGCCGGCCTCTGCCCAGTTTTCCGGCATTTTGAAGGCCAGATCATAAAACAATCATGTGCCTGCGCGGTCGTGCTCTGTTGCTTCGCGGCATGAATCCGATTATCTGGCTGCGAAGATTTCACGTCGCGGGAGTAATCGCATGCGCATCGACGCCATTTCCATTGGCAAGAACCCACCTGAGGACGTCAACGTCATCGTTGAAGTTCCCGTCGGTGGCCACCCGATCAAGTACGAGATGGACAAGGACGCCGGCACGCTGGTTGTCGACCGTTTCCTCTACACGCCGATGACCTACCCGGGTAACTACGGCTTCGTACCGCACACGCTGTCCGAGGACGGCGACCCGATCGACGTTCTGATCGCCAGCACGCGTCCGCTGGTTCCGGGCTGCGTCATCAACGTGCGCCCGATCGGCGTTCTGAAGATGGAAGACAATTCCGGCAAGGACGAGAAGATCATCGCCGTTCCGTCGCCGAAGCTGACCATGCGCTACGACAAGGTCAAGGACTACACGGATATGCCCGAGATCACGCTCAAGCAGATCGAGCACTTCTTCGAGCACTACAAGGATCTGGAACCCGGCAAGTGGGTGAAGATCTACGGCTGGGGCGACGCCAAGGAAGCCGGCCAGCTGATCCTCGAGGCGATCGAACGCGCCAAGAAGGAAAAGGCCTGATTACAGGCCGAGTAAAGCTTCCAGCTTTTTGATGATATCCTCCGGCTCGGCATCGATCCGGAGGATTTTTTTACGCGACGTGTCGCCAGAAACGAGGTTCACCGAGGACTTCGCGAGGCCGAGCTGCTTCGCCACCAGTGCGACCAGCGCCTTGTTTGCCTTGCCCTTTTCGGGAACGACCGAGACGCGGGCCTTCAGATAGGCCCTGCCGTCGGCATCCAGCTCAATTCCATCAATCTGATCCCGCCCGCCATTCGGCGTCAGCCTGATGGCGAGGATGAGATGATCGTCAAAGGCCTGCCAGGGCCTTATCGCAACACCATCGGCACGATGGTGTTCCACATGAACGAGCGGATGAAGAAGATGATGAGCAGCAGGATGATCGGCGAGATGTCGATGCCGCCGAGGTTCGGCAGCACGCGACGGATCGGGCGCAGGACCGGTTCGGTGACGTTGTAGAGGAACATGCCGACCGAATTGACGAACTGATTGCTGGAATTGATCACGTTGAACGCGTAGAGCCAGGAGAAAATGGCGCTGGCGATCAAGATCCAGGTGTAAAGATTCAAAGCCAAATCAATGGTTTGAAAAAGCGCAAGCATCGCAATCTCCAGTTCGTTGTTGACAGACATGTAGACATTGGCGACTAAACCGGCAAGAGCCGTGTGCAATGCTGCGGCAATTCATGTTTAACGGGCGCGTCGGGAAGCGATGTTTGGTCCGTTTGTTGGAAAGACATCATGTCCATCTCGGCTCACGGCGACCGCTTCGCGGCCTTCCGGCACTCCTCCTACACCCGCTTCTTCTTCGCGCGCTTTCTCTTGTCGTTCTCGCAGCAGATCGTCAGCGTCGCGGTCGGGTGGCAGATGTACGACCAGACGGGCAGCGCCATCTATCTCGGGCTGATCGGGCTGGTGCAGTTCCTCCCTTCTCTGCTGCTCATCCTCGTCACCGGCTCGGTGGCCGACCGCTATAATCGCCGCGCCATCGCCTCGCTGTGCTCGCTGGTGGCCGCCCTTTGCACGCTGACGCTGCTTGGCATGACCATGACGGGGACCTTCTCGCCCATCCCCGTCTTCGCGGTACTGCTGGTCTTCGGCATCGAACGCGCCTTCATGTCGCCGGCGGTGCAGTCCTTGGCGCCCAATCTGGTGCCGGCCGACGATCTCTCGAACGCGATCGCGTGGAACTCGTCTTCGTGGCAGCTCGCCTCGATCACCGGCCCCGTCATCGGCGGCCTGCTCTACGGCATCAATGCGCATACCGCCTACACCGTTGCCGTGGTGTTTGCAGGCCTCGGGGCGGGACTGCTCTTCCTGATTCCGAAGCCGGCGCAGAAGACCACGGGCGAGGCAAAGAGCTGGGACATGATCCTCGGCGGCTTCAAGTTCATCCGCACCGAGAAGGTGGTGTTGGGCGCGATCTCGCTTGATCTCTTCGCGGTGCTGCTCGGCGGCGCCACGGCGCTGATGCCGATCTTTGCGCGCGACATCCTGACGCTCGGCCCCTGGGGTCTCGGCCTGCTGCGCTCGGCACCCGGCGTCGGCGCCATCGTCATGGCCGTGCTGCTCGCGACCTATCCGCTGAAGCATCGCGCCGGGGTCTACATGTTCGTCGGTGTGGCGCTGTTCGGGCTGGGGACCATCGCTTTCGGCCTATCCAAGAATGTCGAGCTGTCGATCGCGGCGCTGGCGCTGATGGGGGCGGCCGACATGGTGTCGGTCTATGTGCGCGAGAGCCTGATCGCGCTCTGGACGCCCGACCAACTGCGCGGCCGCGTCAACGCAGTCAACATGGTGTTTGTCGGGGCGTCGAACGAGCTTGGCGAGTTCCGTGCTGGCACGATGGCCTCGGTGTTCGGCGCTGTGCCGGCGGTGGTCATCGGCGGGATCGGGACGCTGGTTGTGGCGGCGTTGTGGGCGAGCGGGTTTCCGCAGTTGCGGAAGATCGATACGCTGGATGCGCCGGAGCATGTGACGCGGGGGTAGTTTTCGGGGCGTTGTGCCGTGGGGGCCTGGGGAGCGCTGTGCCGTGTGATACCCCCC
>UBJO01000053.1 GCA_900465665.1 Hyphomicrobiales bacterium
CCCCGACACCATCCTGATCGACATCACCGGCACGCAAGGCTCCACCCCCCGCGAAACCGGCACCTTCATGCTTGTCGCGATCGACGCCATCTGGGGCACCATCGGCGGTGGCCAGTTCGAGTTCATGGCGATCGCCAACGCCCGCAAGCTTCTGCAGGGCGCTGACGGCCGCGAGATGATGGATATCCCCCTCGGCCCGGAGATCGGCCAATGCTGCGGCGGGCGCACGCAGCTCAGGTTTCGCAAGGTGACGGATGCCGTGATCCGCGAGTTGGAGGAGCGGCGCAGCGATGAGGCGGAGCACCGGCCGGAGGTGTGGCTGTTCGGCGCCGGCCATGTCGGGCGGGCGCTTGCCGTAGCACTCTCGCCGCTGCCGCTCGACGTCACCGTGATCGAGACCCGCGAAGACGAACTCGCGCATCTGCCTGGAGGCATCAATGCCCGGCTCGTCGCCATGCCGGAAGCGCTGGTGCAGGAGATGCGCGCGGGCGCCGTCGTCGTCATCCTCACCCACGACCACGCGCTCGATTTCCTGATCGCCCGCGAGGCGCTCGCCCGTACCGATCTCGCCTATACCGGCATGATCGGCTCGGCCACCAAGCGCGCCACTTTCGCAAGCTGGCTGCAGCGCGAGGCGGGTGGCGAGAAAGAATGGATGGAGCGGCTGACGTTGCCGATCGGCGGTCAACAGGTGCGCGACAAGCGCCCGGAAGTGATCGCCGCCATGACCGCGGCCGAAATCCTGACCGCGCTCGCCGCCTACCGTGTCCGCGCATCCTCGATATAGGGATCGCGCCCGTCCATGAAGCCGAGGTCGCGCTTGACGCGATCCGGCATGCCCTCGAGATCCAGCCGGTCCGGCCGCGCCAGACGCACGGCAAGCCCTCGCAACAGATGCGCCAGCCGCTCGAAAGCCCTGACATGGGTCGGTTCGGCCACCCGTTGGGCCATATGTTCGTCGGTTACGCAAGCCATGACATCACCTCGATAATCTGATCTGATGACTTGCAGATTGCGCCGATTAATGCTGCAATTCCAATCGAACAACCGTCTGCATGCATAAAGAGAACTTATCCATGAAGCTGTCCAAGCAGGTTCCGCTGAATGCGCTGCGCGTCTTCGAAGCCGTGGCAAGGCTCGGCAGCTTCACCAAGGCCGGCGACGAACTCGGCATGACGCAGACGGCCGTCAGCTACCAGGTGAAACTGCTGGAGGAGAATATCGGCGAACCGCTGTTTTTGCGCCGCCCACGCCAGATCAGCCTGACGGACACCGGCGAACTGCTGCTGCCGAAAGTGTCCGACGCCTTCGTGCTTTTGAACGAGGCGATGGCCGAGGCGCGCGGCGAGATCGAATCGACGCTGCTGATCAACACCATCGCCACCTTCGCCTCGCACTGGCTGGCGCGGAGGCTGGGCACCTTCCAGCTTAGGCATCCCGCGATCGCGGTGCGGCTGTCGACGTCGGAAGCGCTGATCGACTTCACCCGCGAATCCGTCGACGTCGCCATCCGCTCGGGCGACGGCAACTGGCGCGGGCTGATCGCCGACAAGCTGCTCGATGTCGACTTCACCCCGATGCTGAGCCCGAAACTGGCGGAAAGCGTCGGCGGCATCCACAAGCCCGAGGATCTGATGAAGCTGCCGATCATCGGCGCCACCGACCCCTGGTGGCAGATCTGGTTTAAGGCAGCAGGGCTTACCGATCTCGGCCTGGAATCGCGCCCGCGCAGCCAGTACGGCTCGCAGACCTTCGAGGCGAGTGCCGCCATGGCCGGCCAGGGCGTCGCCATCCTGACGCCCGCCTTCTATGGCGACGAGCTCGCCCAGGGGCGGCTCTACCAGCCCTTCGAGATGACCTGCACCGACGATCGCGGCTACTGGCTGGTCTACGCCGAAAACCGCCGCAACGTCCCGAAGATCAAGGCCTTCCGCAGCTGGATCCTCGAAGAGATCGCTCGCGACAAGGAAAGCGCTCAGTAGCCCATTTCAGGGGCGTAGAAGCAGCGCGGCGTGTTCTCGTCGGGAAACAAGCAGAGATGGTAATCGCCATCCCCCGATTTCATCGCCTTCGTCATCGGCAGCAGAAAGATGTGGGCGTGGGTGACGAGCCGGTGATCGCCCGGCAAAAGCGTCACCTTATAGCCGTTCGGCGTAATCGCGACGCTCTTCGGCGGGATCATCTGGCAATCGCCCGTCTCGTTGTCGCCGTTGCAACAATAGGGCTCGTAAGCCCAGCCTGACGGGGCGTCATGGGCCTGGGCGCCACTGGTCTGGACGCCGGGGATTTGGACACAGGACGAAAAGGCAATCATCACAACCACAAGAATACTGCGCATCAGCATCTTCTCCGTCGATGAATGCGCCGCCACGCCGATGCGGTTTCCCCTCGTCTCGGCGGCCTTGCATAAAACTGTAATGAAGTCTTGGCATTTCAATGGCGGACGAACTTTCAGTTCTGGGTGCAGAAATAGATCTTGCAACCAAGCGGATAGCCACCGCACTATGCTGCACTGCCAACTCCGGCATGGAGGCTGACCGTGCTCAATTCCGTTACAAGGATTATCGCGTTGCTGGCGACCATCGTGATGGCAAGCAATGCCGGCCATGCGGCGCAAATCGAGTTCGCCAGCCTCAAGCCTGGTGCCGTGCAGCCGGCAACATCATCTGTGGCTCAAGATTTCGACCATATCTGCGTGTTGACGCCCTACCAGAACACTCTCACCGACGACGTGCCGTACCGTGATCGCGTGAACGAACATCTGGCGAAGATCAAATACCAGGGCGACGAGGGAGACTTGGCGATCGTTCTCGTCAGCGCAGCAAAGGTGGAGGTGCTGCATTTCACTCGATCGGATCAGTTTGACATGGACGGATCGATGTTGGCGTCGCCACGTATCGCGGGATTGCCCACCCAGTTCCAACCGGCGCTATGCGCGGATCGCGCCCATGCTACCTTCGGAAAGGTTGAGAGGGATAGTCGAGCCTATATCGTTCTGGGGAAGTTGGCCGATTGATGCCTCCCCCCTTTTCTCCCGGCAAAACATTCTGCACACTGCTGAATCGGAGAGAATAGGGGAACTGAATGTATGAATACGCCATAGCGTGGGAATGGCTGGCCTTTGCGGCTCGCTGGTTCCACGTCATCACCGCCGTTGCCTGGATCGGCTCGTCCTTTTATTTCATCGCGCTCGATCTCGGTCTGGTGAAGCGTCCGCATCTGCCCGTCGGCGCCTATGGCGAGGAGTGGCAGGTGCATGGTGGCGGGTTCTATCATATCCAGAAATATCTGGTGGCGCCGGCGCAGATGCCAGAGCACCTGACCTGGTTCAAATACGAGAGCTATTTCACCTGGCTCTCCGGTTTCCTGATGCTCTGTATCGTCTATTACGGCGGCGCCGATCTGTTCCTGATCGATCGCCACGTGCTCGATGTCAGCGCCCCGGTCGCGATCGCCATCTCGCTCGCCTCGCTCGCCGTCGGCTGGATCGTCTACGACCTGCTCTGCAAGTCGCCGATCGGCCGAAACACCTGGGGCCTGATGGTGGTGCTTTATGCGGTGCTGGTGTTCATGGCCTGGGGCTACACGCAGCTCTTCACCGGCCGCGCCGCCTTCCTGCATCTCGGCGCCTTCACGGCGACGATCATGTCGGCCAACGTCTTCATGATCATCATCCCCAACCAGAAGATCGTCGTGGCGGATCTCATCGCCGGCCGCACGCCGGATGCGAAATATGGCGCGATCGCCAAGCAGCGCTCGCTGCACAACAACTACCTGACACTGCCCGTCATCTTCTTCATGCTGTCGAACCACTATCCGCTGGCCTTCGGCACGGCCTATAACTGGGTGATCGCAGCACTGGTCTTCCTGATGGGCGTCACCATCCGCCACTGGTTCAACACCACGCATGCCCGCAAGGGCCGCCCGACCTGGACGTGGCTTGCGACCGTGATCCTCTTCATCCTGATCATGTGGCTTTCCACCGTTCCCAAGGTGCTGACCGGACAGAAGGACGCGGCCGCCGAAACCGTCGCCCCCGCCTTCCAGCAGTTCGCCGGCGATCCGCATTTCCCCGCCGTCAAGCAGCTCGTCGGCACACGCTGTTCCATGTGCCATGCCGCCGAGCCTGTTTATGAAGGCCTGGCGCGGCCGCCGAAAAACGTGATCCTCGAAAACGACGCCGAGATCGCGGCACACGCCCGCGAGATCTACATCCAGGCCGGCCGCAGCCACGCCATGCCGCCGGGCAATGTGACGGACATCACGCCGGATGAGCGCAAGCTGCTCGTCGCCTGGTTCGAAAGCGCGGTCGAGGGCAAACGCGAATGATCAAAGGCCTCCGCCCCCTGCTTCTGGCCAATCTTATCGCCCTCTCGGGGCAGACATGGACGGAAGCGCGGGCCGAAGAGGCCATTGCAAAACAGGAAGATGTGAAGACCACGGGAACCGTCCCCGCTGATATCACCACCCCCACCGATCTCTGGGGCGAGGTCAATGTGCTGGGCACCGGCCCCTTCTGGGCGCTCAGCATCCGCGAGGGTCAGATCACCTTCAGCCGGGCAGGCAAGAACGACGTCATCACCATAAACCCCGGCCCGATGGCGATGACTGAAGACAGCGCGACATGGACCATCACCCACCCGCCGCAGCACTACACGCTGACGGTCACCAAAGAGACCTGCGTCGACGGCGCATCCGCGAAGCGTTACGATCTCGCGGCAAAGCTGGTATTTCAGGGCAGGACATTATACGGCTGCGCCGCATCGGTGGCGGCCCTCCCCGCCAAGCCGGCGCCCTGAGCCCTGTTCCGACGACGACACGCAATCGATAAAGGCGAACGCCCATGACCCAAACCCTCCTCCGCGGCCGCCTGCTCTCCTTCGTAAGCGAACCTCAGAGCCTGACCGACAGCGAAAGCTATCGCTACGAGACCGATGGCGGCTTGTTGATGGATAATGGCGTGATTGTCGAAAGCGGCCCCTATGCCGAGGTCGAGGCCAAGTCCGCAGCTGATGCTGTCGAGATCGACCATCGCCCGCATCTGATCATGCCGGGGTTCATCGACATGCACCTGCATTTCCCGCAGATGCAGGTGATCGCCTCCTATGCCGCCAATCTTCTCGAATGGCTGAACACCTACACCTTCCCCGAGGAATGCCGCTTCGTCGAAAGCGCGCATGCGCAGCGTATCGCCACGCATTTCTACGATGAGCTCATTCGCCACGGCACGACGACCGCGGTCGCCTACTGCTCCGTCCACAAGACCTCCGCCGACGCCTTCTTCGCGGAAGCCATGAAGCGCAACATGCGCATGGTCGGCGGCAAGGTGATGATGGACCGCAACGCCCCGCAGGGCCTGCTTGACACGCCTCAGATGGGCTACGACGAGACCCGGGAGATCATCGCCGAGTGGCACGGCAAGGGCCGCAACCACGTCGCCATCACCCCGCGCTTCGCCATCACCTCGACGCCGCAGCAGATGGAAGCGACGCAGGCGCTCGCCCGCGAATTCCCCGACCTCCATATCCAGACGCATCTCTCCGAGAACCACGACGAGATCAAGTTCACCTGCGAGCTCTATCCCGACGCAATCGACTACACCGATATCTACGCCCGCTACGGCCTGCTTGGCGACAAGACCCTCTTCGGCCACTGCATCCACCTGTCGGAGCGCGAGGCCGACGCGATGAGCGAGGCCAGCGCAATCGCCGTCCACTGCCCGACCTCCAACCTCTTCCTCGGCTCCGGCCTCTTCCCGCTGAAGGCGCTGATGCGCCGCGACAAGCCGGTCAGGATCGGCGTCGCCACCGATATCGGCGGCGGCTCGAGCTATTCCATGCTGCGCACCATGGACGAGGCCTACAAGATCCAGCAGTTGCTCGGCGAACGCCTGAACCCGCTGGAGAGCTACTACCTGATGACGCTTGGCAACGCGCGATCACTTTCGCTTTCCGACCGCATCGGCACACTCGACAAGGGCACAGATGCCGATGTGGTGGTGCTCAACGCCGCGGCAACACCAGGCATGGCGCTGAAGATGGAAGTGGTGAAAACGCTGACGGAAGAGCTCTTCCTGCTGCAGACCATGGGCGATGATCGCGCCATCGTCGAGACCTATGTCGCGGGTGTGGCGGCGAAGGGCGCGCTTTAGGCCCGCCGATAGACCTGCGCGATGGCGCCCTTGGGGAACACCCGCGTGCTCACCAGTTGCAGCTGCCTCGGCTGCGCCAGATCGGAGAAGATCGGCTGGCCGCGCCCGAGCGCCAGCGGGTAGACCATCAGCATATACTGATCGACCAGATCATGGGCGATGAGGCTGCGCGCGAAGGTGGCGCCGCCATGGGCGATGATCGGCTTGCCGTGTTCCGCCTTCAGGCCGGCGATTTCCTCGGCGAGATCGCCGCTTGCCACATAGGCCGTGCTCCAGCTATCGGCTCCGGGTTGCAGCTCGCCCGCTGCAGGTGTCTCGATCGCCTTCGGCAGGATCGCCGCGCCCTTCTTCGAAAACACCGCTTTGGGAATCTGGTTCATCGCGGGTGCGAAGACGTTGGTCGATGTCGGCCAGAAGCGCGCCATTCCCTCGAAGGTGCGGCTGCCCATGATGTGCAGGCCGGCATTCCAGGCGTTCTCGACCTTCCAGGCGATCGCTTCCTCGTCGCCGGTAAAAATCCACTCGGTCTCCCCCTCGGGGCCGCTGACAAAACCATCGAGCGTCACCGCCATGGCCAGGATCAACTCTCGCATCGCTTCCTCCTCTTGCGTTCTCCCCAAGGACGGATCGGGCCGAGCTATTCCGACATCCGCCGAACCGGAAATGCATCGTCAGCCAATGATCAACATCAACGCTCGCGCAACGCATCCATCACCGCCCGCACCAGCGGCACATCCTTGATATCGCTGTGAACCACAAGCCACAGATCCCGCGTGATATCGGCGCCATCAAGATCAAGCCGCGCCAACCCTTGGCCCTCCGCGATGAAATCGGGCAGCAACGCCACGCCGCCGCCAGCCTTGACCGCCGCCACCTGAAACTCCAGCGTCGAGGCTCGGATCGCGACCGGCCGACCGGCGGCGATCTCGGCCAGTCGCTCCTCCTGCGGCGACGACGCCATCCCCTCGTCATAGCCGATGAACGTCCAGTCGTGCTCATCGACCGTCTCGGCATAGCCTGTTGCCGCATAGGCATGGAAACCCACCTCGCCGATCTTCGAGACGGTCAGATCGCCACTCTCAGGCCGATTAAGCCGCACGGCGATATCGGCCTCCCGCCGTCCGAGCGAGGCATAGCGCGTTTCGCCGATGAGCGTGACCCGGATGCCGGGATGGCGCGCCCTCAGCCGCACCAGCGGCGGCGCCAGAACAGCACCCGCATAGGCCGGCGGCGCGCTGATGCGGACCTCGCCGACATGGCTTTGATCGGCACCGATGCCGCCGCGCGCGATGGTCATCGCGTCGCCGCTCATGCGCTCGGCGATCGCGGCAACACGCACGCCCTCCGCCGTTAGCAGGATCCGCCGCCCGCGCCGGTCAACCAGTTTCGCGCCGATCTCGCGCTCCAGATGCGCCACCCGCCGCGACACCGTCGCATGCTCGACCCCGAGCGCCCGCGCGGCCCCCGACAAGGTTCCGAGTTGTGACAGCGCCAGCAGATGGCGCAGATCTTCCCAGTCCAACATTGATCATTTTTTCCCAAGTGATGTGAGATCATAGGGAATTTTCAATCACCTAACCATCCCCCATCTTCGGCGCCAGACAGGCACAGGAGATCGGAATATGGATATCGCAATCACCCTCACCACCCCCGGCGGCATCGAGCAGCTAAGGATTACCCCACAAGAACCGCAGGCGCCGGGACCGAAGGAAATCCGCATCCGCCACGACACCATCGGCGTCAACTTCCTGGATATCTATCATCGCAAGGGCCTCTACCCGCTCCCCGCCTACCCCGCCGTCATCGGCGCCGAAGGTGCTGGCGTGGTCGAGGCAGTCGGCTCCGACGTCACGACGGTCTCTCCCGGCAACCGCGTCGTCTATATGGGCGCGCCCGTCGGCGCCTATGCCTCGACCCGTCTGCTGCCGGCCCATCGCGCCATCCGTCTGCCCGATGATGTCGGCTCGAAACAGGCCGCCGCCATGATGCTCAAGGGCATGACGGCCTATATGCTGCTCCACCGCATCCACACTGTGACGCCTCAAAGCACCATCCTCGTGCACGCCGCCGCCGGCGGTCTCGGCACGCTGCTCGTGCGCTGGGCCAAGCACCTCGGCGCCACCGTCATCGGCACGGTGAGCAGCGCAGAGAAAGCGGCACTGGCGACCGCCAACGGCGCCGACCATCTGGTGATCGGCCGCGATGCCGATCTGGTCGCAGACGTCATGGCGCTGACATCAGGGCGTGGCGTCGATGTCGGATATGACGGCATCGGCGGCGCGATGCTGGCGAAGACCATCCAGTGCATCCGCCCCTTCGGCATGGCCGCGAGCTTCGGCCAGGCGGCGGGACCGATACCGCCGGTGGCGATCGAGGCGCTGCGCCCGAACAAGTCATTGTCGCACCCGAGCATCATGGCGGCGAGCGCCGATCCGGCCTTCTACCTGGAGGCGGCGACGGCGGCGATCGAGGCTATCCGGCTCGGCATTCTCACGCTTCCCACCCGCGAATTCGCCCTTTCCGATGCCGCCGCGGCCCACACCGAACTGGAGGCCGGACTGAGCAGCGGCAGCCTGTTGCTGATCCCGTAAACGGGCTTCGGCACGGGCGAGAAAGATACCGTTTCGGATGTAAATTATATGTGATATGGCCGGTTGCATTATTCAGATGTGAAAGTCTTATCCATGACCAAACCTCTCACCATTGCCGATCTGAAATCCCTCGCCCAGCGCCGTGTCCCCAAGATGTTCTTCGACTACGCCGATTCCGGCGCCTGGACGGAACAGACCTACCGCGCCAACGAGAGTGATTTCGCCAAGATCGGCCTGCGTCAGCGCGTGCTCGTCGACATGACGAACCGCACGCTCGAGACGACAATGGTGGGCCAGAAGGTATCGATGCCGGTCGCTCTTGCGCCAACCGGCATGACCGGCATGCAGCACGCCGATGGCGAGATGCTGGCCGCGCAGGCGGCCGAAGAGGCAGGCGTTCCCTTCACGCTGTCGACCATGAGCATCTGCTCGATCGAGGATGTCGCCTCGGTGACGACCAAGCCCTTCTGGTTCCAGCTTTATGTCATGAAGGACAAGGACTTCGTGCTGAACCTGATCAACCGCGCAAAGGCCGCCAAGTGCTCGGCGCTGGTCTTGACCGCCGACCTGCAGATCCTCGGCCAGCGCCACAAGGACCTGCGCAACGGCCTCTCCGCGCCGCCGAAATTCACGCCCAAGCATATCTGGCAGATGGCGACGCGGCCCTTCTGGTGCCTCGACATGCTGCAGACCAAGCGCCGCTCCTTCGGCAACATCGTCGGCCACGCCAAGAACGTCTCCGACCTCTCCTCGCTGTCTTCCTGGACGGCGGAGCAGTTCGACCCGCAGCTCTCCTGGGCTGACGTCGCCTGGATCAAGGAGCAGTGGGGCGGCCCGCTGATCATCAAGGGCATCTGCGATGTCGAGGACGCGAAGGCGGCAGCCGATACCGGCGCCGACGCCATCATCGTCTCCAACCACGGCGGCCGCCAGCTCGACGGCGCCCCCTCCTCGATCAGCATGCTGCCCGGAATTGTCGACGCCGTCGGCGACAGGATCGAAGTGCATCTCGACGGCGGCATCCGCTCCGGCCAGGATGTGCTGAAGGCCGTAGCGCTCGGCGCCAAAGGCACCTATATCGGCCGCCCCTTCCTCTACGGCCTCGGAGCCATGGGCAAGGAAGGCGTTTCGCTGGCGCTCGGCATTCTGCGCAAGGAGATGGACGTCACCATGGCCCTTTGCGGCAAGCGCGACATCAAGGACGTGAACTCGTCGATCATCGCGGGACGGCAGTAGGTGCGATTTGAATTATACACATCATTGTGTATAATTCAGCCCGATGAAGAGCGCCGACGTCATTGCCCTGCTGCAGAAGGCCGGCTGGTTTGAGGTCGGCCGCAAAGGCAGTCATGCCCAGTTCAAACATGCGGACAAGCCGGGCCGCGTGACGGTGCCGCATCCCAAACGAGACATTCCGATTGGGACGCTGCGCAGCATCGAGAAGCAGTCGGGCCTGAAGTTGAGGTGATCATGCGCAACTATATCGGACTGATCCACAAGGACGCCAAGAGCGACTACGGCGTCTCCTTTCCGGATTTTCCCGGCGCCGTCACGGCTGGCTCGACGCTGGATGAAGCGCGCGAAATGGCCGAGGAAGCTCTGGCATTTCACGTCGAAGGGTTGATCGAGGACGGCGAGACGCTTCCACAACCCTCTTCGCTCGAAACCGTCATGGCCAACCCGGAGAACAAGGACGGCGTTGCCATCCTCGTCTCGCTGAAAGCCGCCTCAAGTAGGGCCGTGCGCATCAATGTCACGTTGCCGGAAGATGTTCTGGCCCGCATCGATGCCGTCGCCGCTGCTGCCGGCCTGTCACGCTCGGCCTTTCTCGCCAGGGCCGCGAAGCACGAGATCGAGCGCAACGCGGCGGCTTAGCTCAGCGCTGACGGCCCCTAGCGGGCACCCGTGACGAAGTCCTCGGGCTCGATGAGATCATGCTCTTCGTAGCGGCCGTTCTTGACTTCCTCCAACGCCTCCATCAACCGCACGGCATTGGCCGGTGTGGAAAGGAGATGCAGCGTCTCCATCATCCCCTCATACTCGTGCTTGTCCATCAGGATCGCCGAGGGCTTGCCGCGGCGAACGATCTCCACGGGGACGCAATCTTGCGAGACTTCATCAAGAAGGCTGGCGAGGTCGTTTCTGGCTTCTGAAAACGTGACGGTGCGCATGATGATCCCTCGCAACGACTGTACGATGTACCACACAAGCCATTGCGAATGTCAATTTGAGCGCCGGCGCCTGCGGAACGCCTACCGCACCCACCCCGTCGCCAGCGCGCCGGCCCAATCCGGGCGCCCGTTCTCCCGCGCCAGCCGCGACATGGCCATGTGATCATAGGCGACCGTTCGGAACTGCGGCGCGAAGCCGGACGCGGTCTTTTCGATGATACAGTAGGAGGCCAGCGGATGCCCTGTTTCGACCTTGTGCTCATAGGGCGTGTCGTCGCTGTAGCCGGGGCAGCCGACGCTGCCGGGATTGACGATCAGGCGGCCGTCGCTGAGGCGCACCATGCGCGGCACATGGCTGTGGCCGCAGAGGATCAGCGGCTGCTCGACCCCCTCGGCCAGCGCCTCGATCTCTTCGAGAGGCTTCAGGAAGACATGACCGTCTGGCGAGACGGATTCCAGCCAGTAGGTTTCGTCATGCCCAGGCGTGGCGTGGCAGAGATAGACCTCGTCGCGCCAGACGGCGCTGAACGGCAGGCTCCGCAGCCAGTCGAGGTGCGCGGCCGATAGTTGCCCATAGGCGTGCTGCTCCCAGGAAGGCATGGCGTCGGCGGGGCTTTCGATCAGATAGCGGTCGTGATTGCCGCGCACCGTCAGCGCATCGAGCGACATCAGCCTATCCGCCGCCTTGCCCGCTTCGAGCGGCCCGCTCAGGCAATCGCCGAGATTGACGATCTCGGAAATCCCAAGCGCCTCGATATCGGCAAGCACGGCTTCCAGCGCCAGGTGGTTGCCATGGACATCGGCAATCGCGGCAAAACGCATCGCTCAACTCCCGCGATAGGTCGAGTAGCCATAGGGCGAGATCAACAGCGGCACGTGATAATGCGCGCTCTCGTCGGCGATGCCGAAGCGGATCGGCACAAGGTCGAGGAAGGCGGGATGCGGGAGTGCTGCACCAGTGCCGCGCAGATAATCGCCGGCATGAAACAGAAGCTCGTAGGTCCCGGCCTTGAAACTCTCGCCGACAAGGATCGGCCCGCCATCGACGCGGCCATCGGCATTGGTGACGACGGTCTTCACATGCCTGCGAACCTCGGCCTCGATATGGAAGAGCTCGATCTTCAACCCCTCGGCCGGCTTGCCGGAGGCGGTGTCGAGGACGTGCGTGGTCAATCCGGTCATGAAATGGGCTCGCTGATGACAAAGGGAGTGTCGAAAAAATATTCTTCCAGATTGTTGCCCGGCCCGTCGCGATCGACAACCAGGAAATCGCTGACCGCGCCGAGCGACATCAAGGGATGGTGCCAGACATTGCGCCCATAATTCACGCCCTGATCGCCTTGCGCCAGGAACACCTGCGGGGGCCCCGGCTTGCCGCCCTCGTCCTCGGACACCACGACCAGAAACGGCCGGCCGGAGATCGGCGAGAAACTCTGGCTGCCGAACGGATGCCGCTCCATCATGCCGACTTCATAGGGAAAATCGCGCGGCTGCCCGCGAAACAGGTTGATGATCACGCGCGCGCCCTCGCCCACGACGTCGGCCGACGCCAGCGCGTGAAACCGCTCCGTGGTGCCGTTGTTGATATATCGCATCGTCGCCGGATCGGCTTCGATGACCTCGCCGAAGGGCGCGAAGGCGGCTTTGGTGAGCGGCTGGATGTCAAGGTAGTCTGTCACGTCGATCATTCGCCTTGTATGCGCCAGTGGCGTAGAGATTCGAGCTCGGAAATCAGCGTCTGCAGGTCGCGACGCACGGTGGTCCAGATCGCGGGCAAATCGGCCCGGTAATAGTCGTGGACCATGAGATTACGCATGCCCCGGATCTGCGCCCAGGGTATCTGCCCATGCTCACGAGGAAATTCCGGATGATTGCTGGCGATCCGCGACGCCGCCTCGCCGAGCAGCACCAGCGACATGGTCACCGCAAGCTGCGTGCGCACATCGGACAGGAAAGCCTGCTCGTCCATGTCTTCCGTGAGCATCCGCGCCTGTTCGGCGGCGGCCTGCATCCTGCCGATATAATCGACCAGCCTCTCCGCGCTCATATACGGGTCGCTTCCAGAAGAACACGCTCGCGAATGTTCTCAGGCAAGCCGCCCGGCGTCACCAGATCCACCTTCACCCCCAGAATATCCTTCAATTCCTCAAGCAGCCCGCCAAGATCGAACAAAGACGTTCCCGGCAGCGTATCGACCAGAATATCGAGATCGCTATCCGCCCGATCCTCGCCGCGCGCCACCGAGCCGAACACACGCGGGTTCGTCGCATTGAAGCGCGTCGTCGCCTCGCGGATCGCCTGCCTGTTTTGCTCCAGCACCTCGGACGGTCTCATCATCTTCTCACGTTACCACTCGGCAAGAACAATGGTCGAACTCATATCGGCTTGGCCTCTTCGAGAACGCGCCGCCGGACATCTTCGGGAAAGTCGCCCGGTATCAAAAGGTGTATCGGCGTACCCAGCATCATCTGCTCGAGTTCATCGAGCAAACCACCGAGATCAAGAAGTGTCGCGCCGGGCAAAGCATCCACCAGAATATCCAAATCGCTATCCGCCCGATCCTCACCCCGCGCCACCGAACCGAACACACGCGGGTTCGCCGCGTTGAAGCGCTTGGTCGCCTCCCGGATCGCCTGCCTGTTTTGCTCCAGCACCTCGGATGGTCTCATCGCCTTTGCTCCCTCAGCGACGACTATAAGCCGCGGACGGACAAGAGAAAAGCGGCGCCGTCAGCGCGAAGGCAGCAGCGCCTCGAGCCTCAACAACGCAATCCGCTCCACCTGCGCCGTCGCCGTTTCGAATTCCGCGTCGCGGCTGTTGTCGATGCGCTTTTCGAAGGTCGAGAGGATCGCCTGCTTGTCGAGGCCTTTCACCGCGATGATGAAGGGAAAGCCGAATTTTTCGACATAGGCGCGGTTGAGTTCGGTGAAGCGCTGATGCTCCTCGGCGCTCAGCCGGTCGAGCCCGGCGCCGGCCTGTTCCTTTTTGCTGTCCTCGGTCAGTTCGCCGGCGATCGCCAGGCGGCCGGCGAGGTCGGGGTGGGCGCGCAGCACGCCGAGGCGTTCCTCCGGGCTCGCGGCGCGGAAGATCGCCACCAGCGCCGTGTGCACGCGGTCGACATCAAGCGTCTCGCCGACGAAGCCGTCGTCGAAGGCCCGCTCGGCGATGAAGGGCGAGTGCTCGAAGACGCCGCCGAAGCGAGAGATGAATTCATCGCGCGCGATCATCAGATGGTCTCCGGCTTGTGGTGCTTGTGCCAATGCTCGGCGATCTCGATGCGGCGCGGGATCCACACCTTCTCATGCTCCAGCACATATTGCATGAAGCGCTTCAGCGCCGCCGCGCGGCCCGGGCGGCCGACAAGCCGGCAATGCAGGCCGATCGACATCATCTTCGGGCTGCCCGCCGCGCCTTCCTCATAAAGCGTGTCGAAAGCGTCCTTCAGATAGGTGAAGAACTGGTCGCCCGAATTGAAACCCTGCGGCGTGGCAAAGCGCATGTCGTTGGTTTCGAGCGTATAGGGAATGATCAGGAACGGCTTGTCGTCCACGCCCTTCACCCAGAAGGGAAGATCGTCGGCATAGCTGTCCGACGAATAGAGGAAGCCGCCCTCCTCCTGCACCAGCCGCAGCGTGTTGTCGGATGGCTTGCCCTGGTACATGCCGTAGGGCCGCTCGCCTGTTAGTTCGGTGTGCAGCCGCACGGCTTCGAGAATGTGCTTGCGCTCCAGCTCTTCCTGGAAATCCTTGTATTCCAACCAGCGGTAGCCGTGGCTGGCGATTTCCCAGCCGGCTTCCTTCATCGCCGCCACCGCCTCGGGGTTGCGCGCCATGGCCTGCGTCACGCCGTAGACTGTCGCCTGCACCTTGAGATCGGTGAACATCCGCCACAGCCGCCAGAAACCGGCCCGCGAGCCGTATTCGTAGATCGATTCCATGTTGAGATTGCGCTGGCCGGGCCAGGCGGCAGCGCCGACGATCTCCGACAAGAGGTTTTCCGAGGCCGCGTCGCCATCCAGAATGCAGCTCTCGCCGCCCTCCTCGTAATTGATGACGAACTGCACGGCGATATTGGCGCCGCCGGGCCATTTCGGGTCGGGGGTGTTGCGGCCATAGCCGACGAGATTGCGCGGGTAAGTCTCGGATACCATGAAATCACCTTCCAGAAAGTCGGCGAACGGTAACACCTCAAGAGCGAATGTCGAGACGGAAACTGCGCAACAGAGTTTTGCCTTTATGGCACAATCGCTTAGGCCGGAACGGGAACCCGCTCGCGCCGCGCGCTGACCTTGCCCATCGGATGCAGCGAATGCACCCGGAACGGCCCGCCATTGCCCTCTTCGACCATCAGCGCCACGTTCGATATCTTCACGGGATCGACGAGAACCGGCTCGAAAACGCTGCGCAGTGAACGCTCGATGCGCGACATGTCGATCAGGCTGACCGGACCGGTCAAAGGCATGTGGAAGCGGAATTCGTCCATCACATAGGGGCATCCCCAGCGATGCAGATTGGCGAACTGCGCCGCCGAAAGTCCATCCGGATCGCTGCGCTCGATATCGGCATCGCTGAGCGGCGCGCGGAACTGGTCGAACTGCTGCACGATCGAGGAGGCCAGATACTGGACGTTGTCGCAGGGCAGCGACGGCACGAGGCTGAAGATGCTGCCGGTGCGGGCAACCTCGAGCCGCGGAATGGAAAACGGCGCCAGCGTACCGCAGAAGCGCATCAGTTCCCGCAGGAGTTGCGGCTCCGACATGTCAGCCGCAAGCCGGAATGGTGCCTTCAGCGCGCCGTGAAAACCGTAGCGCCGCGGCACCGCCGTATGAAAGGCGACCTCGTGAATGCTGAGCCCGCGGATCGCCGTGGGCTCGACCATCTCGCCGGAAAACACGTTTCGGCCAAGCCAATTGGCGGCCGCGTGCGACAGCGGGTCATTTGCGGCAGGCGTGAAACAGATGGCGTATCGCATGCAATTATCTCCGTCGGCACCAGGCGCGACTCGTCAGCGCGCCGCCGTTTTGCAAGCAGATAGGCGATTTGCATGACAGATTGACGAAGGATAGCGAGTGCTAATTCACGTTTAACGTGAATTGCCAAATATCTCGCGAAAGTGGCTGCTGATTTCAGGATTAAACAGCGGAAAACGGAAAAGCGTAGGCGAAACGAGAGAATTCAAGCGATCGCGAGGCACTTTAGCGTGAAGCGACGTGAATATGATTGATCAGGTGAAAGCTCTCCGGCACCGCAAACGGTATCGTGCTGCCCGCTGCCATATGCACAACCGCTTCGGCCAGCCGGTGCGCGAGGCCGAAGCTGACCTTGAAGCCACCGGTCAGCGCTAGCAGTCTCTCATGTTCGGGATGCGCACCAATCATCGGGTCGCGGTCGATCGCCTTGGGGCGCAGCCCGGCCCAGCGCTCGATAACGGGCGCATCGCGCAGCAAGGGCACCAGCGCCCGCGCCTTCTCGACCAGAACATCCAGCTGCCCGTCGGTCGAAAAGGGTGCGTCGAAACGGTTCTCGCTGGTGCTGCCGATCGCGACATGCCCGCCCTCATGCGCCACCACATAGAGCCCGTCGCGGAAGATGGTCGGCAGGCCAGGATCGACATCGGCCTTCAAAAGCGCCGACTGGCCCTTCACCGGCTGGCCGAGCGGCTGCGTCAGCCCTGCCGTGTCGCGCGCCAGAAGCGGAAACGATTGATAGCCGGCAGCAATAATGCAATGTCCGAAGGCGATCGGCCCAGCATCGGTCTCGGCGATCCCGCGCTTGGCTTCGATGCCGTGAACGGCCGAATTCTCGATGATGCGGACATGTCTGGCGCGGCGGAGAAAGGCTGCGAGCACAGCCGTCAGCGATCGTGGCGCCACCCGGCCCGCCAGCGTGTCGTGCACGAAGCCGCCTTCCATTTGAGAAGCGTCCGGCCAGCCGGATACATCAGGCGTATCGATCACATTCCAATGGAAACGGCGCTCGCCGGCATGCCAGTGGCTGTCGGCATCGGCCGAATGGCCGAGCGCGATATCGCGCAGATGCGGCTTGGGCAGCGGGATCAGGCGGCCGGAGCGACGGTAGCCCGTTGAGAGGCCCGTCTCGGCCTCCAGCCGCGCCACCTCGGCCTCCAGCGCCACCAGCGCATCGAACTGAAACTGCTTCTTCGGATTCCATTTGTCCGGCATGTGCGGCATGAGCGCGCCCAGCAACCCGCCGCTCGCCCCGCCGCCGAGCACGCCGGCATCGATCAGCACCGCGTCGATCCCCATGCGCTCGGCGTAGACGGCCGCCCAGAGCCCCATGATGCCGCCGCCGACGATCAACAGATCAGTGGACGATTGACCCGAGGGCAAGGCCGGACTATCGGCTGTTGACATGACAGACATCGATCCCGATCAGATTAATGTGGCACAGGCTGAGATGGCGAACCGGCCGCTTGAATGGCGCGACGGCGATATGCCCTATTCGCCGGCCTTTGGCGACCATTTTTATTGCCAGACCGACGGCCGCCTCGAATGCGGCCATGTCTTCCTCGCCGGAAACGGCCTGCCCGAGCGATGGGCCGGGGCGCAAACCTTCCTGATCGGCGAGCTCGGTTTCGGCACCGGCCTGAACTTCGCCGAGACCTTCAGGAACTGGAAGCTGAAGCGCGCCGAAGGCCAGCACCTGCACTTCATGTCCTTCGAGCTCTACCCGATGCGGCGCGACGAGATCGACCGCGCGCTGTCGCACTGGCCGGAGATCGACGCCGAGCGCATCGCACTGGTCTCGGCCTGGCCGGGTCAGCCGGAGGGCACCGTATCCTTGAAACTCGACGAGCAGACCACGCTCAGCGTCGTCTGCGGCCGGGCGCTCGATGGCGTGGCGGCCGCCGAGGCGGGTTTCGATGCCTGGTATCTGGATGGCTTCGCCCCATCGCGAAATGCCGACATGTGGTCGCAGGAGCTGATGACGCTCGTCTGTGAAAAGACGGTCCCCAATGGCACCTTCGCGACCTACGCAGCGGCCGGCTTCGTCCGGCGCAATCTGGGCGCCGCGGGCT
This sequence comes from Hyphomicrobiales bacterium, assembly GCA_900465665.1. Lineage (GTDB taxonomy): Bacteria > Pseudomonadota > Alphaproteobacteria > Rhizobiales > Rhizobiaceae > Rhizobium. Next base: position 17,952 of record UBJO01000053.1, read on the forward strand.
TCGTGGTCGAGCGTCGTCCCGGTTTCGCCGGCAAACGCGAAATGCTGTGCGGCGTCAAGCGCGCTGAGGGTTAGCCCCCCAGAGCTGGGCCAGCTCTAGGCTAGCTCAGCGAAATCCCGCTCGCGCGGCCTTCCTTGCCGAGCCAGAGCGCGATCTTTTCTTCCAGCAGTTCCGGGCTGATCGGCTTGGCCATGTAGTCGTCCATGCCGGCGTCGAGGCAGAGATCGCGGTCGGCTTCGAGCGCGTGCGCGGTGACGCCGATGATCGGCACCCGGTGCCCCTGCCCGCGCTCGAGCTCGCGGATGCGCCGCGCCGCGTCGTGGCCGTTCATCACGGGCATCGACACATCCATCATGATGATGCGCGGCGTATAGGCCTCCCAGGCCTCGACAGCCTCCTCGCCATTCTTGACGACGAGGAAGTTGAGCCCCGTCGCCTGCAGGATCTGCGTGAAGACGATCTGGTTCACTTCATTGTCCTCGGCGACGAGCACGTCGATGAAGGACGGCGGCGCTCTCTCGCTGAGAGCTTCCGGCAATAATTCGGGCTCGAGCGGCGGCGCCTCGATAACCGGGCGCAGCGTCGGCGCCAGCCTGATCCGGTTGGTGCGCACGACATCGACGATGGTATTGCGCAACACGTTGGCCCGCGCCGGCTTCATCAGATGCGCCTGGCCGTTCAGCGCCGCAAATTCCTTCTCGGTGCCCGAAATATCCATCGAGGTCAGGAAGACGATCGGCAGCTCGGCGAAGCGCTCGTCGGCGCGCAGCAGGCGGGCGATATCGGCGCCGTTCATGCCGGGGATCTGGTAGTCGAGCACAAGCGCATCGATGGAGACGCCGAGCGCGAAGGCTTCCTCGAGAATGGCAAGACCTTCGACGCCGTCTTCGGCGGCCGCGCCATCGAAGCCCCATTGCGTCAGCTGCTCGGTCAGGATCTGGCGGTTGACGGCGTTGTCGTCGATGACAAGCACGCGCGCGCCGCGCACATTGACCGGCAGCGGCCGCGGCTCGGCCCGCTTGGCGCCGACGGTAAATGGCAGGGTGACGGTAAAGACCGAGCCCTCCCCGACAGCGCTATCCACCTCGATATAGCCGCCGAACAGATCGACCAGACCGGCCGTGATCGCCAGCCCCAGCCCGGTGCCTTCATGACGCCGCGTCGAGGAGGAATCGATCTGCGAGAACTTGCCGAAGATCTGGTCGAGCCGGTCCTTCGGCATGCCGATCCCGGTATCCTCGATGCGCAGCGTCGCCATGATCTCGTCGGCCGCACCCGCGACATAGCCGAGTTCGACCAGCACATGGCCCCGCTCGGTGAACTTGACGGCATTGCCCACAAGATTGGTAACGATCTGGCGAAAACGCCCGGCATCGCCGATGATGGCTGCAGGCAGGCCCGGCATGACGCGCACCAGAAGCTCGATGCTCTTTTCCGCCGCCAGCGACGACAACAACGTGACCACGTCCTCGACGGCCTCGATCGGATCGAAGGTCACGCGCCTAAGCGTCATCTGCCCGGAATCGATTTTCGAGAAGTCGAGAATGTCGTTGATGATGGTCATCAGCGCATTGCCGGACTTGGTGATGATATCGACGAAAGTCTTCTGGCGCGTGTCGAGATTGGTCTTCGACAGCAGCTCCGCCATACCGAGAACGCCATTCATCGGCGTGCGGATTTCATGGCTCATATTGGCGAGGAACTCCGACTTCACCCGATCGGCCACTTCGGCGCGTTCAAGCAGGCTTTCGAGATCGCCTTCGCGGATCTTCATCGCCGAGATGTCGGTAAAGAGCACGACCCAATGCCGGCGCGCGCTGACCATGACGTCCATCTGCACCCAGCGGCCATCGGGCACGCGAAACAGATGCGACGCCGGCTGGCCGTCGGCAAGCGCCTGGCCGATATCGTTGAGCAGGTGATCGGCATCCTCCGGGAAATCGCCGCGCTTGGCGCAGAAGGCCAGCATCTCGCGCCAGTTGCGCCCGACGGCGACGTTCTCGCAGGCAAGGTCCAGCATTCCGGCCAGCGCATCGTTGCTGAGCAGGATTTCGCCATCCTGCAGCACGAGCAGCCCTTGCGACATCGCGTGCGTCGCGTCTCCCATCAGCTCGCCGAGGTTTTCGAGTTCCTCGCGCGCGGCGTGGATTTCGCGCTCATGCCGGCGCACGGCCGAGACATCGGCATAGGTGAGCAGGATGCGGTCGGTGGAGATCTTGCGGCTGTCGACCAAGAGGAATTTGTCGCCCCAGTTGATCTCGGCCGCCGCCGGCTGGTCGGAGCGGAACTGATCGGTGCGCCGCGCCAATATCTCCTCGGCCGTCACGCCGGGCGGATAGCGCCCAAGCGTGTGATTGTATTCGACGAGCTCGGCAAAACCCTTGCCGTCGAACAGGCCTTCGGGCAGCTCCGAGATCGTATAGAAGGCGTGGTTGCCGTAGCGGATCGTCAGATCGCTTTCGAGGATGAGAACGCCGACCGGCAGCGAATTCAAAACGCGCGCCATATCGCGATGGAGAATTTCGGTATGGGCCTGCGCGGCGATGAGCGCGCTCTCGCGCTCCTTCAGCAGCGAGACATCCGAGAAGGATCCGACCGTATAGTGCCGGCCGTCGTCGCCATCGATCCGATTGATCTGCGCCAGGATCGGATAAACCCCGCCCTTGGCGCCGGGAACCAGGCTCTCGATGTCGCGCGCCTCGCCCTTGGCCAGCGCCTGCACATGACCGCGGCTCACCATGTCGCCGGCCGCCTTGCCGAACATCTCGCGCTCGGTCTTGCCCAGCGCCTCGGCGCGCGGCAGGCCCGTCAGCTGTTCGTAAGATGCGTTGGCATAGACCAGCCGGTGATCCTCGTCGCGCACGAAGGCGGCAACCGGAAGCGCTTCGATCACATCGCGCAGGAAGTCGATATCCGTGCTGATTTCACCGAGCGCCCGCGTCGCCGGCCATTTCGGCCGCGCCGCCTTGCGCGCTTCTTCGAACATGCCGAGCACATAGATCCGTTCGTCCGACAGCGCGAAGCTCTCGATCCGCACGCGGTCATGGCGATCGCCTGTCGCGTCGAAGCAGAGCGCGCTTTCCTCGCTGCCGAACACCAGAGCACGGCGCTCCTTGTCCTCGCGGTCCTGCTCGTCGGGACGATCGAACAGCTCGCGGCTGCGCCGGCCGATGAAATCGGAAATCTCCTTGCCGAAGAAATTCGCATAGGCCTGGTTGACCGCGACATAGCGCAGTTCGCTGTTCTTGACATAGGCAGGGTTGTCCAGATCCGCGATCCGGCGGCATGCCAGTTCGAGAATGTCCCCGTTCGGTCCCAAAAACACCTGCTCCACCATGAAAACACTAGGCAAATTGCTACGTCATCGACCATAGCCGAGAGGCGTTTAACAACGAATTAACCATGACCCGGCCAACCAAAAATAACGCTGCAGATTGAGAAGAGTAGAAGAAGAGCATGCGTGGTTGCAGCGGCTGATGCTCCTGTCATCGCCAAGCAAAACCTCGAAAATCGTGCTAAAATCGCAGCCATTTCTTGGGCCGTCACGATCTTCTGTTGCCGACCTCAAGAACAACTCTTCCGCTATAGGAGGCGAACATGTCCGTACTTCATAAAAGCATGGCAACCGGCTCTATCCTGCTCACGCTGACAGTGGCGACGCTGGCATTGGGCTCGCCGGCGATGGCGCATGAACATTACGCCTGGGGCGGCGCCGCGGCCGGCTTCGTCGGCGGCGTGCTCCTGTCACAGGCGCTGCGCCCCTACCCCTACACATACGGCTATCCAGATGGCTACGGTTACCCCTATGCCTATGGCTATCGTTATGGATATCCCTATAGGGCATACCGACCCTACGGCGCCTATCCGGTCTACCGCACCCATTACGTCCAGCCCTACCGCACCTGCCATCTCGAATGGCGGCGCAACGGATGGGGCGAGGCCTACCGCGTTCGCGTCTGCCCGTACTGATGTAACCAGTTGCCCGAGCGACGGTGCACGTGACACCTCGTCCGCGCCGTGACCCCGTGCGGCCTTTTGCGCCCCTCCCCTTGACTTTCCGGCCGAACTAGACCAAATGCAGGCCAGCTTTCACCTTCCGGCCGCCGCGTGAGCGTGCCCCTGCCAGCAAATAGGATGCAGGAAGAAGGACAAAGCGCATTTCGAATGGACCGCATCCCAAAGGACGCGGCAGAAGCGCTGGAGAGCTTTTTCCAACAAGACAAGTTCCCACTTCACGCGGGGTTCTTGACGCCAGAGTAACACCGGACCGCAAACCCGCGTTCCGGCGGTATTGTTTTGGCGCCCCTGAAAAGGTTATGACTTGACCAATTTTGAATCGCTTGGTGTCTCCAAGCCGATCGTCGCCACACTGTTCCAGCTCGGTATCGAAACGCCGACCCCCATCCAGGAAAAGGCGATCCCGCTTCTTCTCGAAGGCCGCGACCTGATCGGCCTTGCCCAGACCGGCACCGGCAAGACGGCCGCATTCGGCCTGCCGCTGATCGAAAAGCTGATCCCGGAAGAACGCCGCCCCGACAACCGTACCACCCGTACGCTCATCCTGGCGCCGACCCGCGAACTGGTGAACCAGATCGCCCAGAATCTGAAGAACTTCCTGCGCAAGTCGCATCTGCGCATCAACGTCGTCGTCGGCGGCGTGTCGATCAACAAGCAGCAGCTGCAGCTTGAAAAGGGCACCGACATCCTAGTCGCCACCCCCGGCCGCCTGCTCGATCTCGTCGCCCGCCGCGCCATTGGCCTCACCGCCGTGCGCTACCTCGTGCTCGACGAAGCCGACCAGATGCTCGACCTCGGCTTCGTGCATGATCTCCGCAAGATCTCCAAGATGGTGCCGAAGCGTCGCCAGACGATGCTCTTCTCCGCCACCATGCCGAAGGCGATCGCCGATCTCGCCGCCGACTTCCTGACCGATCCGGTCAAGGTCGAAGTGACGCCTCCGGGCAAGGCTGCCGACAAGGTCGAGCAGTATGTTCACTTCGTCAACGGCAAGAACGACAAGACCGATCTTCTCAAGAAGTCGCTCTCCGAGAACCCCGATGGCCGCGCCATCGTCTTCCTGCGCACCAAGCACGGCGCCGAGAAGCTGATGAAGCATCTTGAGCACGTCGGCTACTCCGTCGCCTCGATCCACGGCAACAAGAGCCAGGGTCAGCGCGAGCGCGCGCTGAAGGCCTTCAAGGACGGCGACATCAAGACGCTGATCGCGACCGACGTCGCGGCGCGCGGCATCGACATCCCGGCTGTCAGCCACGTCTACAACTACGATCTGCCTGAAGTGCCCGACGCGTACGTTCACCGTATCGGCCGTACGGCCCGCGCCGGCCGCGATGGTATCGCGATCGCCTTCTGCGCACCGGATGAAACCCGTCTGCTGCGCGATATCGAGCGCCTGATGAACATCTCGATCGCGGTAGCCTCTGGCGAAGCACCGGCCAACATGAACGCGGCGCCGAAGCGCGGCAGCGGCAATGGCCACCGTGGCCAGGGCCAGGGTCGTGGCGGTGAAGGTCGCAATGGTGAAGGCAGGGGTGGCGAAGGCCGTGGCAATGCCCGCGCCGGTCGTCCCGAGCGCCGTCCGCGCCCGGAAGCTGGTGAGGAAGTCCGCGCCAACGAGGAGCGCCGCGAGCGTCGTCCCCGTCCGGAACGCCAGACCCAGCGCAACGAGGATTTCCGCGGCCAGCGTCGCGGCGAAGTCGCGCCGGTCACGGCAGGCCCTGACAACGATCTTGCCTCGACCTCGGATTTCCGTGGCGCAGGCCAGGCCCGCAAGCAGCAGCGCCCGCAGCACGGCAACCACGCGCATGGCGACGCAAACCGTCACCAGCCCGGCGGCGGCGCCCGCAATGCGCCCCGCAACGGCCAGGGCCGTCCGGCCCGCAAGCATGGCGAAGACCGTGGCGCACAGCAGAACGCCGGTAACGGTGGCGGCGAACGTCGCGAAGGCAACGGCGGCAACCGCCGCGGCGGCCCCTCGCGCGGCGGCAATGGCGGCCAGCGTCGCGAACGCGCGTAATTCTTAACGCGATTGAACAACGAACGGCGGGAGAGATCCCGCCGTTTTTTATTGCGCCTGCTCGCTGGTCCTACTGCGCCTGCTCCCGCAGCGGCGCGGCAACCTGTCGGTTAGTCAAATAGACGCCGGTGACGACCACGATGGTGCCGATAACGAGCGGTATGGTCAGCGGTTCGCCGAAGGCGATGAAGGCCTCCAGCGCCACGGTCGGCGGCATCAGATAGATCAGCGATGCCGCGCGCGACACCTGTCCGCGCCGGATCAGATAGAGCAGCAGCCCGACTCCGCCCATCGACAGGCCGAAGACCGACCAGACGAGGGCCGCGACCGCCGTTGCCGACCCGTCGAAATGCATGCGCTCGAAGCTGAGCATCAGCGGCACGCTGACGATGAGCGCGCCGACATATTGCAGCGTCGCGATGGCAGGCAGATTGCCGGCCTGCAGGTGTTTCTTCTGATAGATCGTTCCGTAGGTGACCGAAGCCATCGCCAAGAGGTTGATGGCGAGCGGCACGAGGGCATGGGCGAGATTGGCATTGGCGGGATCGAAGAGCTTCGGCGAGATGGCGATTGCGATCCCCACGAAGCCGAGCGCGAGCCCGGCCTTCTGCACCGGCTGCAGCCTTTCGCCGATCAGAAGCGGTGCGGCCATAGCCGTCAGAAGCGGCTGCAGCGCCGCGATGATGCCGGAGATACACGCCGGCACGCCATTGGCGATCGCCCACCACAGCCCGCCGAGATAAAAGCCGTGCAGGAAGAGCCCCGAATAGATCGCTTTCCACATGACCGCCCTACCGGGCCATTGCACCCTGAGCACGAGACAGAGCGCCAGGAAGGCCAGCGCCGACAGCGCGAAGCGAATGGCGAGAAAGGTGAAGGGCTCGGAATGGATGGCCGCGTATTTCGCCACCACCCAGCCGGTGGACCACAAGAGAACGAAGATGGCGGGTGCGAGGCGATCGAGCGACATGAGTGGCCTTGGAAAACGGAAATGGGCCGAGATAGCCGCTGCGGGTGCCGGCAGTCAAAGGCGAAGCGTTGATGCTTATTGTAAGTTTCATTGATGCCGTCGGAAAACCGCTCCAGCATCCCGATCGCCCGAAAATGAATCGCGCCACGCGTGGAAAATAATCACATGCTCATGTTTTAAGCGACCGGATACAATTGCTCTTTGCCGCCCCGGCGCACCTTCCCGAAAATGCTCAGTTTTTCGGCTATTTTCGTCGATAGCTATGATTTTATGAATCTTCCGTTTGAACTGAGCATGGTTCTTGCATTGCTTTCTCCGTTGTACTCAAATGAAGAAAAAAGGGGAGCCACACCTTTGGCATTTGATGAAATGATCACCGGGGACGAAAGCCCTCGACAGCCATATGAAAAATACTTTGAGTGGTACAATAATCAGGATCGCGCTCATCTGATCGCCAAATCCCGCGATGCGGAAAACATCTTCCGCAAGACCGGCATCACCTTCGCCGTCTATGGCCACGCCGACAGTTCCGAAAAGCTCATCCCCTTCGATATCATCCCCCGCGTCATCTCCGGCCGCGAATGGCGAAAGCTGGCGCAGGGCATCGAGCAGCGCGTCATCGCGCTCAACGCCTTTCTCGACGACATCTACCACAAGCAGGAGATCATCCGCGCCGGCCGCATTCCGCGCGAGCTGATCGAGAAGAACGACGCCTTCCTGCCCGAGATGATCGGCTTCCGCCCGCCCGGCGGCGTCTATACCCACATTGTCGGCACCGACATCGTGCGCACCGGCGAGGACCAGTTCTACGTTCTGGAAGACAATGCCCGCACGCCCTCGGGGGTCAGCTACATGCTGGAAAACCGCGAGACGATGATGCACATGTTCCCGGAGCTGTTCCACGAGAACAAGGTGCGCCCGGTCGAGGATTATCCCTATCTGCTGCGCCAGTCGCTCGCCTCGCTTGCCCCTCCCGGCTGCAAGGGCAAGCCGCGCGTCGCCGTGCTGACGCCAGGCATCTACAACTCCGCCTATTACGAGCACTCCTTCCTTGCCGACACCATGGGCGTCGAGCTGGTCGAAGGCTCGGATCTGCGCGTCATCGACGGCAAGGTGAAGATGCGCACCACGCGCGGCTACGAGGCGATCGACGTGCTCTACCGCCGCGTCGACGACGACTTCCTCGATCCCCTCACCTTCCGCCCGGATTCCGCCCTCGGCATCCCCGGGATCATGGATGTCTACCGCTCCGGCAACATCACCATCGCCAACGCGCCGGGCACCGGCATCTGCGACGACAAGGCGATCTATTCCTATATGCCCGAGATCGTCGAGTTCTACACCGGTCGCAAGGCGCTTCTCGAAAACGTGCCGACCTGGCGCTGTTCGGAAGCCTCCAGTCTGAAGTACGTGCTGGAGCACCTGGAAGAGCTCGTCGTCAAGGAAGTGCACGGCTCCGGCGGCTACGGCATGCTGGTCGGCCCGACCGCGTCGAAGAAGGAACGCGCCGATTTCGCCGAAAAGCTGCGCGCCAAGCCGAGCAATTACATCGCCCAGCCGACGCTCTCGCTGTCGACGGTGCCGATCCTCGTCAACAAGGGGATTGCGCCGCGCCACGTCGACCTGCGTCCCTACGTGCTGGTCTCCGACAAGGTGCAGATCATTCCCGGCGGCCTCACCCGCGTTGCGCTGAAGCAGGGCTCGCTGGTGGTCAATTCCAGCCAGGGCGGCGGCACCAAAGACACCTGGGTATTGGAGGATTGATCTGATGCTCGGAAGAACCGCAAACGGCCTCTACTGGATGTTCCGTTACTTCGAGCGCGCCGAGAATATCGCGCGCCTGATCGATGCCGGCATCCGCATGTCGCTGACCAGAAGCAGCGGCAGCGACGACAACTGGGACGGCGTGCTGCAAAGCGCCGGCGTCCGCGAAGCCTATGACGAGGGCCATTCGAAGCTCACCGGCCCCGACGCGATCGACTATCTGCTACGCGACCGCACCAACCTGTCGAGCGTCATGTCCTGCGTCGATTTCGGCCGCAACAACGCCCGCATGGTGCGCACGGCGCTCACGCGCGAGACCTGGGAAGCTACCAACGAGTTCTGGATCGAGCTCAAGGAACTGCTGTCGAAGCGGCTGAAGCCGGCCGATCTGCCGCAGGCAATCGACGTGATCAAGCACCGCGCCGGGCTGATCCGCGGCGCGCTGCACGGTTCGATGCTGCGCAACGAGCTCTATAACTTCGCCCGCATCGGCACCTTCATCGAGCGCGCCGACAACACCAGCCGCATCCTCGACGTGAAGTATTACGTGCTGCTGCCGGCCGTCTCCGCCGTCGGCACCTCGATCGACAATGTCCAGTGGGAATCGATCCTGCGCTCCGTCTCCGCTCACCGCTCCTACAGCTGGGCCTATGACGGCGAATACCGCGCCACCAACATCGCCGACTTCCTGATCCTCAACGGCCAGATGCCGCGGTCGCTCGCCTATTGCTACGAGAAGATCACCAGCGAACTCGGCCACCTCGCCACCGATTACGGCGAGCGCCTGAAGGCGCATGACACCGCCGACGCCATCCGCCAGTCGCTGAAGAAGCAGGCGATCAAGGACGTCATGGATCAGGGCCTGCACGAATTCCTCGAGGACTTCGTCTCACGCAACAACCAGCTCGGACAGGAAATTTCCGACGGTTACCGGTTCTACGCATAGGCGGGTCGCGACATGAAACTGAAGATTAGCCACGTCACCGAATACCGCTACGACGAACCCTCCGCCTTCTCGCTGCAGCGCCTGCGGCTGACCCCGCCATCAGGCCCGGGCCAAAAGGTGCTGAGCTGGTCGCTGCATGTCGAGGGCGCCAAGCCTGAAGTCGAGTATGACGATCAGTTCGGCAACCACGTCAACTTGGTGTCGCTGGAAGGCGAGCAGCAGGTGACGCGCATCGTCGCGGAGGGCGAGGTCGAGACCGAGGATCTGAACGGCGTCACCGGCCCGCACACCGGCTTCTGCCCGCTCTGGCTCTTCCTACGCGACACGCCGCGCACCAAGCCGGGCAAGCTGGTGAAGGAGCTCATCAAGGGCGTCAGCGGCGACAACGAGCTTGGCCGCATGCATGCCCTGATGGGCGCCATCCACGAGACGGTGAACTACCAGCCCGGCACCAGCGACGTCGAGACCACGGCCGAGCAGGCGCTGGAAAAGAAGACCGGCGTCTGCCAGGACCACGCCCATATCTTCGTCGCAGCCGCCCATGCGCTGGGTGTTCCCGCGCGTTATGTCTCGGGCTATCTGATGATGGAAGAAAAGATCGAGCAGGCGGCAACCCATGCCTGGGCGGAAGCGCATATTCCCGGCCTCGGCTGGGTCGGCTTCGATCCCGCCAACAAGATTTGCCCGGACGAGCGCTATGTCCGTATCGCCAGCGGCCTCTCCTACAAGGACGCCGCTCCCGTCTCGGGCATGCGCATCGGCACGCCGGGCGAAAAGCTGCAGGTGATCGTCAAGGTCGCGGACCAGGGGCAATCTCAGAGTCAGTCCCAGAGCTAGAAATCAACGGCATCGGCGGCAGGGTATCGCCAGTCACAATCTCATCGGTAACGACCTCGAACTGCGCCAGCCGCGCCGGCCCGAACGCCGTGGAGATAGCGACGTCGGTGGCATCGCGGCCGGTCGCCATCAGGATGCGGCCGATGCGCGGCGTGTTGTGGCGCGCATCCACCGTGTGCCAGTGGCCGCCGAGATAGACCTCAAACCAGGCGCTGAAATCCATCGGCGCCGGGTCCTTGGGGACCCCGATGTCACCGAGATAGCCGGTGCAGTAGCGCGCGGGAATGTTCATGCAGCGGCAAAGCGTAATCGCCAGATGCGCGAAATCCCGGCACACGCCGGTTCTGTCCGTGTAGCCGCCATGCGCGGTGCGCAGGAGATCGGCGTTCATGTAGTCGAAGCGGATATGGCCGTGCACGAAATCGGTGATCGCCTGCACGCGGGTCCATCCAGGCTTGGTGGCCGAGAAGGTCTCCCAGGCGAAATCGGCAAGCCGGTCCGTGTCGCAGTAGCGGCTGCCGAGCAGGAAGACGAGCACGTCGTCGGGCAGATCCTTGATCTCATGCTGGACGGCATCGACGGGTATCACATCGGGCTGGCCGCTGTCGTAGATGTCGAAGCTGGTCGAGATGGTGGTGATCCCCGCCGGCGCCACGATGCGGGTGCAGGCATTGCCGAAATCGTCGGTGTAGCCCCAGGCTTCGATCTGCTGGTCGAACTCCAGCACCTGCTCGGTCAAGAGATCGACCCGTCTTGAGGGGTGGATGTTGAGGGTGAGAAGCATCGGCGTCGGTTGCACGCATTCATACCCTATCGTGAAACCGGCATGGATCTTCATGATCGTTCCTTTTCGAAAAGCGGCGCGGCGGCATTGGCGCGCTTTCAGGGAACGTCACCGGCACCGATCGGTTCCACGCACTGCGACCGGATCACGGCATCATGTCTCGGTGGTCACATTGACCTGCACGAGCATGTCACCGAAATCGTCGCTAGTGCCGTCATAGCTCCCCCAGAGTGGGATCGCCTGGCGCGGGTCGCGGGCGACGCCGACGCGGATGAGGTCCTGATTGCCGACGATGCCGTTGGTCGGATCGAACTCCACCCAGCCCGCGCCCGGCAGATAGACCTGACACCAGGCATGTGTCGACCCGCCGCCAAGCGTGCGCGATCCATCGCGATCAGGCACGTAGATGTAGCCGGTGACGAAACGCGCAGCGAAACCCAGAGACCTTGCCGCTTCCATCATCAAAAGCGCGAAATCCCGGCACGTTCCCTGTCGCCGCTGCAGCGTCTCGACAGGCGTTTGCGTGCCCCTTTCGACGCGGCGTGCATAGACGAAGCTCTGGCGGATCGAAAAGCACAGCGTCATCAGGATATGCCCGGTCTGCACCGAAGTGCCCGCGCCGGTGAACTGCCGCGCCCAGTGTGCCACCGCCCCCTCGGGGTCGTCATAGGAGCGCGCGATGGTGCAGCTGAGATCAGGAAGCTCGTCCTCTTCATAGGAGAAAGGATAGGTCAGCGCCTCGCTGTCCATCTCGAACTCGACGGGCACCTCGGGCGTATGATCGAGCCGGATATTGGTCTCGAAGCGGAGATGATCGGATGCGCCTTCGAAGTCCACAAGGGCAATGCAATTGCCGAACACGTCGTGGATCCAGCGCACCCGCGCCGGCGTCGGCTCGACCACCATCGTCGCGTCGAGCAGCCGCTGGTCGAAGCTGTCGCGCGGGCGAAACAGCACCCGGTGCTGGCCGAAGGTGACCGGGCGCTTGTAGCTGTATTGGGTGATGTGCCTGACGGAATATACGGTCATGCTGCCCTCGCCCGCCACGGTCCGGGCGGACGCCCTGCTATTCGAACTCTTCTAGTCGAACGCGTCTAATCGAACTCCGGCACCTGCCCCGACTGGAAGAGAATGATCGATGGCCCCTGCTCGCCAACCGCGACATTGGCCTCGCGGCACCAGACGACCACGCCGGCATAGTCGTTGACCATCGTCTCGGCGACATAGACGGCCGTGTCCTCGCCCTTCATCCGGCGCGGTTCGAACGCATGGACAAGAGCGCCGCTGTCATCGATGTTGAACGCGCTCAGCACAATCAATTTCCGCACTCCTGGCATTGACGCTCTCCTGCGGCGATAACGGCAGGACGCCCGTTTCGTTCCTGACAACGGGCGGTCTGGAGAAGAAAATGCGGCCGAGATCACTCGGCAATCGCTCAGCCCCGGCGAGCAGCCTCGATCGCCGCGACGTCGATCTTGCCCATGTCCATCATCGCATCGAAGGCGCGCTTGGCCTCGGCGCCGCCGGCGTTCATCGCCTCCGTCAGCACGCGCGGCGTGATCTGCCATGATACGCCCCATTTGTCCTTGCACCAACCGCAGGCACTCTCCTCGCCGCCATTGCCGACGATGGCGTTCCAGTAGCGGTCGGTCTCTTCCTGATCCTCGGTGGAGATCTGGAATGAGAAGGCCTCGTTGTGCTTGAAGACGGGGCCGCCATTGAGGCCGATACAGGCAACGCCGGCGACGGTGAACTCGACGACGAGCACCTGCCCCTCCTTGCCCGAGGGATAATCTCCCGGTGCACGCGTGATCTTCCCGACGGAGCTGTCAGGAAACGTCTTCGCGTAGAAGCGCGCGGCTTCCTCCGCATCCTTGTCGTACCATACGCAAATCGTGTTCTTTGCCATTACGCGCTCCTCCCGCGTTCGTCGCCTATGTCAGGACACATAAGGCAGCGACGTCAGTTGACCAGCGTAATGGTCTCTTCGGAGCGGATCGTGAAGGCGGGGTCAGAGGCTCTCGTATGTTTCCGAAGTCCGGCGGGTCGCCAGCGAGTAGAGCCAGTAGAAGGGTATGAAGCAGACGAGCACGGCGATTTCGAGCACCGAATGGCGCGTCTCGCGGACCTCGTCGACAGCAACAGGCGCCTCCGCCCTCACCCCGCGCTGCGCGTTCTCGAGCAGACGGTTCACCAACTGGCGATTGTCTTCCGTCTCGGTCCCGTCGGCATCGTGGTGAGTGGTCTTCGGCGCGGGCTTGCGCATGTCTGGCCTCGTCGTCATTGCAGTGCGAGGTCAAGCTAGCATGATTTTATTAAATCTTTAACTATAACTTACCCGCCCCTCAGAGACGGAAAAGGCGGAGCTTTCGCCCCGCCTCCTCGTCAATTCACCCGATCGAAACGACCGATTAGTGGCTGTCCTTGCCAACCGCGCTGCCGCGACATCCCTTGAGGAAGTCGAGGTCGGCGCCGGTGTCGGCACCTTCGACGTGCTGCTGGTGCAGGAACGCATAGCCCGAGGTCGGCAGCTCGTGCTGCGGCTTCCACTCGGCCAGGCGACGCGCCATCTCTTCGTCGGAGATATCGACATGCAGGCGGCGGTTCGGCACGTCGAGCTCGATCATGTCGCCGTTCTTGATGACGGCAAGCGGACCGCCGACGGCGGCTTCCGGCGAAGTGTGCAGAACGACGGTGCCATAAGCGGTGCCGGACATGCGGGCATCCGAGATGCGCACCATGTCGGTGATGCCCTTCTTCAGAACCTTCGGAGGCAGACCCATGTTGCCGACTTCGGCCATGCCTGGATAGCCCTTCGGACCACAGTTCTTCATGACCATGACGCAGGTCTCGTCAATGTCGAGATTGTCGTCGTTGATCTTGGCCTTGTAGTCATCGATATCCTCGAACACCACGGCGCGGCCACGATGCGTCAGCAGATGCGGCGAAGCAGCCGATGGCTTCAGGACAGCACCCTTCGGCGCCATGTTGCCGCGAAGGACGACGATGCCGCCCGACTGCGTCAGCGCCTTTTCGGCCGGCAGGATGACGTCTTCGTTCCAGTTGACGACGTCCTTGACCTCTTCCCACATCGTCTCGCCCGAAACGGTCAGCGCATCCTTGTGCAGCAGGCCGGCTTCGCCGAGGCGCTTGATGACGACAGGCAGGCCACCCGCATAGAAGAACTCTTCCATGAGGTATTTGCCCGACGGCATCAGGTTGACGATGGTCGGCACGTCGCGGCCGCAACGGTCCCAGTCGTCGAGCGTCAGGTCGATGCCGACGCGGCCGGCCATGGCCAGCAGATGGATGACGGCATTGGTCGAACCGCCGATCGCCGCATTGGTGCGGATGGCGTTTTCGAAGGCCTGCTTGGTCATGATATCAGAGGGCTTCAGGTCGTCCTTGACCATCTGCACGATGCGGCGGCCGGTGAGCTGCGCCATCACCTTGCGGCGGCTATCAACGCCCGGGATCGCAGCATTGCCCGAGAGCGCCATGCCGAGCGCTTCGGCCATCGACGCCATGGTGGACGCGGTGCCCATGGTGTTGCAGGTGCCCGACGAACGGCTCATCGAAGCCTCGGCTTCGAGGAACTCGGCCTGCGTCATCTCGCCGGCCTTCACCATTTCGGAGAACTTCCAGAGGTGCGTGCCGGAGCCGACGCGCTCGCCGCGGAAGTAGCCGTTCAGCATCGGGCCGCCGGTGACGACGATCGACGGCAGGTCGACGGAGGCGGCCGCCATCAAGAGCGACGGCGTGGTCTTGTCGCAACCGACCATCAGCACGCAACCGTCCATCGGCTGGCCACGAATGGTTTCCTCGATCGAGAGCGCCGCAAGGTTGCGGTACATCATCGCGGTCGGGCGGAAGGTGTTTTCGGAAGCCGAGAACACAGGAACTTCCATCGGGAAGCCGCCGGCCTCCCAGATGCCGGCCTTGACCTTCTCCGCCAGTTCGCGCAGATGGCCGTTGCACGGCGTCATGTCCGACCAGGTGTTGAGAATGCCGATGACGGGGCGTCCGTCGAACAGGTCGTGCGGGTAACCCTGGTTCTTCATCCAGCCGCGGTGGTAGATGACGTCACGGCTGGTGCCGCCGTACCATTCCTGCGATCGAAGCTTGCGCGGCCATTCCGCTTTTTTAAACATTGTCTTCTGCCTTTTGAGGGATGCCGAGCCGTCCTCGCGACGGCCCGTATCGCTATTTTGACGTCAGGCCAGCGTGTAGCTGGTCTTGACGGATGTGTAGAATTCGGCGGCGTACTTGCCCTGCTCGCGCGGGCCGTAGGAAGAGCCCTTGCGGCCACCGAACGGAACGTGGAAATCGACACCGGCCGTCGGCAGGTTGACCATCACCATGCCGGCCTCGGCGTTGCGCTTGAAGTGCGTCGCATGCTTGAGGCTGGTCGTCGCGATGCCGGAAGACAGGCCGAACGGCGTGTCGTTGGCGGTCGCCAGCGCCTCTTCGTAATCCTTGACGCGGATGACCGAGACGACGGGTCCGAAGATCTCCTCGCGGGAAATCCGCATCTGGTTCGTGGCTTCGGTAAACAGCGTCGGCTGCAGATAGAAGCCGGGCGTGTCGCGCTTCAGAAGCTCACCGCCGAAGGCGAGCTTGGCGCCTTCCTTTTTGCCGATCTCGATATAGTCGGTGTCGGTCTTCAGCTGCTTCTCATCGACCACGGGGCCGATATGCGTGCCCGATTTCATGGCGTTGTCGACGACAAGCGTCTCAAGCTTGGCCGTCAGGGCCGCCACGAACTTGTCGTGGATGCCTTCGGTAACGATCAGGCGCGAGGATGCCGTGCAGCGCTGGCCAGTCGAGAAGAAGCCGGAATTGGCGGCAGCTTCGACGGCGACGTTGAGGTCGGCGTCGTCGAGAACGACCATCGGATTCTTGCCGCCCATTTCCAGCTGGAACTTGCGGTTATGCTCGAGCGAAGCGGCGGCGACGCGTTTTCCCGTGCCGGTGGAGCCGGTAAAGGTGATGCCCGCAACATCGGGGCTGACGAGCATGGCCTGGCCAACGACCGAGCCCTTGCCCATGACGAGGTTGAGCACGCCCTTCGGCAGGCCGGCGCGGTGAAGGATGTCGACGATCGCCCAAGAGCAGGCCGGAACCAGCTCGGCCGGCTTGAACACGATGGTGTTGCCGTAGCAGAGCGCCGGCGCGATCTTCCAGGCCGGAATGGCGATCGGGAAGTTCCAGGGCGTGATGATGCCGATGACGCCGAGCGGGTCGCGGGTGATCTCGACACCGATGTTCGGGCGTACCGACGGGATGGTTTCGCCGGCAAGGCGCAGCACTTCGCCTGCGAAAAATTCGAAGATCTGGCTGGCGCGGATGGTTTCGCCGATCGCTTCGGGAAGCGTCTTGCCCTCTTCGCGGGCAAGCAGCGCACCGAGCTCGTCCTTGCGCGCCATGATCTCGTCGCCGGCCTTCTTCAGGATGACGTGGCGTTCCCAGATGCCGGAACGCGACCAGGCCGGGAAAGCGGCCTTGGCAGCGGCGATAGCGTTCTTCGTGTCTTCTGCCGAACCATCGGCATAGAGGCCGACGACTTCGTTCGTATCCGACGGGTTGATGTTCTTGGTGGCGTCCGAGCCGATCCATTCGCCGGCGATCAGGTTCTGATAAATGGTCATGGGCCCTGCAAGCCTCCTTTACCGCTTATGAAAGACTGGCCCGACAGCCAATGCGCCGGGCCCTAGAAACCAGAGCTGAGAAATCAGAGCTGCTTGACGACGATTTCTTCTTCGGCGTCGATCTTCAGCGGATTGCGCAGCGGCAGGCCGAACTCGGCGACCTCGATCTCGAACACGTCGCCCTCTTCCGTCTTGATGCCTTCGGCGAACGACAGCGTCGCCGTGCCGAACATGTGGACGTGAACGTCGCCGGGGACGCGGAACAGGCCGTACTTGAAGTGGTGATATTCGAGGTTGGCGAAGGTGTGCGACATGTTCGCTTCGCCCGATAGGAAGGGCTTCTCGAAGATCACCTTATCGCCGCGCTTGATGCGCGATGTGCCGCGGATATCCTCAGGCGCCGCACCGATGCGGATCTCGGGGCCGAAGCTTGCCGGACGCAGCTTGGAGTGCGCGAGGTAGAGATAGTTCTGGCGCTCGGTGACGTGGTCGGAAAACTCGTTGGAGAGCGCGAAACCGATGCGGAACGGCGTGCCGTCCTCAGCAATCACGTAGATGCCGGCCATCTCAGGCTCTTCGCCGCCGTCGAGCGCGAAGGATGGGGAGACGAGTGCGGCGCCAGGAGCTGCGGCACCATAGCCGTTGCCCTTGTAGAACCACTCGGGCTGGACGCCCTTTTCGCCGGCTTTCGGCTTGCCGTTCTCGAGGCCCATCTTGAACATCTTCATCGAGTCCGTCAGCGTTTCTTCCGCGGCCTCGGAGGTCTTCTTGTGCATGCTGTCACGCGTCGCGGCCGAGCCGAGATGCGTCAGGCCCGTGCCCGTCAGATGCAGGTGCGCGGCGTCAGGATGCGTCATCGGCGGCAGGAAGCGACCTTCGGCATATGCCTTTTCCAGATCAACAGCTTCACCAAGGCCATGCGCCTCGATCACCGATGCGAGCGACTTGCCACCATTTGCGGCTTCCATGGCGAGCGCATAGACGCTGCCGGCATTGTTGACGGCTTTCGCGGTACCGCCCGGCTCGCGCACGGCGACGACGATCTCTCCGTTCGAACCCTTGATCTGCGAAATAAGCACGGTCTTCATCCTTTTTTTCCATTGCGCGGAATGTGCTCCGCCATTCCGGCTCCCGAGGGAGCCGGATTGCAAGTTCATGTCACTGCGAATTCAAGTCACTGCGAATAGGTGGGCAGCGCCGAAGCGCTTAGCCCTTGTTCTTGTTGTAGACGTCGAAGAAGACGGCTGCGAGCAGCACGAGACCCTTGACCATCTGCTGGAAGTCGATGCCGAGACCGACGATCGACATGCCGTTGTTCATGACGCCCATGATGAACGCGCCGATGACGGCACCGGTGATCTTGCCAACGCCGCCGGATGCCGAAGCACCGCCGATGAAGCAGGCCGCGATGACGTCGAGCTCGAAGCCGACGCCGGCCTTCGGCGTTGCCGAGTTCAGGCGAAGCGCCACGATCATGCCGGCGAGACCGGCGAGAACGCCCATGTTGACGAAGGTGAAGAAGCTCAGGCGCTCGGTGTTGATACCGGAGAGCTTGGTGGCCTTTTCATTGCCGCCCATCGCGTAGATGCGGCGGCCGATCGTCGTGCGGCGGGTGACGAAGCTGTAGGCCGCGATCAGCACCAGCATGACGATGAGAACGTTCGGCAGGCCGCGATAGGTCGACAGCAGATAGCCGAGTGCGACGATCGCCAGCGAGATGATGACGTTCTGCGCGACGAAGAAGCCCATCGGCTCGACGTCGATGCCGTGGCTTTCGTTCACCTTGCGGCGGCGCCATGCGAGGTAGAACAGGATGACCGGCAGGATGACGCTGAGCACCAGAGAGGTGATCTGCGTCGGCGTGCCGAAGATGTCGACCATGTCGCCAGGCAGGAAGCCGGTGGAGATGACCTGGAATTCCTTCGGGAACGGACCGATGTTCTTGCCGCCGAGAACCGTCAGCGTCAGGCCGCGAAACACCAGCATGCCGGCCAGCGTCACGATGAACGACGGAATGCGGTGATAGGCGATGAAATAGCCCTGCGCCGCGCCGATGACGCCGCCGATCGCCAGACAAAGCAAGGCCGCGAGCCAGAAGTTCATACCCCAGGAGACGGTGAAGATCGCCGCCAGCGCGCCGACGAAGGCGACGATGGAGCCGACCGACAGATCGATATGGCCGGCCACGATGACCAGCAGCATGCCGAGCGCCATGATGACGATGAACGAGTTCTGGAGAACGAGGTTGGTCAGGTTGACCGGCCTGAACAGGATGCCGCCGGTGTAGAACTGGAAGAACACCATGATCGCGACGAGCGCGATGAGCATGCCGTATTCACGAATGTTGCCGCGGATGTAATCGACGACGGAAACGACGTTGCTTTCCTCGTGGCTGGTCGGGTTGACAGGAGTCATTGTTTCTTCTCCCCAGAGCGCATGATGGCGCGCATGATGGTTTCTTGGCTCGCTTCGCCCTTCGGCAGTTCAGCGACGATGCGACCTTCGTTCATCACATAGATGCGGTCGCAGTTGCCAAGCAGTTCAGGCATTTCCGACGAGATCATCAGAACGCCTTTTCCATCGGCAGCAAGCTGGTTGATGATAGTATAAATTTCGTATTTTGCACCCACGTCGATACCGCGGGTCGGCTCGTCGAGGATCAGCACGTCGGGATCGGAGAACAGCCACTTGGACAGCACCACCTTCTGCTGGTTCCCACCCGAGAGGTTGACCGTCTCCTGGTAGATGCCCGACGAACGGATGCGCAGCTTCGACCGGTAGTCGGTGGCGACCCTGCTTTCCTTGATGCCGTCGATGACGGTGCTCTTCGAAATACCCGCCAGGTTGGCGAGCGACGTGTTGTGCATGATGTTGTCGGCGAGCACGAGACCGAGATGCTTGCGGTCTTCGGTCACGTAAGCGAGACCGGCATCGATCGCCTTGCGAACGGTGCTGGTGTCAACCTGCTTGCCGTCGACATAGACTTCGCCGGTGATCTTGTGGCCATAGGCCTTGCCGAATACGCTCATCGCGAACTCGGTGCGGCCGGCACCCATCAGGCCGGCGATGCCGACCACCTCGCCCTTGCGGACGTTGATGTTGATGTCGTGCAGAACCTGGCGGTCGCGATGCTGCTGGTGAAATGCATTCCAGTTCTTCACTTCGAAGATGGTTTCGCCGATCGGAACCGAGCGTGGCGGATAGCGGTCTTCGAGATCGCGGCCCACCATGTTTCTGATGATGGTGTCCTCGCTGATCTCTTCCTTATGACAGTCCATCGTCTTGACGGTCATGCCGTCGCGCAGAACGGTGATCTGGTCGGCGACCTTGCGGATCTCGTTGAGCTTGTGCGAGATGATGATCGACGTGATGCCCTGCTTGCGGAACTCCATCAGGAGGTTCAGCAGCGCATCGGAATCGCTTTCGTTGAGCGACGCGGTCGGCTCATCGAGAATGAGCAACTTGACGCTCTTGGACAAGGCCTTGGCGATTTCGACGAGCTGCTGCTTGCCGACACCGATGTCGGTCACGAGCGTGTTCGGAGATTCGCGCAGGCCCACCTTGGCGAGCAGCTGCTTGGTGCGGTTGAAGGTGGTTTCCCAGCTGATGACGCCGCTCTTCGCATTCTCGTTGCCGAGGAAGATGTTTTCCCCGATCGAGAGCAGCGGCACGAGCGCCAGTTCCTGGTGAATGATGACGATGCCGATTTCTTCGGAGTCCTTCAGGACTTTGAAATTGCGGACGTCGCCGTCGTAGAAGATCTCTCCATCATAGGTGCCCGAGGGGTAGACACCGGAAAGAACCTTCATCAGGGTCGACTTGCCGGCCCCGTTTTCCCCCACAACTGCGTGTATCTCACCCTGGCGAACCTTGAGGTTCACATTCTCGAGCGCTTTTACGCCCGGGAACGTCTTGGTGATGTTCCGCATTTCGAGGAGTGTATTTTCCATGATCAAAATTCCAGCGCCGTGGCCGTAAGATCGGCCTGGCGTTCTAAAAATCGGAAACCGGAACCCGCGCGCGAAGGCGCGGATTCCGGCGTTCGTCAGATTACTTCAGCTGGTCTTCTTTGTAGTAGCCGCTGTCGACGAGAACGGTCTTGTAGTTCTCCTTGGTGACGGCAACCGGCTTCAGCAGGTAGGACGGAACGACCTTTACGCCGTTGTCGTAGGTCTTGGTGTCGTTGACTTCAGGCTCCTTGCCGGACATGACGGCATCAACCATGGCAACGGTAACCTTCGCCAGTTCGCGAGTATCCTTGAAGATCGTGGAATACTGCTCGCCTGCGATGATCGACTTGACGGAAGGAACTTCCGAGTCCTGGCCGGAAACGACCGGCAGCGGCTGATCGCCAGAACCATAGCCTACGCCCTTGAGCGAGGAGATGATGCCGATGGACAGACCATCGTAAGGCGACAGAACGGCGTCAACCTTGGCGTCGGTGTAGTTAGCCGACAGCAGGTTGTCCATGCGAGCCTGGGCCGTTGCCGGGTCCCAACGCAGCGTGCCGACCTTGTCCATGCCGGTCTGGCCGGACTTTACGACGAGCTTGCCCGAGTCGATGTAAGGCTGCAGGACGGACATTGCGCCATCGTAGAAGAAGAAGGCGTTGTTGTCGTCAGGCGAACCACCGAAGAGCTCGATGTTGAACGGGCCCTTGCCATCCTTGAGGCCGAGCTTGTCGACGATCGTGCCGGCCTGAAGAACGCCGACCTGGAAGTTGTCGAAGGTTGCGTAGTAGCTGACGTTGGCCGAATCGCGGATCAGGCGGTCGTAAGCGATGACCTTGATACCGGCGTCAGCAGCCTTCTGCAGCACGTCCGACAGCGTGGTGCCGTCGATCGAAGCGATGACGAGAACCTTCGCGCCCTTCGTGACCATGTTCTCGATCTGAGACAGCTGGTTCGGAATGTCGTCGTCTGCATACTGCAGGTCGGTCGTGTAACCGGCGTCCTGGAGCTGCTTGACGATGTTGTTGCCGTCGTCGATCCAGCGAGCGGACGACTTGGTCGGCATGGCAATACCGACGAGACCCTTGTCAGCGGCAACAGCCGGCATAACGAACGAAGCAACGCCGAACGCGGCAGCTGCCATCAATGAGATAATGGATTTCATCTCTCTCTCCCTAAGTTAATAAATGCGCGGGCGACTCCTCGCCCACCCCGAACTGTGGCGGGTTTCGTATTGGATAATACTTCAATAGCGAGAAACGAAGTAGGTCTCCTCCACGCTCTCACACGTGTTGAGTGCCAACCAGCACACGGCGGCAAACTGGTATGGATTCCTATAACTGTCAAATAGAATAAGTGGCAAAAGGCATAACAAATTTGGTATATCGTTAAAAAGTATTACTTTTAATGGAGAGCAGTAGGGAGGCTGCAACCATGTCGAGCAATTCAGGGCATGTGGCATTAGAGAACGTGGATATACAGACAGAGATTTTTGGGGATGACGGCCTTCTGCGGTCGGGACTCAAGCTGAATCACTTGCGCATGATCGTCGCAATCGAAGATAGCGGCCAGATTTCGGCGGCTGCCGAAGCACTTAACATTTCACAGCCCGCCGCGTCGCGAATGCTGTCGGAAATGGAGACCATTGTTAAGACTCCGCTTTATGAGCGCGTTGCCCGTGGCGTGGTGCTGACCACCTTCGGCGAGGCACTCGCAAGGCGTGCGCGCAAGATCATGTTGGAACTCAGGGAGGCAAGCCGCGAGATCGCCGAGCTCAGATCCGGCAAGGGCGGATCTGTCTTCATCGGCGCGGTGACAGCGCCCGCAATGAGCCTCGTCGTCCCCGCCATCAAGCAGATCCGCACGGCGCTTCCCGGCATCGAGGTCAACATTCAGGTCGAGACCAGCAACGTGCTTGCCCGCGAGCTTCTGGCCGCCCGCCACGACTTCGTCATCAGCCGCATCCCGGATGATCTCAACCCGCGGCTTTTCGAGGTGCAGGAGATCGGCGTCGAGCGCGCCTGCCTGATCGTGCGCAGCGGCCACCCTCTATTACAGAAGGGCGTGGCCACCATGGCCGACCTGACGGAATACGACTGGGTCTTCCAGCCGCCCGGCACATTGCTCAGGCGCACGATCGAGGACATGTTCCTGTCGCGCGGCGTTGCCGTGCCAGAGAATATCGTCAACACCTCGTCGCTGCTGCTCACCTGCGCGATCATCTGCCAGACCGACGCGATCGCTCCGATCGCCATCGACGTCGCCCACTTCCTGGCGGCGCAGCGTTCACGCGCCTCGGATGTGCGCGTGCTGCCGATCGACTTCGAGATCAACGTCCGGCCCTACAGCCTGATCACCGCAAGGGAACGCGCCCTGCCCCCGAGCGCGCGGCTGCTTTACGATCTGGTGCTGGCGGAGAGCCGCAAGGGCGGGACCTGACTGTTTGGATGGGGCCTCACAAGCCCCACGCCATCTTGGTCGCGTTCTATGCGCATTCGCGCAAGGGAGGCTCCATGCTATTCGGACAATCGCTGTTCCAGTCAGTGCTTGATCGCCTGAAGGAAGAGGATGGCGACTCTATAGAGGAGGCCGCTCCCGTCTCGCACCGCATGCCGGGCTTCACGACGGGCCTCGCTTTCGACGTGATGGAGGGCGTATCCGCACCCTCGGCGCGGCCCGGCCAGGCCTATTTCGACAATCTGGAATTCGAAACGCCGCGAGAGGCAACCGCCCAGGTGCCGCCCGAGCCCTCGCCCGAGCCGGTGACCGAGCCACTCCCCGAGATCGAGCTCGAACCGGTGATGCCGGAGCACCTCGCCCGCACGGCGCTGCCTGAGATCGCCGCCGAACTGGCGATCTCGGCGAACGACACAGTCCAGAGCCTCAGCGACAAGCGACGCGGCTTCGCCAAAGCCAATCATCCCGATCGCGTCCACCCGCTGTTTCGCGACAACGCCACCAAGCGCATGACGATCGCCAATCAGCTGATCGACGAAGCGATCCGCCGCAAGACGAGAAGCGCCAGACGCTGATTACGCGTCGTTCTTGGGAGCGTCCTGCGTCTCGGCAGGCTCGGCGGTCTTGTCCTCGACAGCCGCCTTTCCCTCGCTAGGGTCTGCAGGCTTGTAGGACCAGAGCAGCACGTAGGCGGCATAAGCGCCGGCGCCGGCCGCCAGCACCGCCCAGAAGGGATCGCCCCACAAGGCCTCGACCCCGGTCCAGCCGAAGCAGACCGCGACGATGAGAACGCGCACCCAAAGCGCGCGGTAGGCCGGATGGTTTGGATCGATCAGCTGCATCTCATTCCCACATATGAATTGTTACGTGTCTTTAAGATGGTTTCTTGAAATGTGAAAGGCCCACGGCCTTGACGACGCGTGTATAAAATGGAATGAAAATTCCACAAGGAGATAAATTCGGCCCATCCATTCCGCGAGAAGGCAAGCCGAATTCAAGGGAGGTTTACATGACAGTCAGATTTGGTCTTCTCGGCGCCGGTCGTATCGGCAAGGTTCACGCCAAGGCAGTCAGCGGCGATGCCAATGCAAGGCTCGTTGCCGTCGCCGACGCCTTTCCGGAGGCCGCCAACGCCATCGCATCCGCTTACGGCTGCGAAGTCCGCACCATCGAGGCGATCGAAGCCGCCAGCGATATCGACGCCGTCGTCATCTGCACGCCGACCGACACCCATGCCGACCTGATCGAGCGCTTCGCCCGCGCAGGCAAGGCGATCTTCTGCGAGAAGCCCGTCGATCTCTCCGTCGAGCGCGTCAAGGCCTGCATCAAGGTGGTGGACGAGACCAAGGGCAAGCTGATGGTCGGCTTCAACCGCCGCTTCGACCCGCACTTCATGGCCGTGCGCCATGCCATCGACGACGGCCGCATCGGCGACGTCGAGATGGTGACGATCACCTCGCGCGATCCGGGCGCCCCTCCCGTCGACTATATCAAGCGTTCCGGCGGCATCTTCCGCGACATGACGATCCACGATTTCGACATGGCCCGCTTCCTGCTCGGCGAAGAGCCGGTCGCCGTCACAGCAACCGCCGCCGTTCTCGTCGACAAGGCGATCGGTGAGGCCGGCGACTACGACAGCGTTTCCGTCATCCTGCAGACCAAGTCCGGCAAGCAGGCGATCATCTCCAACTCGCGCCGCGCCACCTATGGCTACGACCAGCGCATCGAGGTGCACGGCTCCAAGGGCATGGTCTCGGCCGAAAACCAGCGCGCCGTCTCGATCGAAGTCGCTAATGGCGAAGGCTATACCCGCCCGCCGCTGCACGATTTCTTCATGACCCGCTACACCGAAGCCTATGCCAACGAGATTGCAAGCTTCATCGCCGCCATCGAAAAGGGTGCCAGGATCTCTCCCTCGGGCGCCGATGGCCTCGCCGCCCTTGTGCTTGCCGACGCGGCCGTCCAGTCCGTCAAGGAAGGCAAGCTGATCAAGATCGGCTGACGGTTTTCTCCCGACCGAAAGCCACATAGGAGATGGCCGGGGCCCGACCCGGCCATTTCTCGTTTTTGCCTCCGGCGCGATCGTCGTCGCACCCTCTGCTCTCTGACATTGCCTGTAACATTCGCCTGGCTCGATCACAAAACGCACCTTGGCGCGGCCCTCGCAAGTGCATTGCCTGTCTTTGTATATTAGCAAATTTTCCGCACGTCCGACGCGTGTTACATTGCGCCAAATATCCAAATTAGCATTGGTTTCCTTCAGTTTTCGGGCCATTCATGCCACCTCCGACGAACTGGGTGACCAATAGATGGCGGAAATTTCGGGCTCTTCCGGGCGAATTGGCAGCCTCGACGGCTTGCGTGGCATCGCCGCTTTATGGGTGCTGATTGGGCACGCTATGCTGCTCACCGGATGGCATCTGCCGCTGATCGGCGATCCTGATCTCGGCGTCGATCTCTTCATCATGCTCTCCGGCTTCCTGATGGTGTTTCACTATCAGCTGCGCCAGGAAAAGGAGCCGTGGTCGGAGATCTCGACATGGTCGAATTTCTGGACCCGCCGCTTCTTCCGCATCGCCCCACTTTATTACGTGATGCTGGCGATCGCCATCGCGCTCGGCCCCGTCATTTTCGAAAGCCGCATGGTGATCGACCACTTCCTTGGCGTCACCCCGCAGCTTCCCGAACGCTATCTCGACGGCAGCCTCGAGAACGTGCTGCTGCATGTCAGCTTCCTCTTCGGCCTCTCGCCGGCGCACGCCTTCCGCACACCGCTGCCGGATTGGAGCATCAGCCTCGAAATGCAGTTCTATGCCGTCCTGCCCTTCCTGATGCTCTTCATCCACCGGCTCGGCTGGCTGCGCGGGAGCATCGGCGTGGTTGTCGCCGGCGTTGCGATCGCCATGGCGCTCCGCTTCGTCGGCGTAAACTTCCCGATGCCGGCCTTCCTGCCGCTGAAGATGCACGTCTTCGCATCAGGTATGCTGCTCGCCGGCGCGCTCAACGCCTCGGCCCCACGCGCCCTCGTCCACTTCCTGTTGGCGCTGGCCTTCGTGGCGATCCCGATCGGCGGCGGCATGACCGTCATGCGCGAAGTCGTGCGCCTCGGACTTGTCGTCGCCTTCTTCGCGCTGATCTTCCACGCGCATCTGCCGCGCCCGCTGGCAAATCCGCTCAACCGGATTTCCGATTTCATGGGCAACAGGTTCTGCCACGAGCTCGGCGAACTCTCCTTCGGCGCCTATCTGATCCACCTGCTGGTCATGCAGCCCGTCATCGCCTATCTCATCAAGGCGCATGGCCACGACATCAGCGACTTACAGCGCTTTCTGCTCTCCATCGTCATTACCATCCCGATCGTCTACGCGCTGTCTGCGGTCGGCCACAGGTTCATCGAGATGCAGGGACAGAAGATCGGCAGAACGCTCACGCGGCGCAGGACATCCGCCGCTTAGCCGAACCCGCCCTGGACGATATCGCCGTCGATGACGGACAGCGCCCGGTTGAGATGCCCCTCGAACACCAACAGCGGCTCGTCGAACACGACGCGCAGCTCTGGCATGCCCTGCATCCTGACCATGTGCGACTGGGCAAGCCCCTCCTCGATACCGGGCCTCAGCAGATCGTAGTAGCGCGTGCCGGGCCCGGTGATCGCCACCGGCATCCGCTCGGTGAGGCTTAGCAGCCGCGACAGCCCGTTTCCAAGCGCCAGCCCCGCCTGCCGGAAGGCGAAGGCCGACATCCGGTGTCCCTGGCGCGCCCGCGCCGCGATCTTGTCGAGCTCGCCGACGGGAACGAACTTCGCCGGGATCGTATCGTCAGGCACCTCGAAGGCCATGCGCAGGATCGCGTAGAACCCGGCATAGGCCTCGATGCACCCCCTGCTCCCACACCGACAAAGACCGCCATTCGCCACATGCAGCATGTGCCCGAAATTGGGCGCCGAGATCTCCCGCTCGGCCGGCCCCGCATTGCGGACGATCCCGAGCCCGATGCTGTGCCCCAGCGACAGCGCCGCCAGCGACCGCAGCCCGTCTGGATTGCCCGCATCCTCGCGCGCGCCAAGGGCTGCGGCAACCAGCAGCGTCTCGTTGTCGAGAATGATCTTCGCCTGCCACGCGGGCCTCAGCGCCGCCTCGAAATCGATCCGGTCGCTGCCGAAGATCGGCGACCACAGGAGCACGGCATCATCGGAGCTCACCAGCCCCTTGCTGCTGATCGAGATCAGCTTGATCTTGTCCCGCGATAGCCGCGAACGCTCGAGCAGCCGCTCCAGCCCCTCACCAACAGCATCCGCGAATCGAGCGGCGCCATCGGGATCGTGCGAGCGGTCCTCACCGAACTGGTCGATCAGCGTGCCGGCGTAATCCACCAGCGAATATTGCACGCCATCCGACGAAATGATGACGACGATCAGATAGCCGCTGTCGCGCCTCTGGCGAAACTGCACGCGCGGCCGTCCTCGGCCGCTCGCCGCCTGCTGCTCGGACTTTTCGATCACCTCGCCCTTCTCGAGATCGGCGGTAATCGCCGAAATCGTGGCCGAGGAAAGCCCGGTGAAATCAGCTATTTCGGTATGGGACAGCGCGCCATGACGCCTCAGCGCGGCAAGCACCAGCACGCTGTTGCGCTGGCGCACCAGTTCCGTGCTCGATCTGGTCAGCATGAAGGCCGCCCTATTCCCGCGTGCATTCCACCCCTCGTTCACACCGTATCTCCAACAACCTCCACGTGAGAGATCATTCACAGGTAGTGCGGTGTTGACAGTTGAAAAAATCTCTGACACTTAATTTCTCGACTGTCGAGAAAATAATGAAAACCTTTCCCGACAGCACATCGCGGCGGCCGGAGGAACCACTGGCTGGGGCTGGCCGCATTCTATTCGGGAGGATATCATGAAGCATGTTTTGAAGCTGATGGCAGGTGCTGCCATCCTCGTATCGGTGCATACCGCCGCAATGGCTGCCGACCTCGTTGTCGGCGTGTCGTGGTCCAACTTCCAGGAAGAGCGTTGGAAGACCGACGAAGCCGCCATCAAGAAGGCGCTTGAAGCCAAGGGCGCCAAGTACATCTCCGCTGATGCCCAGTCGTCCGCCGCAAAGCAGCTGACCGACGTTGAATCGCTGATCTCGCAGGGTGCCAACGCCCTCATCGTTCTCGCGCAGGATTCCGATGCAATCGGCCCGGCCATCGAAAAGGCTGCCGCTGAAGGCATTCCTGTCGTCGGCTACGACCGCCTGATCGAAAACCCGGCTGCCTTCTACATCACCTTCGACAACAAGGAAGTCGGCCGCCTGCAGGCGGAAGGCGTGTTCAAGGTCAAGCCTGAAGGCAACTACGTCTTCATCAAGGGCTCCTCTTCCGACCCGAACGCGGACTTCCTGTTCGCCGGCCAGATGGAAGTCCTGAAGGCTGCCGTTGACGCGGGCAAGATCAAGAACGTCGGCGAAGCCTACACCGACGGCTGGCTGCCGCAGAACGCCCAGCGCAACATGGAACAGTTCCTGACCGCCAACAACAACAAGGTCGACGCCGTTGTTGCTTCTAACGACGGCACGGCCGGCGGCGCGGTTGCTGCTCTGGACGCACAGGGCATGGCAGGCACCGTTCCGGTCTCCGGCCAGGACGCCGACAAGGCAGCTTTGAACCGTATCGCGCTCGGCACCCAGACGGTTTCCGTCTGGAAGGATAGCCGCGAACTCGGCAAGCGCGCTGCTGAAATCGCGCTCGACCTCGCCGGCGGCAAGACCATGGACAAGATCGACGGCGTAACCGCCTTCGAAGGCGGTCCGAAGAAGGTGAAGATGCAGTCCATCTTCCTGAAGCCGCAGGCGATCACCAAGGACAACCTGAACGTCGTCATCGACGCAGGCTGGATCACCAAGGCTGAAGCTTGCCAGGGCGTGAAGGCCGGCAGCGTCAAGGCTTGCGACTAATCCTCGCCAGCTGAGCCAACACACCGGCGCCGTGGCGATCTCGCCGCGGCGCCGGATGCGGATGGAGCCCAATGAAGCGCTCCCCGCCTCGCAACGCACCGCGAACGCTTTGATTCCCTGCCGCAACGATGCCGCGCCCCACGCGGCCGCTTCGGAAGTCTCTCGGTGGTCGATTTGAAGAACAGGGCACCTCGGCAAGGGCTTTCGGGCACCCGCGCCAGAGCCCAAACAATGGGGGAAACGGCAAACCCATGGCAAACATCACGCAATCCTCATCGAGCCATCCGCGCTCGGCGGAGGGTAACCCTTTCACGCGCTTCCTGCGCGCAACTGAGATCGACACGCGCCTGCTCGGCATGGTCGCGGCGCTGCTGGTCATCTGGATCGGCTTTCATCTCTACACCGGTGGACTGTTTCTGACGCCGCGCAACCTCTGGAACCTCTCGGTCCAGACCACCGAGATCGCGGTTCTCGCGACCGGCATGGTGCTCGTCATCGTCACCCGCAATATCGACCTGTCCATCGGCTCGATGCTCGGCCTCGTCGCCATGATCATGGGCGTCGTCCAGGCGAAGTTCCTGCCGCAATATCTCGGCTTCGACAATTCCTGGACCTGGCTGATCACGCTCATCTGTGGCCTGATCGCCGGCACTTTGATCGGCCTCTTTCAGGGCGTCATCATCGCCTTCCTCGGCGTCCCTTCCTTCATCGTCACGCTCGGCGGCTTCCTCGCCTGGCGCGGCCTTGCCTGGTATGTGACATCCGGCCAGACGGTCGCCCCCCTCGACACCACCTTCCGCATCATGGGCGGCGGTGCCGAAGGCTCCGTCGGCGCCACATGGAGCTGGATCATCGGGCTGATCGCCTGCGTGCTGATCATCGTCGGCATCATCAGCTCGCGCCACCAGCGCAAGCGCTTCAACTTCCCCCGCCGGCCGCTCTGGGCCGAGTATTTCCTGGTTGTTCTCGGCTGCGCGCTGGTGCTCGGCGCCATCTGGGTCTCGACCATCTACTACTGGCCGGTGGCGATCGCCAAGAAATACGCCGAAGCCAACGCCATCGCCTGGCCGGAAACGGGGCTCTTCATCTCCTACGGCATCGCCGTGCCGGTCCTGATCGCCGTTCTGGTCGGCATCGTCATGACCTTCATCGCCACCCGCCTGCGCTTCGGCCGCTACGTCTTCGCGATCGGCGGCAACCCTGAAGCGGCCGAGCTCGCCGGCATCAAGACCCGCTGGGTGACAGTGCGCATCTTCGCGCTGATGGGCTTCCTGGCAGCCGTTGCCGCGGCGATCTCCACCGCCCGCCTCAACGCCGCCGCCAACTCGCAAGGGACGACCTACGAGCTGTACACCATCGCGGCGGCCGTCATCGGCGGCACGTCGCTTGCCGGCGGCACCGGCACGATCGCCGGCGCCATGCTCGGCGCGCTCGTCATGCAGTCGCTGCAGTCGGGCATGGGTCTCGCAAACGTCGATACCCCCATACAGAACGTCGTCGTGGGCGCGGTTCTCGTCGTTGCCGTCTGGCTCGACACCGTCTATCGCTCGCGGTCGAAGTAAGAGGAGCCTGGATATGACTGATCAACGCACTTCCCCAAGCCCGAACACTCCTCTCGTGGAACTGAAGAACATCTCGATCTCGTTTGGCGGCATCCACGCCGTGGACAATGCCTCGGTCGATCTCTACCCCGGCGAGGTTGTCGCCCTTCTTGGCCACAACGGCGCCGGCAAGTCGACGCTCATCAAGATCCTCTCGGGTGCCTACAAGCGCGACAGCGGCGAAATCATGATCGACGGCGAACCCGCCGATATCAAGAACCCGCGCGACGCCAAGAAATACGGCATCGAGACGATCTACCAGACGCTTGCCGTCGCCGACAACGTCGACGCCGCCGCCAACCTCTATCTGGGTCGCGAGATCCGCACCAAGTGGGGCACGCTCGACGACGTCGCCATGGAGGCCTCGACGCGCGAGGTGATGGGCCGCCTCAACCCCAATTTCCGCCGCTTCAAGGAGCCGGTGAAGGCGCTTTCGGGCGGGCAGAGGCAATCCGTGGCGATCGCCCGCGCCATCCTCTTCAACGCCCGCATCCTGATCATGGACGAGCCGACGGCAGCCCTTGGACCGCAGGAGACCGCGCAGGTGGGCGAGCTGATCAAGCAGTTGAAGAAGGAAGGCATCGGCATCTTCCTGATCAGCCACGACATCCACGACGTCTTCGACCTAGCCGACCGCGTCTCCGTCATGAAGAACGGCCAGGTGGTGGGCCACGCCCGCACCGAGGACGTGACCAAGGACGAGGTGCTCGGCATGATCATCCTCGGCAAGGTCCCCCCCAAGGCCATCCCCGGCCCCGGCGCCATGCAGGTCTGATCGCGAAGATCTAGAAAACCAAAGTCCGCCATCGACAGAACGGCGGACTTTTCATTTTGGTGATTGAAGCCAGCCAAAAGCTAGGCTAAGAACCACCCATCGGACAGGCGATTCAAACCCGCCTCAGGCATGCACCCGTAGCTCAGCTGGATAGAGTGTTGGATTCCGATTCCAAAGGTCACAGGTTCGAATCCTGTCGGGTGCGCCATTTTTCTCTTATTCTGCCTCGCCGCATAAGCCCGGACTCGACCCCGCTAAGCGCGGACTGCAGAACCCATAACCGCGGACTCTGAATTCGTCATTATTCGCTCAACATCATGATTCCGCACAATATTCTATCCCCGCCGCCTTATTTGGGCGGCGCGGCGTCGCCAAGCCGATCTTCTGATTCACTTCGCTTGGTGTTCACCCCCAACAATGCAGCGTCACAATCCGACAACAACCCTTGGTGTATATGCGCGTCACGCTACACGTGAATCAAGCTTCCGGTCACCCAGCGAGCATCTCTCAGGACAATTGTTGACAACGGTCCCCGAGCGCCTTTTATCGCAGCTTCCCGCACCGGGCAGGCGTTAGCCAAACGTAAACCATCTTTCGATGTCGGTAGAAGACGTGTCAGGTCTCACATTTTGCCAAGAGACGCCGCAAACCGCTCTTGAAGGGTCCCCGACCTAAGTATGACTCTTAAAGCAGCATAATAATTCAACGAATCGGTAATAATGTCCGAATACAGCGTCGCCGATAGAAAAGATCAGGTTATGTATCCGCGACACATGTAAAATAAAACGCTGGAATATACTTGGGCGCGGCGCCGCCTCGAATCTTACCGCGGGATTCGACGATGAATGCTTGGGAAGCCCCCGGATTTCGAATCCTTTGACGGGCCGCGAACGACCCTCCAGAGAGTGCATCTTGAAACATGTGAGCCCACTCGTTTAAGGATTCGCATTCGGTGTAACTTGCCTTTGCGGACCGCTCTAAACCTAGCGCGCTAGCGATCACCGTAGCGAAGTCGAGAGTGCTCGCCACCCGATGGCGCACGCCTCCCTGTAGAGCTTCTGCTGTGTCGCCATCGTGAAAGGGTTCGCACTCAAACTCTCATCGAAAGGAAGGTGGCGGGCACAATCACATGCCCGCCACGACGATCTGGCATAATAGGGACGCACTCCTCGGTCGCCGCAGCATGGCGGAAACCACATATGCCAGTCGCGCCCGATCGCCATGAGAAATCGGGCATCAGGCCCGCAGAAGGGACCGGATGTCATTGTTATCCCGGGAAAAGGTTAACAGGACACCGGCGGCCTGGTGTATCTCGCCTACCTCTCTCATCCGCGTACGGTCAGTGGATGTGGCTGCCTTTGAGGTTCGACGAGGAACCGCAGCAGGGATCCGAAGTGCCGTCCGCATATCGGAGCTGATCGCACACCCGGCGCCAAGCACGCTACTCGCATTAGCAATCGCTTGCGAATGTTATGACCGATGCTAGGGTGCCCACTCGCGGGGGAACATCAATGACAATCGAAGAGCTGGTAGATCTGCAGGAAGCGGGGGCTCGAGCGCGGGTGCTTGGCATGAAGCCACACGACAAGCCGAGAAAGCACCCCATGGATCAGCTTGTAAAGAAAACCAAATCCACTGCCGCGCGTCTGAAGGCATCTCGCCTCGCGAGAGGCTACAGCCTCGAAGATTTTGCCATCGCGACGGGGCTTACAATCTCCGAGATCAAGACCGCCGAGGACGAACTCACGTCCGCTCCGGCTTCGCATATGGCCCGGATCGAGCGTGTCGTAAGCTAGTCGCTGTCAAATCTCGTTCGCGGGGCCATCGCCTCGTCGAGGAGGCGGGCCGCAAACGCTTGACCAGAAAAGCGCCACCGCGAACGGACGGCGCATATGTGTTGTGGACATTGGTGCCGCCCGGCGCAGAAGAATGGACCGTCCTGAGGTTTGGGGCGATGCCGCCAGGCGACATTCGTAGAATGTCGAAACAGCAACTATGTTCCGGCGTGCGAGTAGGCTGCGCAAGGAATGGAGCCACGAACTGAGGTTCGCTAACTTTATTTTGAAGTTGAGGCCACCGGCCCCTTTCCGTGTGACTTGCATGTGTTTAGTTTTGTGTATAGTTACACCGAGCGAAGGGAACACTTATGGCGCAGATGAAAAACGCCCCGATCAAGTATGTGATCGGCGTAGTCCGGTTCCCTGAAATCACAGATTTCGACACGTTTACCAAGGAAATGGCCCGCGGGCTGGCGGACAACTATCCTGCCGGAAAAGAAGCTGAGATCCCGCAGATCAACGTGCATATCGATGAGCGTGGCGTGCAGGTTCAGAACGAAGTCCTTCGCATCTGGCAGTTTCGGAGTGAAGACTTCAAATGGTCGGCCATCGTGCACAAAGGCATGATCGCTCTCCATACGCGAGGCTATGTCGGGCATGAGGACTTTCTCCGCAAGCTTGTCGGCCTCGCCGAGGTCGCTGTCCGGACAGAGAGCAACCAGGTCAGGATGATCGAGGGCGTAGCATTGCGGTACCTCGACCTCGTGGAACCAAAGCCCGATGACGTTCTCGAGCAGTATCTCCACGAGCGCTTCATGCCGATTGGACTGAAATTAGGCGATTTTTCGCTACGCGAGGGCGTGAATCAGTTACAGATGAGCACAAAGGCTGGTGCTGCACTGAGAGTTCAAGTCGCCAGGAAGCCGCCTTCGGTATTTCCTCCCGACCTAAACTCGCAGTTGATCCTGGACAACAACTGGCAGATCGATCGACCACTCGGAGACTTTCTTACAATCGATGCCGATCACGCAATGACATACTCGCCTCCCCGCAAGGTTGACCTGGAGGAGCTGCGGGCCAATATCGTAGATCTCTGGCAGCCGATCAGAGACGTCTTCGACAAGATTACGACCGAGCATGCAATGAAGGTGTGGGCATGAGTGCAGTAGCTGCAACGAGCAAGATCAACTTCTTCGGGATCCTGAAAGGGGTCACGTATTTCGCTGCCGCGGGCGCTTCCGTCACAAATGGTTTCGCCGCGGACCGAATGATTCTGACCTCGAACGTTCAGATGGTTCCGAGCACGGATCACCTGCTGCAGCAGGAGACCGTGATCGACTTCGCCGCCACTATTCGCGAGATGCAGCAGAACGGGCTTCCCGTCAGTGCAATCGCGGACTTGATGCGTGTCGAACGGAAGACCGTGTACGCTTGGATGAAGGACACTCAGCCGCGGCGGGATGCGATCGACAGATTGACGGTCGTCTATCCGATCATCAAGGATGGGTTCGGGACCAACCTGAAGACCGTTCACAGGATGATGAAGACCAAGGATCGATCGGGTGTTTCTCTGGAAGAACTTCTAACGGCGCAGGTAATCGATGCTACCGCTGTGAACCGTTACCTTGCTACATTCGCTCCAGCGATCAAGCGGTACGCGGCACAAGATGCAGCACTCTGGTCGAGTGGGAAGGGCAACGCAATTCTCGACGAAATGCCCATTGCCGTTGTCGGACGCTCGTGATCTCCTTTCTTGGGTGATGCACTTAGGAGATGGAATTGCACGAGTTCGGAGAGGCGGAAGCGCAGAAGATACTTGAGCTGGGATGGCGCCAAGGATCCTCGTTCCGCGTGAGTGGGGAGCTTGCAAAGCAGCTGGGGTTCGAGGACGACAAGCTCGTCGTCGTGGTAACCCAGTCGTGCACGGTTGTCAGCTCAGACCTTGCCAAGGATCCATACGTTGAAGTCATGGTACTCGAGCGGTCGTCGGAAGCATACAAGGCGACCACCGATCATGCGCGCGGCAAGAACATGCGCAAGCTGACGATCCCTTTAACCGAGAACGGCGAGCAGGCCGCCTTCGTAGTGAATATCAATGCCCGCCGTTTCATTGATCGCGCCCTCCTTCTCGACACTGCGCCGGATGGACCCGCTGGGACAGTGGAAACGGGGGAGACGATTGGCCGCTGGCTGGGCTATTCCTATTCCAGAGCCGCTTTGCCGAACAACCTCGTCAGCTTCTTTCGTGCCGACGGTTTCGATCGAGAGGTCGAGAAGGTGCTGAAGGCGAAGTTCGAGGAAAGCCCCTTGCACGAACGCGTCAGGGCGATGTTCGCTTCCTGGTCGTCGGAGGACGAGGTCGACTTCTACAAGATGAGGGTCGATTTCCTATGCGACGACGAACTTGTCGCTATGGAGCTTGAGGACCGTCTGCAAAAGGCATTCGGCACGGAGCTTCCGAACATCGCAGCGACAGGCCGTCTCGAACTCCAGATGAACGTCCGGGCGGCAGGATCGACCTACTACACCGACTTCGATGGGATGCGTCGCTTCTCTCGATGGGATTTCTTCTCCAGTTTATCCGACGACTCGACCGAGACCGCATAAGCCACACTAACCCCGCATCCGCGATTGACGGCAGATGGCGCTGACGATACCCCCGTTGGCGAGAGAGAAGCGGCACGGTGGACGATCGATGACGGTCACGACATTGGCGAATGCAAAGATGAGCGTATGCGTGAATGGGGCTTATATCCCGTTCAAAAACACGCCGGACACGATGCAACGCTTTGTACGTCCGGCACTGTTCTCAACGGGTGACGAAGTTTGGGAGCTTCGGACCTTCGGAACCGCGCTGATCTGCAGGTATCGCAACCTATACCTCGCTGTGACCACTGGCCACCAGGTCGGTGATGGCAACCTGAAGCCCTCGCCGGAAAAGTTCGTCGTCCTGGCGACCGACGGACAACGGACGTTAGCGATTCCGCCAAAGTCTGTCCGGAAGCCCCGTATAGGCGAGGAACAACGCACTGCTCCGGCTTCTTACCGTGCGCACGCAGCTCCTAATCATCGATGACGCGCAGTATTTGTTTTTTGATCGCCCGGACAACGGTGCCGCCATGTTCAAGCTTGTGAAAACGATCGTCGATTACAACGAACTTGCGGTCATGCTTGTGGGCGAAGAGCGGATCGCTGACTACGTGCACAGTATCGACGCCTTCGAGAACCGTTCGTTCAACGCAGACGTTCTTCAATGCCTGAGCGCGAGCGCAGACGACCTCCTCCGGTTTTCGAAGCTGCTGGGGTCGATCGACAGGCGGCTTCCTTTCGCAAATCTCAGCGGCTTGGACGACAAGTACCTGGCTGAGGATTTGTACCGATACAGCCGCGGACAGATCGGGCGTGTCATGAATGTTGTCCGTCCCGCCGCTTATCTGGCGTTGAATGACGGTTCTTCGCGAATCCTTGTCGAACATCTCCAGAAGGTGGTCGCCACGCGGCTGAAGAAGGGCGACGACTGGAATTACTTCGGATATCTTCGCCATGCAGCATGATCGCTTCCGCACCGAGCGAATCTTTTCGCGGTGGCGGGTGCGGCCGGGTTTTGGCGAGGAAATCCGGTCGTACTTTGCCCGCCTTGTTGCCGACAACGCAGATATTACGCCTGCCATCTACGCCAAGAACTGCGGGTTTAACCGCGGTGATCGCCAGGAAATGTTGGAAGCCGTTTTTCGGCTTCCTCTCACACCGGACGAGAAGGAAAGCCTCGTCCGGTGGACGCCCACCCATTCGAGGACCATTTCCGGGCAATCCATCGCAGTCGACCGAGTAAGCGGGCTTCGACGCCATTGCGCGGAATGCGTCGAGCAAGCGCCTTACTCGCGGGTGTGGTGGAGCCTCTCCCGGTTCGAAACGTGCCCTTTCCATGATACCTTGCTTATTGAAGAAAAGCTGACGGGCGAAAAGGTTCGGTTCCCCTACTTCGGGTTCCATCCCGGCGGCATCGT
Source organism: Hyphomicrobiales bacterium (assembly GCA_900465665.1). Lineage (GTDB taxonomy): Bacteria > Pseudomonadota > Alphaproteobacteria > Rhizobiales > Rhizobiaceae > Rhizobium. Next base: position 55,439 of record UBJO01000053.1, read on the forward strand.
CGCGCCTCCACCGCTCACGCAGCGAGGGGCGGCGAGCTTTGAAGGCTACGTCCTCCAACGCCTTGGAGTAGTGGAACCGGGCCTGTGCAGACCGATACTCGACCAACATTCTCTGGACGCGAGCCTATCCATCGTCCCGCTCATCGGGCGCTTTCTTTCAAATCCTCGGTCCCGTGAGACACCACCGCTTCGCATCGGGCATGTCGGTGTCGGGTTCGACGCTCTTGGATCCGATGAGGATCATTTCGAAGAGCGCCTCTCGGTGTGGATTGCCGCCAATGTCGACGTGAAGGCATTTGGCAGGGCATCGCAAACCTACTTTGGCCACGCAGCCCGCTTGTGGAACGAGAAGTCCTATGACGCTCCTATGCAGCAAACGATCAACGCCGTGATGAACCGCGCATGCGGAAGATATGGCACCCTTGCGAGAGCAATGCGCAACAAGGCCGTTGTCGGAATTCCCCCAAACGGACGCGACGTTCAGCGCGAGCTTGGCCTCACACCATATAGTCTCCGTGTCCTCGGCCAGCGGGTGAAGCTCGATGTGGGGAGATCTGAGGACGGTGTATTCGAATACACGCCGCGGATAATCGAAACTCTTCGTGGCGCGATAGCATCGCTAGTGCCAATCCAGGAAGTCGCCGCTTCACTCGGCTGCACCGTCGAAGAAGCGAACGGTATTTGCATCCTGATGGCAAAGAAAGGATGGCGAGGAGCTGTCGGTGTAAGAATTGGCAGGAAAGTCGTGCGGCACGTATTCCGGGCGGATCTCGATGCTTTCCTAAACCTCCTCGAAAACTTGCCCGCGTCGCCAGACGACATCGAGACCGTCGGTATCGAGAGATTTCTCCGATTGTCGCGGAAGCGCACGATGACGGTGACAATGGCAGCTGTCCTAAGCGGTCGGCTGGCCGCGTTCAGGGGGCGATCGGGAGGCCTACGGGCGCTGTTGTTCGCGCGTCCGCCTAAAAGAGGGTACGGGGGGAAACCATCCGCGCTAGGAAAACGAGATCTTCCAAAGGATACAATGCGCATCACCGAGTTCACGGCGATAACAGGAATTCCGTCCGCCGGGATTAGGCACCTTGTCCGCCTACAGCATCTCAGCCTCCATAGCTCGTCCGCTCCCTTGCTGGTCCGAAGTTCGGCGGTGGCATTCCACGAGCGGTACGTGAACGTTGCCCGATACTCCGTTCTAGGAACAATCACGGTGGGGAAGGCAGCCAAGCTACCGAAGCTCGGGCTGAAACCGGCGTTCGAGCACAAGGACATCCAGGCGATGGTCGTGGAAAGGACGGCTCTGGCTGCTAAGCTCGGCCCATTGAGGGAGTATTCAGTCGAAGAGCGGAGAAGATGGAATGAATTCCGCCGCTTCGGCGAGCGAAACTGCCCATCATTCACCATGCCGTCCATCATGGGCGATGGCGACATGATCATTTACACGTCGTCGCGCAAGATGTTCTTCCGTGTCATCTCCTTTCCGGACGAGTTGCTCGTCACGATCAGGATACATCCCAGCGATACCCGCCGCGCTTGGCGTATTTATCGCGAGAACGAAGACGCGATCAGAAGATTGCTTGCTTCGTTCCGGTGGGTAGAGGATGGCGGCTACACCATTATACAGACTGCGGTTAAGGACTCGGCTGACATTGATCTCGTTACACGGGAGATCGGCGAACTAACCAAATTCTTCCGTTACAAGATGCCGTAGTTGTTGGAACCCAATGCGTCAGCCATCTGTACGGCTGGCGCATTGAATATATCGGCATACTGCCCCTCACTTCTGAGCCCGAGGCGACCGCGTTGCAGCCGACGGAAATTGCTTAAAAGTCCCGGCCTAGGAAGCAGAAAACGCGAATCCACGCTTTTGGGTTTACGTCCCTTTAGAATCCGCATTTAAATGTTGAGAGTCCGAGTTTTTGCGGACAGAAATTCAAAAAAATCAACGAATTCAACGACACTTAGTCCGGCCTTATGTGGCGAGGCAGACTTATCCTGCCCGGTCATAGGCGACACTTCATGTCTCAGACACAGGCGATATTCTCCGCATAGATTTTCTAGGCATGGCGACCCGAAGTCGCTGCACAGAGCGCCTAAAAAGGACAGTAGCGCTTTGCTATATGAAGACTACATTTGAACGCGCGAAATTTGAGGCCCGGAACGCTGAGAAAATGGAAAAGAGATCGTTGAAAGACCTGTCCTTCTACGACGACGTTGCAGCCCTTGAGCGATACATAGGCGTGCCCGAAGGTGCGCTAAGAAATATTCCCATATATGGTCGCGTTGGCGCAGTGGATGCAATTATCGCGGTCAGGAAGATGGAGAAAAATTCACTGTTCCGGCCGGGCTTATACTACATTGTTTTGGCCGATCTTAAAGGCAACACAGAATTCAATGCAAAATACGGCGACACCCAGGGTGACATCCGTATTCAGTGGTTCCAGACGTGTGCAATCGAAGCCCTTGGAACGATCAAGCCATCCAACTACTCTGCGTATCTCAAGGCAATTGGCGATGCTGCCCTGCTTATATTCTCAGCTTTTGAGGACGTGGTGAGGTGGTCGGATCAGTTTACGAGCTTGCTAAAATCAATGTCCGCTGAGTATGCCCAAGTTTGCGAGAACGAGAATCCCGACATAGACCTAGATCAACAAATCTCTGACTTTGACTTGCGTGCACGTCGTTTCGCGCATCTCGGGGAGGTCCGCTTTAAAGAGGCTTCCGATCCAATCTGCTTGTCAGTAAGTCAAACATTTAAGATAGAGAAGCTGTTTGAAAATGAGGACCTAGGCTGCACTGACGCCGTATTGTCGGCAGTCCGGCCACTTCTTCCCGATTTCGGGCTCATAGATGCTTTCAACAAGGACGTCGTACTGGCGGGTCAAAACGAAACTTCAAGGACGCACTATCTGGTGAAGAGGTAAAGTGGACAACGGCCCTCGAGATGGTTTTGAATTCGTTGGCTGCGCTATCTTCTGAAATGTGCATCGTGGGCACCGCCTTTTCCCTCCTCCCATAGTCTCCCCCCAATTTGACATCAATCAAAGCACAACACGCCCAATCCGCTAAACTCCTCAAAGTTGATCCCATCAAGATCCAAAAGAGGATATCCGATGTACACACGCATTCTCATACCCACCGACGGCTCGGAACTGGCCACCAAAGGGCTGGATCATGGTCTGGCCTTGGCGAAGGCGCTTGGGCTAGCCGTCACCGTCGTTTGCGTCACGGTGCCGCTGGGCGGCCTGGCGCTGCAGGGCGTCGTGCAAGCGCAGGCATTGGAGAGCTATGACCTAGGCGTCAAGGACGATCTCGCCGCCACCGAAAAGCTTGTCCGGCAGAAGGCCGCGGAAGCGAGCGTGGAGGCCGAGTTCATCAACGCGACTGCCATCTCGGCGGCAACCGGCATCCTCGAGACCGCGCAGGCGCGCAATTGCGGCCTGATCGTTATCTCCTCGCATGGCCGCACCGGCATCGTCCGCATGATCCTCGGTAGCCAGACGCAGGAGGTCCTGGCCAAATCGACGATCCCGGTTCTGGTCGTGAAATAGCGGTTGCGCGCCGCGCCTATCTCACCTCGTCGAAATCCGCCGGCTTCCAGCTGCCGTCGAAGGCCGGCTTGTCTGGGCCGTAGTTGCGGACGTAAGCGACCTAGCCGTAACCGGGCGCGGTCTTGATCCCGCGCCCTCCTGCTCCGCCGGCGCGGTCGGGCGCCCGGCTCTTATCTTTACGGGTCTCACACCCAACCCCGCTCGTTTACGCACCAGTTACACCGCCATTTACCGTTACGTACTTACGCCCGTGCGCATAAAGCGAAAGGCTCCCCTCGCGTCGGCTGACGACGATCGATATCCGGCGGCACCGGCCGCCCGGCACAAGGGAGACCGCAATGTTGAACGATCCATCCGTGAGGAGTGCGTCATGACGAACTCACTCCCAAAGAAGCTGTTTTCGGCAACGATCGCGGTCGCGATGGCGCTGACATCCACCACCTTCCTCTCTCCGGCCAGCGCCCAGCAGGCAGCGCCGGCAGCCCCTGCGCCCGCCGCCGATGCCGCGGCTACGCAGGACACATCCAAGCCCAACATTCTCGTCATCTTCGGCGACGATATCGGCCAGACCAATATCAGCGCCTATTCCTTCGGCCTGGTGGGCTACAAGACGCCGAATATCGACCGCATTGCCAAGGAAGGCATGATGTTCACGGACTATTACGCCGAGAACAGCTGCACGGCCGGGCGTTCGACCTTCATCACCGGACAGGTCTGCCTGCGCACCGGCCTCTGCAAGGTTGGCATCCCCGGCGCGACTGTCGGCCTGCAGCCGCGTGACATCACCATCGCCCAGGCGCTCAAGCCGCTCGGCTACGCCACAGGCCAGTTCGGCAAGAACCATCTCGGCGACCGCGACGAGTTCCTGCCGACGAAACACGGCTTCGACGAATTCTATGGCAACCTCTATCACCTGAATGCCGAGGAAGAGCCCGAGCGGCCCTATTATCCGAAGGGCGATGAGGAATTCGTGCGGTCCAATGCGCCGCGCGGCGTCCTGAAGGCATCGGCGGACGGCAAGATCGAGGATACCGGTGCGCTCACCACTAAGCGCATGGAAACCATCGACGACGAGACGACGTCCGCGGCCATCGACTTCATGGATCGGCAGGTCAAGGCCGGGAAACCGTTCTTCACCTGGATGAACACGACCCGCATGCATGTCTTCACGCATGTCAGGGACTCGATGAAGGGCCAGAGCGGCATGCCGGGCAACGAGTATGCCGACGGCATGGTCGAGCATGACGGCGACGTGGGCAAGCTCTTGAAGGCGCTTGACGACCTGAAGGTCGCCGACAACACGATCGTCGTCTACACGACCGATAACGGCCCCAACCAGTTCTCCTGGCCGGATGCGGCAACCACCGCGTTCCGCAGCGAAAAGGACACGAACTGGGAAGGCGCCTTCCGTGTTCCCGCGATGATCCGCTGGCCGGGCAAGATCAAGGCCGGCGAAGTGTCGAACGAGATGATGTCGGGCCTCGACTGGTTCCCGACCTTGCTCGCGGCTGCCGGCGACGGCGACATCAAGGAGAAGCTTGCGAAAGGCACCTCGATCAGCGGCAACCAGTTCAAGGTTCACCTCGACGGCTTCAACCAGCTTCCCTACCTCAAGGGAGAGCAGCCGAAATCCGCACGTGACGAGTTCTTCTACTTCAACGACGACGGTGAACTCGTCGCCTATCGCTACGACAACTGGAAGATCGTTTTTTGCGAACAGCGCCAACCGGGCGGCTTCGTTGTATGGGCCAATCCGTTTACCTGCCTGCGGGTGCCGAAGATGTTCAATCTCAGGATGGACCCCTATGAGCGTGCGGATGTCGTGTCGGATCAATATTACGACTGGGTGATGAAGAACGCCTATCTCGTGCAATACGGCGTCTACAAGGTCGCTCCCTTCCTGCAGACGTTCCGCGAATATCCCCCGAGCCAACGGCCGGCGAGCTTCAGCGTCGACCAGATGATTTCGGCGCTGATGAACTCGATCGACCAGGTTCCAGGCGCGAAATAGCGGGAAACCGAAATTGCCGGGCGCGACCACGATCGCGCCCGGTACATCTGACCTGTCGTAGGCATTTACGAGCCCGCGCCGTAAACGCGGCCGGCATTTACCGTTGCGTACTTACCTCGCGCGCGCGCCTGCGCGATGCTGGGCCCTCACAATCGGGAGACAGCGATGACGCTTGCGTTCAGCGACACCATCGACATCGACGCAGCACCGGCGGGAATGCGCTGGATCGAGGGCGGCACCTTCACCATGGGCTCGGACCACCACTATCCCGAGGAAGCGCCGGCGCATCCGGTGACGGTGGATGGCTTCTGGATCGATGAAACGCCCGTCACCAACCGCAAGTTCATGGAGTTCGTCAAGGCGACCGGCCATGTGACGATGGCGGAGAAGGCGCCGGATGCGCGCGACTATCCGGGCGCGCTGCCGCACATGCTGCGGGCAGGCTCCCTGCTCTTCACGCAGCCGAAGACAGTCAATGGCACCGACATCTCGCAATGGTGGACGTTCAAGTTCGGCGCCAACTGGCGGCGCCCGCTCGGCGGCATCAGCGACCTGCGCGGCAGGCTCGACCACCCGGTGGTGCACGTGGCATGGTCGGATGCGAAGGCCTATGCCGACTGGGCGGGCCTTGAGCTTGCCACCGAAGCGGAATGGGAGTTCGCCGCGCGCGGCGGATCGGAGAGCGAATATGCCTGGGGCGACGAGCTCTCCCCCGATGGCAAGGCGATGGCGAATACCTGGCAGGGCATCTTCCCGACACAGACGACCAAGCCGAAGGGCGAGGAGCGGACATCGGCCGTCGGCTCCTTCCCGCCCAACGGATACGGCCTTTACGACATGATCGGCAATGTCTGGGAGTGGACATCGGACTATTGGACGACGCGCCATCCGGAACCCGCGAAACATTCCTGCTGCATCCCGAGCAATCCGCGCGGGGGTGACGCAGAGGCAAGCTACGATCCGCGCCTGCCCAATATCCGCATTCCACGTCGCGTGCTGAAGGGCGGCTCTCATCTTTGCGCGCCCAATTAC
>UBJO01000124.1 GCA_900465665.1 Hyphomicrobiales bacterium
TTGAGAAGCTGGTGCAGTTTTCACTGCATTTTTTTTCGGACGAACATTTCATGTTCGCCGTGTGAACACGCCTTGGCGTCATCTGTTTGATGAGCATAAGCAATGAGAACAATTAAGCCGATCGAGCTATTAGTAACGGTAAGCTTCACACATTGCTGCGCTTCCACACCCGTCCTATCAACGTGGTCGTCTTCCACGGCTCTGATAGGGAATACTCGTTTTCAGGTTGGTTTCCCGCTTAGATGCCTTCAGCGGTTATCCATTCCATATGTAGCTACCCTGCTATGCCGTTGGCACGACAACAGGTCCACCAGAGATATGTCCATCCCGGTCCTCTCGTACTAGGGACAGATCCTGTCAATATTCCTACACCCACGGCAGATAGGGACCGAACTGTCTCACGACGTTCTGAACCCAGCTCACGTACCGCTTTAATTGGCGAACAGCCAAACCCTTGGGACCTGCTCCAGCCCCAGGATGCGATGAGCCGACATCGAGGTGCCAAACAACCCCGTCGATATGGACTCTTGGGGGTCATCAGCCTGTTATCCCCGGCGTACCTTTTATCCGTTGAGCGATGGCCCTTCCACGCGGGACCACCGGATCACTATGACCGACTTTCGTCTCTGCTCGACTTGTCAGTCTCGCAGTCAGGCGGGCTTATGCCATTGCACTCGACGACCGATTTCCGACCGGTCTGAGCCCACCATCGCGCGCCTCCGTTACTCTTTCGGAGGCGACCGCCCCAGTCAAACTACCCACCATACACTGTCCCGGATCCGGATAACGGACCGCGGTTAGACATCCATGACGATAAGGGTGGTATTTCAAGGATGGCTCCACAGAAACTGGCGTCCCTGCTTCAAAGCCTACCACCTATCCTACACATGCCGACACGAATGCCAGTGTAAAGCTATAGTAAAGGTGCACGGGGTCTTTCCGTCTGACCGCAGGAACCCCGCATCTTCACGGGGAATTCAATTTCACTGAGTCTATGTTGGAGACAGCGGGGAAGTCGTTACGCCATTCGTGCAGGTCGGAACTTACCCGACAAGGAATTTCGCTACCTTAGGACCGTTATAGTTACGGCCGCCGTTTACTGGGGCTTCAGTTCAAAGCTTGCACCTCTCCCTTTAACCTTCCAGCACCGGGCAGGCGTCAGACCCTATACGTCGTCTTGCGACTTCGCAGAGCCCTGTGTTTTTGATAAACAGTCGCTACCCCCTGGTCTGTGCCACCCCATCATACTTGCGTAAAATGGGGTCACGCTTCTTCCGAAGTTACGCGTGCAATTTGCCGAGTTCCTTCAACATAGTTCTCTCAAGCGCCTTGGTATACTCTACCTGACCACCTGTGTCGGTTTCGGGTACGGTCTATAATGATGGAGCTATTTCCTGGAACCGCTTCCCTGCACCCACAATCCAATAAGTGAATACAAGTTACGCAATCCGTCACTACCACCAGGCCCACGAATATTAACGTGGTTCCCATCGACTACGCGTTTCCGCCTCGCCTTAGGGGCCGGCTAACCCTGCTCAGATTAACTTTAAGCAGGAACCCTTGGTCTTTCGGCGAGAGGGTCTCTCACCCTCTTTATCGTTACTCATGTCAACATTCGCACTTCCGATACCTCCAGGATGTCTCACGACTGTCCCTTCACAGGCTTACGGAACGCTCCGCTACCACGTGCATTGCTGCACATCCTCAGCTTCGGTGCATGGCTTCAGCCCCGTTACATTTTCGGCGCAAAGACCCTTATTTAGACCAGTGAGCTGTTACGCTTTCTTTAAATGATGGCTGCTTCTAAGCCAACATCCTGGTTGTTTTGGGATCCTCACATCCTTTCCCACTTAGCCATGACTTGGGGACCTTAGCTGGAGGTTAGGGTTGTTGCCCTTTTCACGACGGACGTTAGCACCCGCCGTGTGTCTGCCGAGTAGTACTCCCGGGTATTCGGAGTTTGGTTAGGATCAGTAAGACGGTGAGTCCCCATAGCCCATCCAGTGCTCTACCCCCCGGGGTATTCGCTCGACGCTCTACCTAAATAGATTTCGCGGAGAACCAGCTATTTCCGAGTTTGATTGGCCTTTCACCCCTAACCACAAGTCATCCCAATCTATTGCAACAGATGCGGGTTCGGTCCTCCAGTTGGTGTTACCCAACCTTCAACCTGCTCATGGCTAGATCACTCGGTTTCGGGTCTAATGCAACAAACTAAATCGCCCTATTCAGACTCGCTTTCGCTTCGCCTACACCTACCGGCTTAAGCTTGCTTGTTACACTAAGTCGTTGACCCATTATACAAAAGGTACGCCGTCACCCTTGCGGGCTCCGACTGTTTGTAGGCATCCGGTTTCAGGTTCTATTTCACTCCCCTTGTCGGGGTGCTTTTCACCTTTCCCTCACGGTACTTGTTCGCTATCGGTCATGCACGAGTACTTAGGCTTGGATAGTGGTCTACCCACGTTCAGACAGGGTTTCACGTGCCCCGCCCTACTCTAGGACAATGAGTGTTCTACGCGTACGGGGCTATCACCCGCTACGGCCCAACTTTCCAGAAGGTTCCGCTTTATTCCTCATTGCCACTGGCCTGGTCCGCGTTCGCTCGCCACTACTTGCGGAGTCTCGGTTGATGTCCTTTCCTTCGGGTACTTAGATGTTTCAGTTCCCCGAGTTCGCTTCTTACACCCTATTTTATTCAG
>UBJO01000122.1 GCA_900465665.1 Hyphomicrobiales bacterium
CCGTCGAAGGAAGAGGAATCGATCTACGACGCGGCCATGCAATACAAGGCCGAGGGCGTTCCGCTCGTCATCTTCGCCGGTGTCGAATACGGCAACGGCTCGTCGCGTGACTGGGCGGCAAAGGGCACCAACCTGCTCGGCGTCAAGGCCGTGATCGCGCAAAGCTTCGAGCGCATCCACCGCTCGAACCTCGTCGGCATGGGCGTCATCCCCTTCGTCTTCGAGGAGGGCACGACCTGGGCGACGCTGGGGCTGAAGGGCGACGAGACCGTCACCATCGAGGGGCTCGAGAACATCAAGCCGCGCGAGAAGAAGATCGCGAAGATCACCTATGGCGACGGCACCGTGAAGGACGTTCCGCTGCTCTCGCGCGTCGATACGCTCGACGAGGTGATCTACCTCAACAATGGCGGCATCCTGCAGACGGTGTTGCGAGATCTCGCAGCCTGATCGGCGTTGATTTTTAAGAAATGCCTGATAATGGCCGCCGGAAAGCGATTTCCGGCGGCTTTTTCGTGGTCTGGAGGGCTACGAGGGGCCGGCTCACGGCGAAGTGTTGCGGAGTTGTCCCACGCGGGCGCCGTCTCACCCGTTCGTGATTTTTCGTTTGGATCGGGAGCGATTATCTCTAGGTTGAAGAGACGGAGACCCTGCCACGCTTTTTGGTCCGGCAAGGGTGGGAGAGGAAAAGAGGTAGAGGTGCAATGTCGCCGCGGTTTTTGATTTCGCTGATTGCAGGTGTCGCTCTGGCGAGCCCTTTGCTCGCCGACGAGGCGCCCAAAGGCGTGGTCGAACTGTTCACCTCCCAAGGTTGCGCCTCATGCCCTCCCGCCGACGCGGCTTTTCGCAAGCTCGTTGAGCGCGGCGATATCATCGCCCTCGCCTATCATGTCGATTACTGGAACTACATGGGCTGGGCCGATACGCTGAGCTCGAAGGAAAACACCGAGCGCCAGTACGGCTATGCTAAGACCATGGGCCGCGCCAATGTCTACACGCCGCAGGTGGTGGTGAACGGCCGCGATCATGTCATGGGTTCGGATATCGGCGGCATCGAGAAAAAGGTCGACGGTTTTCTGACCGGTGGCGAAGGTCTGACCGTTCCGATCAAGGCCGAGGTCAAGGGCGATCAGCTCGAGATCAACGTCGCGCCCGGCCAGGGCAAGGCCAATGTCGTCATGGTCTATTTCGATCGTGAAAAGACGATCGAGGTGCAGAAGGGCGAAAACAGCGGCCAGAAGATCTCCTACATGCACAGCGTTTCGGATGTCGAAACGGTCGGCATGTGGGATGGCAAGGCGACAAAGCTGACGCTGCCCGCCACCGTGCTGCAGAAGCCCGATCTCGAGGGCTGCGCCGTCATGCTGCAGTCGTCGACGACCGACGGAACGCCATCGGCGATCCTTGGCGCCACCGTGGTAATGGCCGGCAAGAACATCTGAGCCGTTAGGCGTAAGCATGTCGCGCAAAAGTGTGCAGCGGTTTTGCGGCGACGACATGCGACAAAACAAAGACTTGAAGCGTGACTAGCGAATCCGAAGGATCGCGACACGCTTCAAAGAATTTCATCTGTCTTATCAGGTGGAAGCGGGGCGGCCCGACCGATCGTATTCGGGGCTGGGGTTAAGGTCGATACGGTCAGCCGGGCCCTTTGGCGCGCTGGCGCCAAACAGTCACATCTCCTCCAAAGTGCCGAAAGACGATGCGCAGAATTCAGTGTCGGCGAATCCGCTGAGGATGCGCCGGTCAAGTGCGAGCGAATTTCACTTTTAATTGAGGCGCTGTTTTGACTGAAATGCGGCACGCGGCAGATTGCACAGACTATGCTTAATGCGCGCGAGGCCGCGCTTGCAATTTGTAAAGGCTAAGGCAAACTGTCACCCGCGTGTCACGAACGGAGGCATTCGAGACTGATGACAGATCAGCCGGATTTGCGGCGTGGGAATAATCGGGCCACCGATGGCGATTCCCCCGTCGTCGTGGATATCAGGGACTACAAGCAGAGCAAGGACCCGTTGCCGGTGACGTTTCACCGGAGAGAGCTGGATGCGATCCTGTGGATCTACGGGCGCATGGTCGGCGAGGGAGAGTGGCGGGACTACGCGATCGACCACCTGAAGGACCTTGCCGTCTTCTCCGTCTTCAAGCGTTCCGGCGAGATGCCGCTCTTCCGCATCGAAAAGAATCCCAAGCTCGCCGCCAAGCAAGGCGCCTATTCCGTCGTCAACACCCACGGCCAGATCCTGAAACGCGGCCACGACCTGCAGCAGGTGCTGAAGGTGTTCAACAAGTCGCTGAAGCTCGTCGAGAAATAGGCGCTATCAACCCAAGAACAGCGTCGCCGGATAGGTGTCTGGATCGGGATCGGTCGAGGTGCCGGCGCCGAGCGCCCGCTGCATCAGCATCGTGTCCAGCCAGCGCCCGTGCTTGAAGCCGGAACCCTTGATGCGGCCGATTTCCTCGAATCCATGGCTTGCGTGCAGCGCGATCGAGGCCGGGTGCGCACCGCCGATCACGGCGATCATCTGGCGGAAACCGAGCGCCGTCGAGCGCGCTATCAGTTCCTCCAGCAACCGCTTGCCGATGCCCCTGCCCCGCGCTGCCGGCGCCAGATAGATCGAATCCTCGACCATGAACCGATAAGCCGGCCGCGTGCGGAAGGCCGATGCGTAGGCATAGCCGATGAGCGCGCCATGCTCGTCCTCGGCGGCGATATAGGGGTAGCCCTTGTCGACAATGGCCTGGTATCGCGCCGCCATTTCCTCGCGGTCCGGCGGGGCGATCTCGTAGCTCGCAACTCCGTTCAGGACGGAATCGCGGTAGATGGCGGTGATCGCATCGATGTCGGAAAGGGAAGCGTCGCGGAGGAGAACGGGCATGGGGCGGGCCGATGTCTGGAGGGGCGGTTGTCTGGAGGGGTGGTGTTCGCTGCTTGAAGAGCATTCGCAGCGGCAGTTGGCAAGGGGAAAGCGGATGGGCTGCGATGGTTGGGAGGGGGGCGGATGGTCCATTGAGGTCGCATCTGTGGAAGCGCGCTTAGATTCTCGGGACGAGCCCGAGAATGACGACGGAGTGTGTGGTTGCCGCCGGTAACCTATTGAAACACTGAGATTTCCCAGCTCTCGACGTTATCCTCGGCCTCGTGCCGAGTATCTAAGCACGTCTCCAGGCGCACAACGTCGATGGCTGTTCATCACTTACTTCGCCGAGCACCGTTACGCCGTCTACCGCTCAGCCCGATACCCATCCCGATAACTCTCCCCTGGCTAGCATTGCAACTTCAACTTTCGCAAAGCCTTGCCTCTTGCTGCCGGCTGCTTTAGCTCATGAATGAAATGGAGCAGACCTAATGATTTTCATGGTAATCGCGGTCCCGATCGTCTTGATCTGCTTCCTGCTGTTTCCCCGCCACACGCTGATCGTCGTTGCCGCCCTTGCCTGCGTCGGCGCTGCCGTTGGTCTCTATCTCTATTTCCAGCAATCCGACCGGCTGAACTCCGCAAGCCTGGTGTCCGGCACAAGCAGCGGAACCAGCGGTTGCCAGGATCCGGACAAGCCGGTTTTCGTCGAGCTGTCGAATGCCTCCGACCGGCAGGTCAATATCGTGCGCTTCCGGCTGATCGCGAAGCGTCCGGGGTTCAGCGGCGAGGTCTATTCGGATTATTTCACCAGCGACAAGATCATCGCGCCGCATAGTGAGTACGGCAGCTGCTGGGCGCTCAACCGCTACAGGGGCCTGGACACCTTGCCGGGCCGACCCGCACCTAGTGATTTCGAATGGTCCGTCGATATCTCGTCGGTCGATTTCGCCGGCAACTAAGCGCACGTCCCAAGGCCGGTCCATCGGCCAAAGAAAAACCGCCTGCAACATCTCTGCTGCAAGCGGTTCTTAACGTCTGGATCAGGGGCGACAGCGTCGCCCTGTCTCGCTCTTCGTCTTACTTGCGGTTGCCCATGAACTGCAGAAGGAACATGAAGAGGTTGATGAAGTCGAGGTAGAGCGTCAGCGCGCCCATGATCGCCTTGCGGCCGGCCATGGTGGCGTCGTCGGCGGCGTAGTACATTTCCTTGATGCGCTGCGTGTCGTAGGCGGTCAGGCCCGCGAAGATCAGCACGCCGATCACCGAGATCGCGAACTGCATGGCCGAGGAGGCCAGGAAGATGTTGACGATCGAGGCGATGATCAGGCCGAAGAGACCCATCATCAGGAACGAGCCCATGGCCGAGAGGTCACGACGGGTCGTGTAGCCGTATAGCGAGAGCGCGCCGAACGAGGCGGCCGTCACGAAGAAGGTCTGCACGACGCTCTGGCCGGTGTAGATCAGGAAGATCGACGACAGCGACAGGCCGACAAGCGCTGCATAGACCGCGAAGGTCGTCTGCGCGGCCGATACGCTCATCGAATTGATCCTGAAGCTCAGGAAGAAGACCAGCGCCAGCGGAGCGAAGATCACCACCCACTTCAGCGGGCTGGTGTAGATCGCGGCGCCGAATGCGGTCAGCTGGCCGTCAGAGACGGCGAATGTGAATGCGAAATAGGCGGCCAGGCCGGTGATCGCCAGGCCGATAGCCATCAGGTTGTAAACCTTCAGCATATAGCTGCGAAGGCCCTGATCGATCTCGCCGGTCTGGACACCGCTCTGAACGCGGCCCTGGTAATTTCTTAGGTCAGCCATGATTTCCTCTTGTCAGCTCCGAATGAACACGGTGTCGGGTTTTCTTGCCCGGGCGCCGCTGCGGAGCTTCAGCATGCCTGCGGATAATATGAGCCTTTCGCCCTTTGCAAACAAGAGCCTTGCAACCCGCGATCGGGTTAAATCGCCGTAAGGTGCCGGAATTATTTCAACCCGGCCACTCAGAGCTCGCGCAAAACGGGTGCCGCCTTCTGGCCGAGAATGCGCCATGTGCCGATCAGGCCGATGCCGACGGTCAGCACCAAGGCCGTGACGATCGTCATTCCGGCGACATCGGGCAGGAACTGCGAGGGGATCTTCATGATGCGGGCGACGATGAACCAGGCGGCGACGCCGCCCGAAAGCAGCGCGAAGACCGCGGTCGCGAGCCCGAGGATCAGATACTCGTAGCAGAAGGCGCGCATCAGCATGCGCCTTGTGGCGCCGAGCGTCTTCAGCACCACCGCATCATGGGTGCGGGCGCGGTTGCCGGCGGCAAGCGCGCCTGCGAGCACCAGCACCGAGGCGATGAGGGCGACGGAGGCGGCAGCGCGGATCGCGGTCGCCAGCTGCGCCACCAGCGAATTGACGATGTCGATCGCATCCTTGACGCGCACGCTCGTGATCGTCGGATAGGTGTTGGTCACCGATTTCAGGATCGCGGCTTCCTGCGAGGATGTCGCCGAGGGATCGGTGAGCGTCGCCAGCCAGGCATGCGGGGCGCCCTTGAAGGTGTTGGGCGAGAAGACCATGACGAAGTTGATCGACAGGCTCTCCCACTGCACCTTGCGCAGATTGGCGATCTTCGCGGTCATGTTGCGGCCGAGCACGTTGACGGTGACGGTATCGCCGACCTTGAGGCCGAGTTCGCCGGCCTCTTCCGCCGAAAACGAGACCAGCGGCTCGCCGCTGTAATCCTTGTCCCACCATGTGCCCTCGGTGAGGACCGCGTTCTCTGGAAGCGTCTCGGAGTAGGTGATGCCACGGTCGCCGCGCAACACCCACTGGCCAGATGGCGGCACCCTGCGCTTGGTCACGTCCTCGCCGTTGAAGGCAAGGATACGGCCACGCAGCATCGGCACCTCGACGAGCTTGCCCTCGGGCGCATCGGTCTTCACCAGATTGCGGAAGCCGTCGAGTTCGGCGCCCTGGATATCGACGAAGAAGAAGTTGGGTGCGCCATCGGCCATGCGGCCGGTGAGCTGCTGTCTGAGATTGCCGTCGATCAGCGTCAGGGTGACGAGCAGCGCCAGGCCAAGGCCGAGCGAGAGCACGACGGAGGGGGTGAGCGCGCCGGGGCGGTGGATGTTGCCGATCGCAAGCCTCAGCGCCGGCGAATTGACGCGCGGGCTGCGGCGGGCAAGCCAGGCGATGCCGGCAGCCACCAGCCGCAGAACGACGAAGGCAAAGGCGATGGCGCCGATGAAGACGATCGCGATGAAACGATCATGGGCGGTCGCCACCGCAAGGCCGGCAAGTGCTGCAAGGAAGACGGCGGCCATCAGAATGTAGGGCCAGGAAGGCAGGCGGCGGGCCTCGAAGCCCTGCTCGCGAAACAGCGCCGTCGGCGGCACTTCGCGGGCATGGCCGAGCGGCATGATGGCGAAGGCGAGCGTCGTCAGGATGCCGAAGAGGACGGCCAGCGACAGTGCCACCGGATAGAGCGTTGGCGCGGTCGAGACCGGCAGGAACTGCGCCAGGAACTGGGCGGCGAGAATAGGCGCGGCCGCGCCGATGACGAGACCGATGGCGATGCCGCCAAGCGCGATCAGGCCGATCTGGAAGAGGTAGATGAGGACAACCGTCGAGGCCGGCGCGCCAAGGCACTTGAAGGTGGCGATCGTCGTGCGCTTGGCGTCGAGGAAGGCGCGCACGGCATTCGCCACGCCGACGCCGCCGACGATCAGCGCGGTCAAGCCAACCAGCGTCAGGAACTGCGAGAAACGCTCGATGTTTTCGGTGAGCGAAGGGGCGGCGCGGTCGCTTGTGCGGATCGACCAGCCGGCCGAGGGGAAATCCCTGGTGGCGCGGTCGCGGATGCCTGCCATGTCCGACCGGTCGTTCAGCCTGACCTTGTAGCTGTGCTCGACGAGGCTGCCCGTCTGGATCAGGCCCGAGGCCTGCAGCGCCTGACGGCTCACCATCAGGCGCGGCGCAAAGCCGAAGCCTTCGGACACCGCGTCCGGCTCGGTCTTCACCGTGCCGGTGATGTTGACGATGACGTTGCCGAGCAGCAGTTCGTCGCCGATCTTGAGGCCGAGGCGTTCCAGAAGCAGCGGCGCGGCCAGCGCGCCATAGGTGCCATCCTGATCGGCAAGAAGCGTATGAAGGGGGTAGTTGGGCTCGGCCTCGAAGCTGCCGTAGAGCGGATAAGCGTCGTCGACGGCCTTGACCTCGACCAGTGCCTGGTCGGATCCATCAGGCTTGCGGGCCATGGAGCGCAGGCCCGTCGAGACAGAGACCTTGCCGAGCGAGCGCAGGAAATCCAGTTCGTTGGCGGCCGCCTCGCGGTTGTTGAGCTCGAAGCGGACGTCGCCGGCCAGAATCTCCTGGCCGCGCGTGGCAATGGTGTCGGTGATCGACTGCGAGACCGAATTGACCGCGGCAATCGCCCCGGTGCCGAGCGCGATGCAGGCGAGGAAGATGTAGAAGCCTCTCAGGCCGCCGCGCAGCTCACGAAGGGCAAGACGGAAGGCGAGCGCGATACGCGGGGTGATCAGCGTCATGCAATGGCCACTTCGGCTTCAATCGCGGCGCTGTCGCCTTCTATCTTGCCGGAGCGGACGCGGATCTGGCGCGAGCAGCGCTTGGCGAGCGCGTTGTCGTGGGTGACGAGGACAAGCGTCATGCCGCGCTCGGCCTGCTTGGAAAACAGGAGATCGGCGATCTGCCGACCGGTATCGGTGTCGAGATTGCCGGTTGGTTCATCCGCGATCAGGAGCGCCGGAGAGGGCGCAAGCGCGCGGGCGATCGCCACGCGCTGCTGCTCGCCGCCGGAAAGCTGGCCGGGATAGTGGTTCAACCGGTCGCCGAGGCCGACGGATTTCAGCTCGCGACGGGCGATCTCGAAGGGATTGGCGACATTGGCGAACTCAAGCGGCACGGCAACGTTTTCAAGCGCCGTCATGTTGGCGATCAGGTGGAAGGACTGAAAGACGATGCCGATGTTGCGGCCGCGAAAATCCGCGACCTGATCCTCGCTCATCGTGTGCAGGGGCGCTTCGTTGATATTGATTTCGCCGCTGTCCAGCCGCTCGAGGCCGGCAAGCACCATCAGCAGCGTCGACTTGCCGGAACCGGAGGGGCCGACGATGCCGACCGATTCACCGGCGGCGATCTCAAGGTCGATACCCTTCAGCACATGCACGGAGGCGGCGGCACTACCGAGCGTCAGATCGGCCCGTTTCAGATCGATGATGGTTTTTGCCAACGGTAAATGCCCTACCTATATGAAAGCCCAGCTGCCGCCAATTTAGGGACAATGGAATGAGATTTAAAGTTGCGGGTCTTCACATCGCTGTCATCGTCTTTTCGATGATGCTTTCGGTTTCAGCGCAGGCGCGCACGATCAATCTCGTCGGCTTCGGCGACAGCCTGATGGCGGGATACCAGCTGCCGCCCGGCGACGGCTTTCCCGAGAAGCTGCAGGCGGCGCTCAAGGCCAAGGGGCTCGACGTCTCGGTGGCGAACGCAGGCGTGTCCGGCGACACCACGACGGGCGGGCTTTCGCGCATCGACTGGTCGGTGCCGGATGGCACCGATGGGGTCATTCTGGAGCTCGGCGCCAACGACGCGCTGCGGGGGATCGCGCCCGAACAAAGTGAGAAGAATCTCGACCAAATGATTACCCGGCTCAAGGAGCGCGGGATCGCCGTCTTCCTCGCCGGCATGATGGCGCCGCCGAACATGGGTGGCGATTACGCGGCGCGGTTCAATCCGATCTACGAGAAACTCGCCAAAAAACATGGCCTTACGCTCTATCCGTTCTTCCTCGACGGCGTCGTTCTCGATGCGTCGCTGAAGCTGGAAGACGGCATGCACCCCAATTCCAAAGGCGTGGATACCATGGTTCAAAAGATGGAACCGGCAATCACACAATTCATTGGAACGTTGCCGACTGTGAAGAATTAGGGACTTGCGCACGTGATCAATGCGTGATTCCGTGTGAGCACCTGCAAAAGATTCGGGGAGTGCTCGTTATGCCGAGACTGTTTACCGCCCTCGAAATTCCGCGCAATGCGGCGATGAGCCTGTCATTGTTGCGCGGTGGTCTCCCTGGCGCCCGATGGATCGATGTGGAAAATTACCACATCACCCTGCGCTTCATCGGCGATGTCGATAATCGCACGGCCGACGAGATCGTCGACCGGCTCGACCGCATCGACAGGCCGGAATTCCAGATCAAGCTCGACGGTATCGGCGCTTTCGGCTCGAAGAAACCGCATTCGGTCTGGGCCGGCGTGACGCAAAATCCCGAAATGTATGCGCTGCAGGCCGAAATCGAGCGGATCTGCCAGCGGATCGGCCTTTCTCCTGATCCGCGCAAGTTCACTCCGCATGTGACGCTGGCGCGGCTGAAATCCTCGCGCGTCGACGATGTGGTGCATTATCTCGCCGGACGCGGCAATTTCCAGACCGCATCCTTCACCGTGCCGCGCTTCGTGCTCCTGTCGTCGCGCGATTCGGTCGGCGGTGGGCCCTATCTGACGGAAGAGGTGTTCCCGCTGCGCGAGGCGCTGTCGGCGCCAAGCGTCGACAACAGCTTCCTGCAGCCGGCCAAGAGCCTGGCATAAACCGCCTCGAAGCCGTCGGCGCCGCCATAATAGGGATCGGGGATATCCTCTCCGCTCCCGAGCGCCAGATCACCGAACAGATGGATGTTCCCTGCATCGGGATCGAGCGCCTTCAAGGCTGCGACATTGTTTCGGTCCATGGCAATAATCAGATCGAAATCGGCAAAATCATCCCTGCGGATGCGCCGCGCGCGCTGAGCTGATATGTCTATGCCGTGATGGCGGGCAGTCGCGATCGACCGTCTGTCGTGCTCATCGCCCTGATGCCAGCTGCCGGTGCCGGCGGAATCGACGAGAAAGCGGTCGGAGAAGCCTGCTTCGGAGGCGAGGTGGCTGAAGACGCCTTCGGCCAGCGGCGAGCGGCAGATATTGCCCATGCAAACAAACAGGATACTGATGCGTTTCATAAGAGACCCATGGTGAACGCAAAGGACAATCGCATGAAACGGGACAAACTGGAACGCCAGGCGATTAGCGATGAACTGGCGAAACTCGACGGCTGGTCGCTCGGCGACGGCGGAAAGTCGATCACCAAGAGCTACAAGTTCAAGAACTTCGTCGAGGCCTTCGGCTTCATGACGGAAGCGGCGCTGGCAGCCGAAAAGCTCGATCATCATCCGGAATGGTTCAACGTCTATTCCAAGGTGGATGTGAAGCTCAGTACCCATTCGGCCGACGGACTGACGGAGCTCGATTTCAAGCTGGCGGGCCTGATGGAGAAGGCGGCGGCGCGGCGGATCGATTGAATCGCGGCTGAAGACCCCCCATATTCTGGCCTGACCTCAAAAGGGCCAAGTGGAACATAAAGGGCCAACTGGACATGGACGACGTCAAATACGGTGAAATCCTGCTGCCGGGCGATGAAGAAACGCAGGAGCGGCGGGAGAAGAGCGTTCGGCAGAAATTCTGGCCGACCTTCCGCAAGGCGGCGCGCAAGATCCCCTTCTCGCGCGATGTCGTTGCCGCCTATTACTGCGCGCTCGACCGTGAGACACCGCTCAAGGTGCGCGGCACGCTGCTCGCGGCACTCGCCTATTTCGTGCTGCCCGTCGACATGATCCCCGACATGCTTGTCGGCATCGGCTTCACCGACGACATCGCCGTGCTTTCGGCCGCCTTCGCCATGGTCAACCGCCACATCCGCCCCAACCACTACGAAGCCGCCGACAAGGCGCTGCAAGACGCGCCCGACCGCGTGCGGCCCGAGGATATGAAGACGGTGTAGGCCGGCTGTTCGCCGGCGCCGGCCCCTCACGCTGACCTTTTACGCTGACCCTTCACACTTGGCGCGCGCCTTTCAGCTGCGCCAGATATTCGCTACGGGAAAACGGGTTCGGGCCCGATCGACGGCGCACCGGCGCCGCGCCCCTGACCGGCCGATAGCCTGAAAACTCCGTTTCCATCGTCCCGAGACCGCTTGTCAGCGACGGCAAAGCGCGCTGGATGTCGTGGACGTTGATGGCGGCGATGGTGCCAGCCAGCATCATCATCTCTCCCCTTGCGACGGGCGGTTCGAGTGCTGCGTCGAGACGCATCAGCAGGCTTTGCACGCGTGGCAGCGCGTCGGCGGGCATGTCTATCGTGATGCGGTCGATCGGCTCGCAGACTTCTGTTCCGGCGATCCGCAACGCCTGCGCCAGCACCAGAGGCGTCAGATTGCGATGGTCCGACGGGGTGCTCGTCGTCCATTTTCGGAGCCTGGTGATCTCGGTGATTGAAACCGAGGCGTTGATCACCTGCCAGCCATGGATGCCCTGACCGAACGCGGCTTCGAGGGCTTCGTCGATCGCCTTGAAGGCGAATGGCGGTGCCGCACCGGGCTCGACCTCGAAGGTCAGCCTGTGCCGGCCTTCATTTTCGCCGGCTTCGACGCGAAGCCCGATGGTTGCCAGAAACGGATCGGGCGCGTGCTCGATGGCGTTTCCGACGCCGAGGACGCGCTCGACATAGATCGGGGAGGTGTCGAGGAAGCGCACGGAAAGGCCATAGTCGGCCTTCAGCGTGTGCTCGATCACTTCCTTCTGGACCTCGCCATAGAGCGAGATCGACAAGCCGTCCTCGCCGTCGCCCTGGCGAAGATTGATCAGCGGGTCCTGTTCGGAGAGCTGGGACAGGGCCTTCCACAGCGCAGGCGCATCCGCCGTGTCATCCGGCACGATTGCCGCTTCCAGCATGGGCGGCGCGAACTGCCTTTGCGGAGCCGTTGCGCGGTCTCCGATCCAATCCCCGATCTTGATGTCCGAGAGACCTCTTATTCTGGCGATATCGCCCGCCTGGGCTACGTCGCTGCGTCTCACCCGTCCTTCAGCAAAGATCTCGATGTCGGTGACGCGGTTCTCCCTGTCAGCGATTGAGCCGGCGATCGGGATCCGGTCGCGAACGCGCAAGGCACCTGAGACCACACGAAGCAGCGCGAGCTTCTCTCCCGCCGCATTGCGCTCGACCTTGAAGACGGTTGCCGAGACCGGGCCATCCGTCGGCGGTATCGGCGCCGGAAGAAGATCAGTGATGCCGTCAATCAGCTCCTCGATCCCGGCGCCTGTTATGGCCGAGCCGAAATAGACCGGGAAGATCAGGCCATCGGCGGTCTGCTGCGCCAGCCGTTCGCGCAGCGTTCCGGCCTCCACGACGCGATCCTCCGCGAAGGCGGCAAGCAGGTCATCGTCGCGCTCGGCGAGCGCCTGCAGCACTGCGGCGCGGAAGTCGCAGTCGTCCCAGGCGCCGGGGTCGAAGCTTGCAAGCGGCGTTCCTGGTGCGCTGACGGACCCCATCGGTACGAGGGCTGTCGTCAGACGATCGCGGAGATTGGCAAGTGCCGTCTCGCCGTCGGCGCCGCGCCGATCGACCTTGTTGACGAAGATGACGGTTGGCACCTTCAGCCGGGCAAGGGCCCGCATCAGGACGCGGGTCTGCGCCTGCACGCCCTCGACGGCGGAGACGACGAGCACCGCGCCGTCAAGCACACCGAGCACGCGCTCGACTTCGGCAATGAAATCGGGGTGGCCCGGGGTATCCAGAAGGTTGATCCGCGTGCCTCGCGCGCTGAACGAAGCCACCGCCGAGCGGATCGTGATGCCGCGGTCGCGCTCCAGCTGCAAGGTGTCGGTCTGGGTGTCGCCGGTATCGACGCCGCCAAGCGTCTTGATGACACCGGCGTGAAACAACAGGCGTTCGGTGAGGCTAGTCTTTCCGGCGTCTACATGCGCCAGGATTCCAAGATTGAGTGTTCGCATCGCACAACATGTTCATGGCTACGGGAGTGGCTCCATTGGCTTCGAACATGTGACGGCGCATGTGATTACCTCCATCTGTGGATGAAGGCATCTGATACTACTCTTCCCTTCGTTGCAAGGGCGCGTTGGCGGTTCGGCTCAGGCGTTTTCCGCTTCCAGCACTTTCTTCAGCTTGCCGAAGGCCAGACGTATGCGGGATTTGACGGTGCCGAGCGGCAGGCCGGTCGATTCGGCGATTTCGGAGTGGGATTGGCCGAGGAAGAAGGCGGCGCGGAGCATTTCGCGCTGTTCTTCGGGCAATTGGCTGACCGCTTCACGAACTTGTGCATCGCGATCGCCATTGGCGACCAGCTCGTCAGCGCCGATTTCGGCGGTCGGCTGCAGCGCCGGATCGTCCTCGTCGAGGATGCGGGCGCGGGCGCGCCGCTGGAGATCGATGCGGCGGTTGCGGGCGATGCGGAAGAGCCAGGTGGACAGAGACGAGCGGGTGGAATCATAAAGATCGGCCTTGTGCCAGAGCACGATCATGACCTCCTGGACGAGCTCTTCGGCCTCGCTTGCGGTCATTTTCTGCCTGAGAAGCCAGGATTTCAGGCGTGGGGCGAAGTAGTCGAACAGGATGGCGAACGCCTGCTGGTCGCGGCGTTCCGCCACAGCCCCAGCTAGGGCAGCGAAGCGCTGTTTGTCCTCGGCGTCCATTCCGTTCGAAAGCCCCCTGGCTCGATGAAATCCTTGACGGATTTCCAGTCCTTATTCACGTACATCGGTTTTTCGAAACGTCAAACTCTTGCCGTTATCTTTATGTCTTAAATTCCTTAAGAGCGATGGTTTCAGATCATTTCCGGACTACATCATCCCGAGCGTTAATCCGGCGCTCAACATTGACACCCGGGTGGAAATGGCACAGGCACGGACTTCTCGCGGCCTGCGTTGACGCTTTGGTAACCTGAATTAAGTCAAAATAAAGCAGATCGTGATTATGCGCCGCCCGCTCGCTCGGGCTCGAATCGCAAGAACCGGCAGGAATATCCATGTTTGTAAAAAGTACCGTACTCGCCCTTTCCCTCGTTCTCGCCGGCGCCGGCATCGCATCCGCACAGTCCAAGAAGCCCGCAGCCGCGCAGCAGCCAGCCGCCGCCGCTTCTACCGCGCCGACCCGCATCCAGCAGTTCCAGGCCTGGGGCGCCTATTCCTACAAGCAGGGCAACAGCACCGTCTGCTACGTCCTCTCGGTGCCGACCGAAAAGAAGCCCGCCGGCATCGACCACGGCGAGAACTTCTTCATCGTCTCGCAGCGCCCGGGCCAGAACATCTCCTACGAGCCGCAGGCGATGATGGGCTACACCGTCAAGGACGCCTCGAAGATCAACGTCGTCATCGACAACAAGACCTTCGTGATGTTCACCAAGGACAAGGCCGGCTGGGTCGAGAACGCCGCGCAGGAGCCGGCGCTGGTTGCCGCCATGAAGGGCGGCCACTCGATGACCGTCAACGCCACCTCGCGCAAGGGCACGGCGACGTCCTACAGCTATTCGCTGGCCGGCATTTCGGCTTCGCTGAAGCAGATTGAAAGCTGCAAGTAAGCTTGTTGATTGCAGGTGAGAGCGGGCCGTGCGGCCCCTCTTCCGCCCCTTTCGGGCAAGCTTTTCCCAGCGCAGGCCGTTGCAAAAATACGGAAGCGCATCCCGCTCAAAAGAGAAGCGACATGATTTTGCCCCGCCCGGTCCCCCGAGCGGGGCTTTCGGTTTCGGGCGTGGGGTTCGGATTTGCTGGGCGCTATCTGCCGCCCCTTGAACAAAATGCCGATCGGATGTCGGATCAACCAGCAGCCACCCGTCCTTGGGGTCCTATCCATCGCATCAACTTCGGAGGAACAACCCATGCCAAGCACCATCCGCCTGCACCGCGTTCTCGCCACCAAGCCCGAGAAGGTCTACCGCGCCTTCATCGAAGCCGACGCGATGGCCAAGTGGCTGCCGCCGAACGGCTTCACCTGCAGCGTCCACCATTTCGAGCCGACCGTCGGCGGCACGTTCAAGATGTCGTTCCGCAACTTCACCACAGGCAACAGCCATTCCTTCGGCGGTGAATATCTCGAACTCGTGCCCGGCGAGCGCGTGCGCTATGTCGACCGCTTCGACGATCCCAACCTGCCGGGCGAGATGGAAGTGACGGTCGAACTGAAGAAGGTCTCCGTCGGCACCGAGATCAACATCACCCAGGCCGGCATCCCCGACCTCATCCCGCCGGAAGCCTGCTATCTCGGCTGGCAGGAATCGCTGCGCAACATGGCGCGGCTGATCGAGCCGGAGATTGCGGAGTAGAGAAAGGGTCCGACATTACGGAAGTCCCCTCCCCAACCCCTCCC
>UBJO01000084.1 GCA_900465665.1 Hyphomicrobiales bacterium
GGCGGGCGCAACCGATGAACTTTGGGCCAACACACGGCGCATGAGCGCTTGCGCCGGCATGGCCTGAGCCCTACCTAAAGCCTATGATCATTGCACCTGCACAGACGTCACGCCCCTTCCCCTTCGACAACAGCTATGCGCGGTTGCCGCAGAATTTCTTCGCCCGGCAGGCGCCGTCCGCGGCCGCCGAGCCGTGGCTGATCAAGCTCAACGAGCCACTGGCGCAAGAGCTCGGGCTCGACGTCGAGCTTCTGAAGCGCGATGGGGCGGCGATCTTTTCCGGCAATCTCGTACCTGAGGGCGCAGATCCGCTGGCGATGGCCTATGCGGGGCATCAGTTCGGCAGCTTCGTGCCGCAGCTCGGCGACGGGCGGGCGATCCTGCTTGGCGAGGTGATCGACATCAAAGGCCGGCGCCGCGATATCCAGCTGAAGGGCGCGGGCGCGACACCGTTTTCGCGGCGGGGCGACGGGCGCGCGGCGCTCGGGCCGGTGTTGCGCGAATATATCGTCAGCGAGGCCATGCATGCGCTCGGCGTGCCGGCGACGCGGGCGTTGGCGGCGGTCTCGACGGGGCAGCCTGTCTATCGCGAGCAGATCCTGCCGGGTGGTGTCTTTACCCGCGTGGCAGCAAGCCATATCCGGGTTGGCACCTTCCAGTTCTTTGCGGCGCGCGGCGATACCGAGGGCGTGCGGGCGCTCGCCGACTACGTCATCGATCGGCACTATCCCGAGCTGAAGGACGGGGCCAATCCCTATATCGCGCTGTTCGAGGCTATCGCCGAGCGACAGGCGGCGCTGATCGCCAAGTGGCTGCATATCGGCTTCATCCATGGCGTGATGAACACCGACAACATGACCGTCTCGGGCGAGACGATCGATTTCGGCCCCTGCGCCTTCATGGATGCCTATGATCCCGGCAAGGTGTTTTCCTCGATCGACCAGAACGGCCGCTATGCCTATGCCAGCCAGCCCGGCATCGGGCAGTGGAACCTGGCGCGGCTCGGCGAAACGCTACTGCCGCTGATCGACGCCGATCAGGACAAGGCGGTGGAGATCGCCAATGTGGTCATCAAGGATTACGGCGAGCGCTTCCAGCTGCACTGGATGCGGGGAATGCGCGAGAAGATCGGTCTTGCTGATGTGGAAGACGACGATCTCTCGCTGATCCAGTCGCTGCTTTCCACGATGCAGGTGGGACAGGCGGATTTCACGCTGAGCTTCCGGCGCCTGTCGCACCTAGCGGCCGACGATGGCGCTGAAGACGCATTCCTCGAGACGTTCAGCGACAGCGCGGCGGCGAAGGAATGGCTGGTGCGCTGGCGGGAGCGGCTTGCGCGCGAGACGACGAGTGCTGCCGAACGCAGCGTCTCGATGCTTGGCGTCAACCCCGCCTTCATCTCGCGCAATCACCGCATCGAGCAGGCGATCGCGGCCGCCGTCGAGGATGCGGATTTCTCGCTCTTCGAAGCGCTGCTCGACGTTCTCGCCAAGCCCTATGAGGATCACGCGGAGTTTACCGCCTACATGCAGCCGCCCAAGCCCGAGGAGCGGGTGCTGCAGACATTTTGCGGGACGTGACCGGCCGCATTCCACTACCAGGGCGCTAGCGCGCCTCCAGTGGCTTGTCGCGGCCAAACGCCCGGTTTTCATGGCTTTTTCGTGACGGGAACCGAGGTTCAGATTCAACGCGCGCCCTTAAATCCGGATTCTGTCGCATATTTTAGCCACTTCTGAGCCCCCCATATTGTGGCGGTTGAAAGGCAGATGGGGCCGCTCTATTTCCGCTGATGACGCTTGCGGCAAAATGTCTTGTTCGCCGTTTGCGTGCATTCCTGACCACTCCCGATACCCCTCGGGAGCTTTATGCATTTCAGTTGGAGACCGGCCTGATGGCGATCGTCTTAACATCCATCCTCTTCATTCTGATAGGATTGGCACTTGGCGGAGGCGGGCTCTGGCTCGTGCTGCTCGGTGGCAACTTCTTCTATCTCTTCGCAGGCATCATGTTCCTGCTGACCGCTGCACTGCTCTTGAAGCGCAAGGCGTCGGCCCTTTGGGTCTATGCCGTGCTCGTCGTCGTTTCGCTCGTCTGGGCGATCAACGAAGTCGGCTTCGACTGGTGGCAGCTCGGACCGCGCGGTGGCCTGATCATCCTGCTCGGCCTGTGGCTGCTTACGCCCTGGATCCGCCGTCCACTCGGCTTTTCCGGCACGACCGGCGCGCCCTACCCGGCCAGCCCTTGGCCGCTCGCCATTCCGGTTCTGATCGCGATCGTGGTCGCCGGCTACTCGATGACGACGGACCCGCATGACCAGAACGGCAGCCTGCCGACGGCCATGACCGGCACCACGACATTCGGCGGCACGGTGACCGACGGCGAGTGGCACCAGTATGGCCGCACGCCCTTCGGCCAGCGCTATTCGCCGCTGGAGCAGGTGAACGTCAGCAACGTCAAGGACCTGAAAGAGATTTGGCGCTACCAGACCGGCGACGTGAAGCGGCCGGACGATGTTGGCGAGACGACCTACCAGGTCACGCCGCTCAAGGTTGGCGACACGCTCTACATCTGCACGCCGCACAACCTTGCCATCGCGCTGGATGCCAAGACCGGCAAGGAAAAGTGGAAGTTCGACGCCAATTCCGGCATGAATCCCGACCGACAGCACCAGACGTGCCGTGGCGTTACCTACTACCACGACACGGCAGCGGCTGCCGGCGCACCCTGCGTCGACCGCGTCTACCTGCCGACCGCCGATGCCCGCCTGATCGCGCTCGACGCGCTCGACGGCAAGGTCTGCACCGATTTCGCCGAACAGGGTACGCTGCACCTCGAAAAGGGCATGAAGTACAACCCCGCCGGCTACTACTATTCGACCTCGCCGCCGGTGGCGATCGACGGCAAGCTGATCATCGGCGGCGCCGTCAACGACAACTACTCCACCCAGGAGCAGTCCGGCGTCATCCGCGCCTTCGACATCCACACCGGCGCGCTGGTCTGGAACTGGGATTCGGGCAACCCCGACGTCACGACGCCGCTGCCCGAGGGCCAGACCTACACGACCAACTCGCCCAACAGCTGGTCGGTTCTGTCGGCTGACGAAGGTCTCGGCCTGATCTACGTGCCGCTCGGCAACCAAGTCCCCGACCAGCTCGGCATGAACAGAAGCGCCAATGTCGAGAAATTCTCGTCGTCGGTCGTTGCTCTGGACATGAAGACCGGCCAGTTGCGCTGGGTCCAGCAGTTCGTGCATCACGACTTGTGGGACATGGACGTTCCGGCACAGCCCGTTCTCTTCGATATGAAGAAGGCTGACGGTACGGTCGTTCCGGCACTCGTGGCTCCCACCAAGCAGGGCGACCTCTATGTGCTCGACCGCCGCACTGGCGAGGCGATCATTCCGTTCAAGGAAATCCCCGCGCCGCAGGGCACGATCCCCGAGGACCATGCTGCGCCGACGCAGCCGATCTCCGACCTCACCTTCTCGCCGCCACCGCTGCAGGAGAAGAACATGTGGGGCGTGTCGCTGTTCGATCAGCTCGTGTGCCGCATCGAGTTCCACCGCTTGAAGTATGAAGGCCGCTATACGCCGCCATCGCTGGAAGGCACAATCGTCTATCCGGGCAATTTCGGCACCTTCAACTGGGGCTCTGTCGCGGTCGATCCTGAACGGCAGATCATGTTCGGCATGCCGACCTATCTCGCCTTCACCTCGCGCCTGGTTCCTGCAGCCGACATCCCGCCGAAGAGTGCAGGCGAAAAGGGCAGCGAACAGGGCCTGAACCGCAATGACGGCGCGCCTTACGGCGTGGTCATGGGTCCGTTCCTCGGCCCGCTCGGCATCCCCTGCCAGGCACCGCCATGGGGTTACGTCGCCGGCGCCGATCTCACCACGGGCAAGACCGCCTACAAGCTGGTGAACGGCACGGTTCGCGACATGAGCCCGCTTCCGATGCCCTTCAAACTCGGCGTTCCCGGCATCGGCGGCCCGATCATCACCAAGGGCGGCGTTGCCTTCCTCGGTGCTGCGGTCGACGACTACCTTCGCGCCTACGACGTGACCAACGGCAAGCAGCTGTGGCAGGCCCGCCTGCCGGCTGGTGGCCAGTCGACGCCGATGACCTACACGACCTCGGACAACAAGCAGTATGTCGTGATGGTGGCCGGCGGACACGGATCGATCGGCACCAAGCCGGGCGACTACGTCATCGCCTACACGCTGCCCTAAGCGGCTTCAACGACCACCGAAATGGCCGCCTCCGGGCGGCCATTTTGCGTTTGGGCCTCCGATGGCAGCGCGTGATTATGACAACGAAAGGCTGGCGCAGGCTTTCGACGCAATTCTTCCGTGCGTTGTCTCAGGGGGAATTTTCATGAAGATCGGCGACAGCATCTCAAGCACCTATGGCTTGGGCAATCTTTTCCAGCAATCCGGCCAGCGCAACAAGCAGCAGCCGATGACGATCGAAGACAGCGTTCGCCAGAGCGGCGCATCGCTTGCGCCCAGCACGACGCCGACATCCATCTCCGGCACGATGTGGGCGCTGCAGGCGACCGACGAGAGCCAGACGATGTCAGGCGTGGAAGACGACGCCAAAGCCCGCCACGACGCCATCGTCAGCGAATTCAGCGACCTCGCCAACATGACGCTCGCCGAACGCATCCGCAAGCAGGTGCTCGACAGCCTCGGGATGACCGAAGACAGCCTGAAGGGTATGTCGATGGACGACCGCGCGGCGATCGAAAAGCAGATCGCCGACGAGGTGAAGCGCCAGCTGACGGGCAATGACGACAAGGGCGAGAGTGCTGCGGCGGATGTCGGCGCGGTGTGAGGGGTCGGCGGGTCGCAGCTGCCGGGACGCGAGGTCGCGGCCCATGTTTGCTGCCGCCGCGATAGGACTCTCCCGGCGCCACAAACTCCACCCTCATTCCTGTCGTTGTGACAGGAATCCAGCCACGGCGCGTCTGCGCCGTGAATGACCTGCTCCCAGCATTTGGTCGAAGAAGAGTCTTCTCGCCGCGCGGACGCGCGTCGGCTGGATTCCCGCCACAAGGGCGAGAATGAGGGAGAGGATGGGGGCGCTTCGCCTGCACCTCAAGGGTGGAGCCAACTGCTAAGAGATTGATTCAACGAGATGCGAGCAAGATTCACTTTCTTGCTTTATCCTATTGATCCACATACTCTATTTCCAGCCTCTCCTCACGCCATCTCCGCCACGATCCGCCCGACCTCGGCGAACACCGGGTTGATCTCGGCGGTTGCAACCGTGGCGTTGGTGACGTAGACGGCGATCAGGATGGGGCCGTGGCCGGGGGGCCAGCAGATGGCGATGTCGGCGGCGGAGCCGTTCTTGCCGGTACCGGTCTTGTCGCCGATCTTCCAGGTTTCCGGAAGGCCAGTGCGCAGGCGTTCGTTGCCCGTGGTGTTGGCGACCATCCACTCGATCAGCGTCTTTTGCGAGGGTTCGGACAGGACCGAGCCGAGCGCGATGTTGCCGAGCGTGTCGAGCATGGCATCGGGCGTCGTGGTGTCGCGCGGATCGTCCTTGGCGATATCGTTGAGATCGGGCTCGATACGGTCGAGCCGGGTGGAGCCGTCCCCGAGCGTGCGCAGCCAGTTGGTCAGTTCCTTCGGGCCGCCGAGGCTTTCGAGGATGAGATTGGCCGCGGTATTGTCGCTCAGCGTGATCGCCGCCTTGCAGAGATCGCCGACGCTCATGCCCTCGCCGCCGACGTGCTTCTCGGTTTCGGGCGAATAGGCGATGAGCTGCTCTTTCTCGTAGACCACGCGGCGTTCGAGATTTTCCTCGCCCTTGTCGACGCGCGACAGCACCATGGCGGCGGCGAGCACCTTGAAGGTGCTGAACATCGGGAAGGTCTCGGTCTCGCGATAGCCGAAGGAGATGTTGGTCTCGGTATCGATGACCGATACGCCGATGCGTCCGCCGATCTGCTTTTCCAGCGCGCCGATGCGGCGGTCGATCTCGTCGTCGCTGTCTTCGGCGCGAACGATCCCCGGCAGGAACAGCGCCGGGGCGAGCAATGCAGAGCCGAGCAGCGTGCGGCGGCGGATCGAAAAGCGATGCATGAAAAGACCTCTGCCAGAATCGATGAAGGCATCAATTAAGAATGGTGGGAACCGGGTTAAAGCGGGATTGTGGCCCGCTTGCGTCGCCCGCGCCTTCGCCATCGGAATGCGTTGATCTTTCAGATTCGCATTCCCGGCATCAAGCCCTTCTCTGGCATGAACTATCTCAGGCGGCCTTTTTGGCCGCCATCGGCGTGACCTCGACCGTCACATGCGACAATTGGCCGAGCGTCGCGAGCTTCTCCTTGTAGAAGGACGGCGCGCGGGGGGCCGATGTGGCGACCGCGACGATGGCCGCATGGTGGCCGGGGCCGACCTGCCAGACGTGCAGGTCGGTGATCTCGTCGCCATCGGCCTCGACGACCTTGCGGATCGCCTTGGGCAGATCGCCCGCCGCAGGCAGTGTGTCGAGCAGAACGGCGCCCGACGCCTTCATCAGGCCCCAGGCCCATTGCGCGATGATGACGCCGCCGACGATGCCCATCAGCGGATCGAGCCAGAGCCAGCCATAGAGGCTGCCGAGCAGAAGTGCCGCGATGGCGAGCACTGATGTCAGCGCGTCGGCGATGACGTGGACATAGGCGGCGCGCATGTTGTTGTCGGTGGCGCGCGGGGCGTGGCTGGCGTGGTCGCCATGATGGACGTGGGAGCCATGGTGCGCATGATCTCCGTGATGGGCGTGGGAGCCGTGATGTGCGTGATCGCCGTGGGGCGCGTGGCTCCCGTGGCCGTGGCCATGCGCGTGGCCGTGGTGATGATGATCATCCTTCAGCAGCCAGGCGCTCAGCACATTGACGGCGAGGCCGAGGACCGCGACGCCGATGGCCTGGGAGAAGCTGATCGGAACCGGATTGGCGATGCGCAGCACGCTTTCATAGGCCATGAGCAGCGCGATCAGCACCAGAATGATGGCGCTGGCGAAACCGGCGAGATCACCGAGCTTGCCGGTGCCGAAGGTGAAGCGCGGATTGTGGGCCTGGCGGCGGGCATAGAGATAGGCCAGCGCCGAGATCAGCATGGCGCTCGCATGGGTCGACATGTGCCAGCCATCGGCGACCAGCGCCATCGAGCCATACCATGTACCGGCGGCGATCTCGGCCACCATCATCGAGGCGGTCAACGCGATGACCAGCCAGATGCGGCGGGTATTGCGGTCATGGTCCTCGCCGAGGAAGACGTGCTCGTGCTGCAGGCTGCTTGTCTGTGCGCTCATCGCACGCTCCTTGTCGGTGGTCTCGTCAGTGGTCTCGCGCCCTCAGGCGCATCAGCGGATGTAGGTTCTCAGAACCTCGGAAATTTCCTCGACGGCCTCGCTGCGCGCCTTCTCGTCGGCAGCGTGCAGGACATGCTCGTGCAGGTGATCATCCAGCACCTCGCCGGTCAGCCCGTTCAGCGCGCCGCGGATGGAAGAGAGCAGCTGCAGGATCTCGCCGCAGGGCTTTTCCGCCTCGAGCGCCCGCTCCACCGCATCCATCTGGCCCTTCAGCCTGTTGATGCGGGCGATCAGCTTTTTCTTGTTGTGCTGGGTGTGGGACATGATCTTCTCGATATAGGATAGGGGGGTACCCTATCATACAAGGGAAAGCTTGGAAAGCCTGCTCGGAATTGTCGACGAAGTGGTGGGAGAGGTTTGCGAGGGCGGACGCTGCGCGATTGGCGAGACGGTGGCGTAAGGGCGGGCAGAGAATCGCATGAACAAAAGACCCCTCCCCAACCCT
>UBJO01000056.1 GCA_900465665.1 Hyphomicrobiales bacterium
GCAGGGCAGAGGGGGGTAATGCTGGCGCGGAGCTAGCTATTTCAGCAAAGCAATGAGGTCGATCAATCACCGACCACACACGCTCCACTTACCCAGCAAACCCGACAGCCGCCGGCCGCCCAAGCGCCTTGAACACGGTGCCGACAATCCCGGCCCGATCGAGCCCGGCCTGCGCGTTCATCACCTCGGGCTTCGCCTGCTCCACCCAGAGATCCGGCATGACAAGCGAGCGCACCTTCAGCCCGTTGTCGAGCAGACCCTCGGTCGCGAGGAACTGCAGCACATGGCTGCCGAAGCCGCCAACGGCACCTTCTTCAACGGTGATCAGCATCTCGTGGTGACGCGCCAGTTGGCGGATCAGGTCGTGGTCGAGCGGCTTGGCGAAACGCGCGTCGGCGACCGTGGTCGAAAGCCCTGCGGCATCGAGGTCTTCTGCCGCCAGCATGCAGTCCGCCAGGCGCGTGCCGAAGGAGAGCAGCGCCACCTTGGTGCCTTCCTTGACGATGCGGCCCTTGCCGATCTGCAGGATTTCGCCACGCACCGGCATCTCGACGCCCACGCCTTCGCCGCGCGGATAGCGGAACGAGATCGGGCCGGCGTCATAGGCGGCGGCCGTGCGCACCATGTGCTTCAGCTCCGCCTCGTCGGCGGCGGCCATGACGACGAAGCCCGGCAACGTCGCAAGGAAAGTCGTGTCGAAGGAGCCCGCATGCGTCGGCCCGTCGGCGCCGACGAAGCCGGCGCGGTCGATCGGGAAGCGCACCGGCAGGCCCTGGATTGCCACATCGTGCACCACCTGGTCGAAGGCGCGCTGCAGGAAGGTCGAGTAGAGTGCTGTAAACGGCTTGTAGCCCTCGGCGGCAAGTCCGGCGGCGAAGGTCACGGCATGCTGCTCGGCAATGCCGACATCGAAACAGCGCGACGGAAACACGCTTGCCAGCTTGTCCAGACCCGTACCATTAGGCATGGCGGCGGTGATGCCAACGATCTTGTCGTCGAGCTCGGCTTCCTGCACCAGCGCTTCGGCAAACACATTGGTGTAGCTCGGCGCATTCGGCTTCACCTTCGCCTGCGCGCCGGTGATGACATCGAACTTGTTGACGCCGTGATACTTGTCGGCGGCAGCTTCCGCTGGCGCATAGCCCTTGCCCTTCTGCGTGACGACATGGATCAGCACCGGCCCATGCGCATTGTCGCGCACATTGCGCAGCACGGGCAGCAGATGCTCGAAGGAGTGCCCGTCGATCGGCCCGATATGATAAAAGCCCATTTCCTCGAACATGGTGCCACCGGTCACGTAGCCGCGCGCATGCTCGACGGCGCGGGTAATGGCACGATCGACCGATTTGCCGAGGTAGCTTGTCAGCTTCTTGCCGACTTCGCGCATGCCCATATAGGTGCGGCCCGAGGCGAGGCGCGCCAGGTAGGCGCTCATGGCGCCGGTCGGCGGCGCGATCG
Source organism: Hyphomicrobiales bacterium (assembly GCA_900465665.1). Classification (GTDB taxonomy): domain Bacteria; phylum Pseudomonadota; class Alphaproteobacteria; order Rhizobiales; family Rhizobiaceae; genus Rhizobium. The sequence goes on from UBJO01000056.1 coordinate 1,459, forward strand.
ACATGTCGTTGTCGTTCAAGATGACGATCAGCCGCGCATCGAGCGCGCCGGCATTGTTGAGCGCCTCATAGGCCATGCCGGCCGACATCGCGCCGTCGCCGATCACCGCGATGACGTTGCGCTTCGAGCCGGAGAGATCTGCCGCGACAGCCATGCCGAGGCCGGCCGAGATCGAGGTCGAGGAGTGTGCTGCGCCAAAGGGGTCGTATTCGCTTTCGGCGCGGCGGGTAAAGCCCGAGAGCCCGCCTTCCTGGCGCAGCGTGCGGATGCGGTCGCGCCGGCCGGTCAGGATCTTGTGCGGATAACACTGGTGCCCGACATCGAAGATCAGCTTGTCGTCGGGCGTGTTGAAGACATTGTGGATGGCGATCGTCAGTTCGACGACGCCAAGGCCTGCGCCCAGATGTCCGCCCGTCTTCGACACCGCGTCGATCATCTCGTCGCGCACCTCGCGCGCAAGCTGCGGCAGGTCGCGATCCTCCAGCTTTCGGAGGTCGGCCGGATAAATGACCTTGTCCAGCAGCGGCGTCTTCGGCGGTTGTGTCACGGGAGGCACTCTTTCTTGTCGTTCTTGTTCTTGTCGTCTTTTCCAGGCGTTTTGGGGCACATAGCCTTTAGGCCATAAGTTGCGGTGAAAGAAGTCGATTTCAAGAACCGCAAGGATCCTTTCTAGAGGAGAACGCTACTCCGGCAAAGGGACGAATTCCTCTTCATCCCCCGGAACGATGTCGAAACGGCCGGTGCGCCACTCCTCCTTGGCCTTTTCGATGCGCTCTTTCGACGAGGAAACGAAGTTCCACCAGATGTAGCGCTTCGAGTTCAGCGCCGCTCCGCCAAACAGCATGAGATGACAGCCCTGGGCACCGCCTTCTAGCGTGATGGCGTCACCCGGACGGAATACCAGCAGCTGATCGGCCGCGAATCGGTCGCCCGCGATCACCACTTCGCCAGACAGCACATAGATCGCCCGCTCCTCATGCGCGGCGCCGAACGGGAACTTCGCGCCGGCATCGAGATTGATATCGGCATAGAGCGTGTCGGAAAACACGCTCACCGGCGAGGTCATGCCCTCGAACGCACCGATGACGACCCGCCCGCGCACCCCACGTTCGTCGATGAGCGGCATCTCGCTCTTTTCCGTATGCGCGAAGGAGGGATCGATCTCCTCCTTGTCATCGGGCAGCGCCAGCCACGTCTGCAGACCGGACATCAAAAGCGGATGGCCACGCAGATTATCCGGCGTACGCTCCGAATGCACGATGCCGCGCCCAGCCGTCATCAGGTTGATATCGCCGGGCCGGATCACCTTCTCGGTCCCGAGGCTATCGAGATGCCTGATCTCGCCATCGAAGAGATAGGTGACCGTCGACAACCCGATATGCGGATGTGGCTTCACATCCAGCGCCTCGTCCGGCTTCAAGATCGCCGGCCCCATCCGATCGAAAAAGATAAACGGCCCCACCAGCCGCCGCTGCCGGGTCGGCAGCGCTCGCCTGACCTGAAACCCGCCGATATCGCTGGTGCGCGGGATGATCAGGTTCTCGATGGCGTCGCAGGCAAAGGCATCGCCGGGGAGAGGGTCTTTGCCGGGGAAGAAGGACATTGGTGTCTCCGTTGGCGAAAGTGGGGAGTTTATCGGCTATCGTGCCCGATGACCAGAAGGCAGGCTCGGGGCGATTGACGGGCGACAGTGATCACCGACAGTATGGACCACGCAAGAGGCGAGACGATATGAGCAAGACCATCGACATGCATGTTGGCGGTTCCTTCGAAGATGCCGACAAGCGCTTCATCGGCGCATGGCAGCGCGCCGAGGCGGGCCAGCCCGTTTCCGAGGAATACCTAACCTTCGTCGATTGGGAAGTCTTCGCGCGCACGATGACGGCCAAGCAGCTCGAACTGCTCCGTTACCTACGCAGCAATCCACGGACAAGCATTTCAGGGCTGGCTAAGAGCCTGAAACGCGACTATCGCCGTGTTCATGATGACGTCGATATCTTCTCCCGCGCCGGGCTGATCGAACGCGATGCCGATGGCTTGCATGCCGACTACACGGAGATCAGCACGGTGATCGCGCTATAGAGGTTGGGAAGCGTTCCATTTCGGTCGGGCTGTATTGCGAGGAGTGTTTCGAGCCCGGCGAGCAATCGCGAAAGTGGTGAGCTTACTTGTCGGCCGCTTCGTGAGCTTCGATCGCCAACTCTATATCTCTGAGAAGTGGTTGAATATTCTTTTTAATCAGCTCCCAGATACGCGGCAGCATGACGTCTTCATAGTCGTGGCGAAGGATATTGCCGATGCCGCGTATCGCTTGCCAGTCGTGGCCGGGCAGCAGCTCTTCGGCGAAGCTGCCGAGTTTGACCGCAGCCTCCGAAATGCGCGAGATACAGCGCTCGCTCGCATCAGCAGCCATCTCGTTTGCAACGAACTCAGCGTAGGTCATGCCCTCGGTATAGGCCAGTATCTTTCGACTGTTATCGGTGATGTCGGCCAGGCGGAGCCATGGTTTGCTAGAAGGCAACTTGGCGGTCTCTTTCGATCTCTTTGGCGAGGCGAGGCTTCTCGATCGGTTCCGAGATGACGTCGACAGGCCGGCCGGTGATATCTTCAAGTCTTTCTTTGAGACGATACAGCGTCCCGAAATATCCAAAGCCGGAATGCAGGACCTCGTCCGTAAGCTCAACAATGACATCGATATCCGACTCCGCAGTCGCTTCGCCGCGAGCGACTGACCCGAACAGCGAAAGCCCAAGAACGCCCTCAGCCCTGAGCGCGTCCTCATGCTTACGAATGATCGCTATGACCTGATCCTTGTCCATATCGCCAATATAATCGACCTCTGCGACTTGGTCGAGACGCCGCCACAATCGGCCAAGCCGCTCCGCCAATCACATCGCCGTAAACCCGTTGTCGACGAACAGATGCGCTCCGTTGACGAAGCTCGACTCATCGCTGGCCAAATAAAGCGCCGCCCGCGCCACATCCTCCGGCTCGCCGATGCGTCCCTGCTGCGCCGCAATCGCAGCGTCGGAGACGTCGACGCCGAGCTTTTGCAGGTCGGCCACCTCGCGCAGGCCGTGCGGCGTGCGGATGAAGCCGGGGCAGACTGCGTTGCAGCGGATGTTGCGGTCGCGGAACTCGACGGCGATGGCGCGCGCGAACATGTGCACGGCGCCCTTGGTCGTGTCGTAGAGCACCTCCATAGGCGTCGCCGCCACCGCCGAGATCGACGAGGTGCAGACGATCGACCCGCCGCCGGCCGCAATCATCTTCGGCAGCACCGCCTTGGTCATCAGGAACATTGATCGCACGTTGACGGCATGCAGCCAGTCCCATTCCTCAAGCGTGGTTTCCAGGAACGGCTTGATGACGATCGTGCCGGCATGGTTGAAGAGCACGGTCACCGCGCCGTAGCGAGCCTCGATGTCGGAGACCGCCGCGTTCACCGCCGTTTCGTCGGACACATCGGCCGTCCAGAAATCGGCCTCGCCACCTGCGGCGCGGATATCACGCACCGTCTCAGCCGCCGCCTCGCCATTGCGATCGATGATCGCGACCTTCGCGCCCTCGGCCGCAAACAGTCTCGACGCCGCCCCGCCCATGCCGGTCGCCCCGCCCGAGACAATCGCGATCTTGCCCTTCAATCTATCTGTCATGCTCGCCGTCCCCTTTGGTGTTTCGGGGATGATAGACCGCGATCTGGGCGCTGGCCAAGAGGGTTTGCTGGGGATGTTCGTGGAGAGAGAGATGACCGCTATTAAAGGCGCCTGAGCCCATTCACTCGGGCACAGCCTTTACCTCCCTCATTCCTGTGCTTGTCACAGGAATCCAGCCGACGCGCGTCTGCGCGGCGAAAAGAGTCTATTGTGATCAAGGGCTTGATCGCGCTGGATCCCTGTGACGAGCACAGGGATGAGGGCGGAGAGTTGGATGCGCGTCGAGATTATCTTGAAGGCACCGCCGCCCTGCGCGCGCCGCTCTGACGCGTCGTCCAGCTGCTCTATACCTCAAGCCCCGTCCAGCGGCTCCACGCCCTGCGGCTTGCCCGCGCGGTCAAGCCTGATCTTCTCAATCCGGTTTTCAGCCGCCGAAAGCAGCGTCTCGCAATGCTTCTTCAGCGCTTCGCCGCGCTCGTAGATCTCGATGGACTCGTCCAGCGCCACGTCGCCGCGTTCCAGCCGGGCGACGATGCTTTCGAGTTCGGCGACAGCCTTTTCGAAAGAGAGGCCGGAAACCTCCGGCTTGGCGTTGTCGGTCATGCTCAACCCTTCATCATTCTCAAAACATGCAGCCCGGCCGATTCGGCCAAGCCCTCAAGATCATAGCCGCCTTCCAGAAGGCTGACGACCCGGTTGCCGGCACTTTTGTCGGCCACTTCGAGCAGCCGGCCGGTCGCCCAGTCGAAGTCCTCGCCAACGAGGTTGATCTGCGCCAGCGGGTCGCGGTGGTGCGCGTCGAAGCCGGCCGAGATGATGATCAGGTCGGGGCGGAAGTCGTTCAGCGCCGGCAGCACGCGGGATTTGAACGCCTCGCGGAAATGCTCGCTGCCGACATTGGGCGAAAGCGGTGCGTTGACGATCGTATCGTGCGCGCCGGTTTCGTTCTTGGCGCCGCTGCCGGGATAGAGCGGCATCTGGTGCGTCGAGCAGAACAGCACGGATGGGTCGTCCCAGAAGATGTCCTGCGTGCCGTTGCCGTGGTGCACGTCCCAATCGACGATCGCCACGCGCTCGGCGCCGTGCCTGCGCTGAGCGTGGCGGGCGGCGATGGCGGCGTTGTTGAAGAAGCAGAAGCCCATCGCCTTGGATTTCTCGGCGTGGTGGCCTGGTGGTCGCGAGGCGACGAAGACATTGTCCGCCTTGCCTGTGAAGACGTCATCCACGGCCGCCATCGCGCCACCGATCCCGGTCAGCGCTGCCTGCAGGCTTTTTGGGCTGGCATAGGTGTCGGCCTCGAGCTGGTTGATCTCGCCGTCTTCCTCCGGCACCTGCCGCATCACGGCGAAAAGATGCTCTTCGGGATGCGCCAGAAGCACGGCGTCCTCGGATGCCTGCGGCGCCTGCTGGCGGTCCAGCCGGTCGAAATGCGGATGCCCCAGCGCCACGTTCAGCGCCCGCAACCGGTCGGATCGCTCGGGGTGGCCCTCGGGCGTGATGTGTTCCAGAAAGATCGGATGTTCGTAAAGGCGGGTGCTCATGCAATCACTCTATCTGCCTGCCTCGTCATGTTCCACAGCAGATGGGGTAGGGGCTCGCGATTTCAACAATCCTGCGCTGTCATACGCCTTTCGCCTTCGTTTACATAATATTAGCAGGCGGTTATTCTTGGGGGGCTAAAGCAATTCCAGCAAAAGTGTAGCACGGTTTTGCGTTCGGAATTGCGCAATAGCAAAGGCTGAGACTGGGGGAAATCGATGAACGCTGCGATGCGCTCCAACATTGTGCAGATCCACGTGCCGTTTCGCGATGTGGACATGAACGGCCAGATGTTCCTCGGCTCCTACATCTCCTATGCAGAATCCGCTCTGGCGAAATTCTGGTCCGAGCGCCCTGATTTGGCAGACGAGCCGCTCTATGTGGCGAGCAAGATCACCTGCATCCTGCACCGGCCTCTGCGCTATGACGAAATGGTGCTGTTTACCACCGCCGTCGACAAGATCGGCGTGCGCTCCGTCGGCTTCATCATCGCGGTGGATAGTGGCGATGAGCGCGCCGCCGAGGTCGAGATCGTCTGGCAGGCGCAGACCCGCGAGGACAAGGCACCGGTCCCGCTGCCAGAGGTGACGCGGGACTGGCTCTACGGTTTCATGAACTAGGTTCTGGCTTAGCCTTTAACCGGCAGCAGCGGATAGCCGGCCATGACCGCGCGGCCGACCAGCGCCGCCACGAAGGCCTTGATCACGTCGCCGGGAATGAAGGCCATCGAGCCGGTAAACGCCGCCTTCAGGCCGATCTGCGCGGCAAAGGCAAGATAGACGATGCCGAAGGCATAGAGCACGACGATCCCGCCCATCATGGCCGCAAAGAAGAAGCCGGTCAGCTGCATGCCGGCCGCCTGGCCGTGCTTCACCAGCCGCTCGCTGATATAGCCCGTCGTGAATGCGGCGAAGACCCAGCCGATCAGGAAGCCGGTGGTGGGTGCCGCGAAAGCCGCCAGCCCGCCGCGTCCGCCGGAGAGAACAGGCAGGCCGATCGCAACAAGCACCAGCACGATCAGCACCGCCACCGTGCCGCGCCGGGCGCCGAGCACCACGCCGGCCATCATCACGCCGAGCGACTGCGCCGTGATCGGCACCGGAATGAAGCCGAGCGTGATCGGCGGCAGGATGCCGAGCGCGACGATGATGGCGGCAAACAGGGCGGACAGAACGAGGTCTCGGGTGCTCATGATGGCTCCGTGGTTCAATAGGTGCTAATCCACATGCCGCCGAATACCGCGCGCGTCAATCGCAGCCGCGATGTTATCAGCATCCTTCAGCGTCAGGATGATCAACGGCACCAGCACCGTCGATGGGCGTACCTTCAGCGCGCGCGCATGGTGCGCCTCGGCAATCGCGTGGTAGCGGCCGATGATTTCAGGCACGAATCGCACAACCAGCCCGACGGCAAGCCCGACATCGTCGGCCCGCACGAGCCCGAGCCGCTCCAGCGGCCGGGCGGCAAGCGTGATCTCGTCCATGAAGGCGGCGATCGTGGTGGTCGCGGTCACGCTCGCGGCAAACAGCATCAGCGCTGTCAGCCTGAGTAGCGCCACGACGGCGCCATGCCATGGATTGAAGGCGAGGCTGAAGACGGCGACGATCAGAATGGTGAGAAGGATCGGCTTCAAGCGCGCAAGGGCTGCACGAACCGGCATGCCGATGCCGAAGTAGGCGGCGCCGGTGGCAACGACGGCAAAGCCGAGCAGCGCGATGTTGGCGGTGGCGAATAGCGCGATGCCGAGTGCGGCAAGCACGATGAGCTTCACCCGCGCAGAGATCAGGTGCAGCCGGCTATTGCCCTCGACATAGAGCGATTGCATCAGGCCGCGAGCTCCCGGTAGCGGGCGATTGCCTCGGCGGCCGGCGCATCGGCCGCCAGTTGTCCCTGGTGGAACACCAGCACGCGCGGATAGTCGGCGATCAGCTCCAGATCGTGGGTGATGACGATGGCGCTTTCGTGCAGGCTCTCGATCAGCCCCTGCACGAGCCCGCGGTTGCGCAGGTCGAGCTGGTTGGTCGGCTCGTCGAGAATGAGAATATCGGGGCCGGTGGCGAGCACCGAGCAGAGTGCCGCCATCTGCAGTTCGCCGCCGGAAAGCTCGTGCGCTCGCCGCTCGGCCAGATGCCCGGCATTGAAGCGGTCGAGCACCTCGGTCACCCTCGCCTCGATCGCGGCCTTCGCAAGTCCGCGGCTCTTCAGCCCGAAGGCGATATCATCTCGCACGACAGGCAGGATGATCTGGTTCTGCGGCGATTGGAAGATGAAGCCGACATCGCCGAGCGCTGCCTTCTCATCCGATGTGTCGCGCCCGTTGACGATGACGCGGCCTGACGTCGGCTTGGTCAAGCCGTTGATCAGCCGCGCGAAGGTCGTCTTGCCGGAGCCGTTCAGCCCGATGATGGCGATGCGCTTTTCGGTGAGCTCCAACGTCAGCGGCTGCAGCGCAGTCCGCGACCCGTAGCTGACACCGGCGCTTTCGAAACGGATATTCACTGCGTCCCCCCTGAGGTGAAGCGCCGTTCTATAAACGAATGCGGCCGGAGGGAAGATCAAAACGCGACGCGACCTGACCCCATTGCATCCTCGCCCGAACCCGCCATATTCGGGTGGCTAGGAACATTTTCCGGATTATCATCGCTGCCATGACGAAGCTGATCTCCAATGCCGACGCCCGCCGCATCTTTCTGGCCAAGCAGGGCCTGAGCGCCCCGCCCAATCGCGTGCTCACCAAACCCGGCCTGCTGCAGCTGATCCACGATCTCGGCTTCGTGCAGATCGACAGCATCCAGTGGGTGGAGCGCGCCCACCACCAGATCCTCTTTTCGCGCAACCAGACCTACAAGCGCGAGCACCTGACGGCGCTTCTGGAAAAGGACGGCGCGCTGTTCGAGCACTGGACGCACGACGCCTCCATCCTGCCGAGTAGCTACTTCCGCTATTGGAAGCACAAGTTCCGCCGCGAGGAGGAGGTCTTGGTGGATCGCTGGCGCAAATGGCGCGGCGAGGGCTTCGAGGATGCCTTCGACGAGACCTACGAGCGGGTGAGCCGCGACGGCGCCATCATGGCCCGCGAAATCAAGGCCGATGGTCACGTCTCCGGCGGCTGGTGGAACTGGCATCCCAACAAGACGGCGCTCGAATATTTCTGGCGCACCGGCAAGTTCGCCATCTCGAGCCGCTCGAATTTCCAGAAGGTCTATGATCTGGTCGAGCGCGTCATCCCGGCCGAGTTTCACGAGCCGGAGGTCAGCCGCGAGGAATTCGTGGACTGGGCCTGCCGCAGCGCGCTGACAAGGCTGGGCTTTGCCACCCATGGCGAGGTAGCGGCCTTCTGGGCGCTGGTCTCGCCTGACGAGGCCAAGGGCTGGGTCACCGCCCACCGCGATGAACTGACCGAGATCCTGATCGAGCCGGCATTGGGCGGCAAGCCGCGCCCCTCTTGGGCCTTTTCGGATTTCCTCGATACGCTCGACGATTACGCAGCAGCACCACCGCGCATCCGGGTGTTGAGCCCCTTCGATCCGATGATCCGCGACCGCAACCGCACCGAACGCCTCTTCGGTTTCTTCTATCGCATCGAAATCTTCGTCCCCGAGCCCAAGCGCGAATATGGCTATTACGTCTTTCCGCTGCTGGAAGGGGATCGCCTGATCGGCCGCATCGATATGAAGGCGGACCGTAAGAAGGGCTCGCTCGACGTCAAACGCCTGTGGCTGGAGCCGGGCGTAAAACCCTCCGCCGGCCGTCTTGAAAAGCTCGCAGCGGAGCTTGATCGCGTCGCCCGGTTCGCCGGCGTCGAGCGGGTCGAAATGCTGGATGGTTGGCGCGGCTAAGCGATTGTCATCGTTGAGATAGTTCGCATTTTAGATGATTACCGCCTGTTAATCTTGACGGGGGTTTACCATGCTTCTTCGCGAACTTCTTAAGGACCGTTCGCCTACGATCGCAGCATGAAAACACGAGCGATCAGATACGCCGCATGGGCGGCATGGAACAGCCTCGCCCGCAGGGTCAGAGCACTGATGCGTAACCGTCGCGACGCCCGCGCCGCGGCGACCAGTTCGATCGTTTCGTTGAGCGAGCAGCGCGCGCGGATGAAGCCCGTTACCGTCAAGTCCGCCCTGATCGACGCGGTCTACTTCAGCCAGGAAGACGGCAGATTGCGTGTCTGCCTGAACAATGGCGAGGAGCGCATGTTCGAAGGCGTGGCCGAAGCCCATGTCATCGCCATGGTGACGTCTGAATCGCCGGGTAAATATTACATGCAGAACGTCCGAACGCGCTTCAAGCGCATCGCCGCCTGACGAATGTCGAACCGGCGGGCCTTACCCGCCGGCTGATCATCTCACCGGCCTCAGCCGATCTCTGTCTCGGCGATCTTGATGCCGAAGCCTTCGAGGCCGACATAGTGGCGCTCGCTGCGGGTCAAGAGCTTGATCGAGCTGACGCCGAGATCCTTCAGGATCTGCGCACCGAGACCGATTTCCAGCCATTCGCTTTCACGGTTTTGCGCTTCCGCATGCGCTTCGCGGCCTTGGCCCAAAGCCTTGCGGCCGTTGTCCTGGTGGCCGACGCCAACAGAACCTTCGCGCAGATAGACGATGACGCCGCGACCCTTCTCTGCGATCTTCTTCATGTAGTGATCGACCGAGCGCTTGCCGAACAGGTCGTCCACGACGCTTTCCGTGTGCAGGCGCACCGGAATGTCGATGCCGTCGCGGATGTCGCCGAAGACGACGGCGAGATGCTGCATCGGATCCCAAGGCAGCGAGTAGCTGTGGGCCTTGGCCTTGCCGAACGGCGTTTCGACGTCGAAGCTCGCCTGCAGCTGGATCAGCGTTTCCTTGCGCTGGCGGTATGCGATGAGGTCGGCGACGGAGACCAGCTTGAGGCCGTTCTCTTCGGCAAAGCTCGATACCTGCGGCCCGCGCATCACGCTGCCGGTATCGTTGACCAGTTCGCAGATCACGCCGATCGGCGGCAGGCCGGCGAGCTTGCAGAGATCGACGGCGGCTTCCGTATGGCCCGAGCGCATCAGAACGCCACCCTCGCGGGCGACCAGCGGGAAGATGTGGCCGGGGCGCACGAAGTCGGAGGCGCCGACATTCGGGTTGGCAAGGTTGCGCACCGTCAGGGTGCGGTCGTCGGCGGAGATGCCCGTCGTCGTGCCGTGCTTGAAGTCGACGGTGACGGTGAAGGCCGTCGTATGCGCGCTGTCGTTTTCCGCGACCATGGCGTTGAGGCCGAGGCGCTTGGCCTCTTCCTTCGGCATCGGCGTGCAGACGATGCCCGAGGTGTGGCGCACGATGAAGGCCATCTTTTCCGGCGTACAGTGAACAGCGGCAACGATAAGATCGCCTTCGTTCTCGCGGCCGTCGTCATCGACGACGACAACGATTTCGCCGGCCTCGAAGGCCCGGATAGCGTCTACGACGCGCTTCTGATCGTAAGGCATGGGAACGTTCCTATTTCAGCCGGCCGGTCTGGCCGCGGTCTCGAAGGTAGTGGTCGGCGATGGCGCAGGCGATCATCGCCTCGCCGATCGGCACGGCGCGGATGCCGACGCAGGGGTCGTGGCGACCCTTGGTGCGGATATCGACATTCTTGCCGTCGGCATCGATCGACTGGCGCTCGGTCAGGATCGACGAGGTCGGCTTGATCGCGAAGCGGGCGATGACAGGCTGACCGGTCGAAATGCCGCCAAGAATGCCGCCGGCATGGTTCGACAGGAAAATCGGCTGGCCGTCGTTGCCCATGCGCATTTCGTCGGCGTTTTCTTCGCCGGTGATTTCGGCCGCCTCAAATCCATTGCCGATCTCCACGCCCTTGACGGCGTTGATCGACATTAAAAGCGAGGCGATATCCTGGTCGAGCTTGGAATAGATCGGCGCGCCCAAACCGGCCGGAACGCCGTCGGCCACCACCTCGACCACGGCGCCGATCGAAGAGCCCTTCTTGCGGATCCCGTCGAGATACTCTTCCCAGACGGGCACGATCTCGGGATCGGGGGCGAAGAACGGGTTCTGGTCGACCTGGTCCCAGTCCCAGTTGTCGCGGTTGATCTTGTGCTTGCCGATCTGCACCAGCGCCCCGCGCACACGAACGCCGGGAACGACCAGCCGCGCGATGCCGCCTGCCGCAACGCGCGCCGCCGTCTCGCGCGCAGACGAGCGCCCGCCGCCGCGATAGTCGCGGATGCCGTATTTCAGATCATAGGTGTAGTCGGCATGGCCCGGCCGGTACTGGCGGGCGATCTCGCCGTAATCCTTGGAGCGCTGGTCGGTATTCTCGATCAGCATCGAAATCGGCGTGCCGGTCGAGATCATCGTCTCGCCGTCGGCATCAAGCATCACGCCCGAGAGCACCTTGACGAGGTCGTCCTCGCGGCGCTGCGTCACGAAGCGCGACTGGCCGGGTTTGCGCTTGTCGAGCCACACCTGCAGGTCGGCGAGCTTGAAACGCAGGCCGGGAGGGCAGCCGTCGACGACGCAGCCGAGTGCCGGTCCGTGGCTTTCGCCCCAGGTGGTTACGCGGAAGAGGTGACCGAATGTATTGTGTGACATATGCTCCGACCGGATCGCGCCGCCGGGCGTCCCCGGGCCGCGCCATTCTTTAAAAAGGCGCGACACTCATAGGCCAAAAGGCGAGAGGGCAAAAGGCTTTCTTTGCGCCAAACCGTCTCCATTGGGAAACGGTGTTTCCTCAAATCCGAGAACAACCGCGCAAAGCCATACTACGAGGCGATGCGCCAGGCCGTATGGGTGGCCGCTTCGGTGAAATCGTCGAAGGAGAGGGGGCGCGAGAAGGCGTAGCCCTGCAGCAGGTCGCAGCCGAGTTCGAGAAGGAGGCTGGCATGCGCCACGGTCTCGACGCCCTCGGCCACGGTCTCGACGCCGAGCGAGCGGGCGATGTCGATGATCGAGCGCACCAGCGCGCGCTCCTGCGCCGAGGTGATGATCGGCTGCACCAGCTGCCGGTCGATCTTCAGCCGCTTCGGCTTCAGCTTCAAAAGGCTGACGATCGAGGTGTGGCCCGTGCCGAAATCGTCGATCTCGATATCGATGCCGAGCGCCTTGATCTTGTCGAGGTTCTCGGCGGCGACGTCCTCGCTCTCGTCGAGGAAGATCGATTCCACCAGCTCGAACGAGATTTCGCCCGGCCTGATCTGCAGCATGCGCAACGAATCGGCCAGCGCATCGTCATGCAGGCGCCGGGCAGACACGTTGACCGAGACCTTGGGAACGGAAACGCCAAGCGCCGCCCACCGCATCTTGTCCTTCAGCGCGGTCTCGAGAACGATGCGGTCGAGCGTTTGCACGACGTTGATCTCTTCGGCGATCTTCAGGAACTTGTCCGGCGTCAGCAGACCCCGGGACGGATGCTGCCAGCGCACCAGCGCCTCGACGCCTGTTAGTTGCATGGTACGGGCGCTGAATTGCGGCTGGTACCAGGTCGTGAACTCGCCGTTCTCGATGCCCGAGAGGATCTCGTCGGCCAGCCGCTTGTTGTTGATGATATCGGCCTGCAGATTGTGATTGAAGAACTGGAACCGATTGCGGCCTTGGCTCTTGGCACGGTAGAGTGCGATATCGGCGTTGATCAGCACCTTGCGGGCATCGACGCGCATGCCGCTTGCCAGCGCAATCCCGATCGACACGCCGCAGCGGCAGGCAAAGCCCTGGAAGTCGATTGGCTGGCGCATCTCCTCGACGATCCGGCCCGAAAGCGCCGACATCTCGGCGTCATTGGCATTGAGCGCCAGGATGACGAATTCGTCTCCCCCGATGCGCGCCACGATATCGCTCGGGCGGATGCTGCGCGAGAGCACGCGGGAGGCATGGACGAGCATGGCGTCGCCCGCCGCGTGGCCCAGCGTGTCGTTGATCTCCTTGAAGCGATCAAGGTCGATATGCAGGATCGCGAACTTCTGCCTGGCTTGCTGCCCGGCCTCGGTCAGCTGCTCCAGCGCCTTGTCGAGCTTGCGGCGGTTGGCGAGCCCGGTCAGCGGATCATGCAGCGAATTGTGTTCGATGCGGTTGTTGGCGAGTTCGAGCTCGATGTTCTTGCCGATCGCCTCGTCCTTCGCCGCCTTCAGCTCCGCGGTCATTAGTGCGTCTTCGGTGATGTCGAAGGCAACGCCGATAATCTTCAGCTGGCCGTTCGACGTCGCGTGCACCTTTCCGGTCGAGCGCACATAGCGCATCGTCCCGTCTTCGGTCGGCACGCGACAGACGACGGTATGGGTATCGCCGACCTTCTTGAAATACCGCGCGCTCTCGATCGCCAGCGGGCGATCGTCCTCGAGCACGCAGGAGAGCCACGTCTCCTCGTCCATGAAGCCGGCGCGCGGCTCCAGCCCGTAGAGTTCGTGCATCCGGTCGTCCCAGAAGGAGCCGGCCTTGCCGAGCGTGGCCTCCCAGATGCCGCACTGATAGGAATCGAGCGCCAGATCGAGCTTGCCGGAGAGCTCGGCGAGTTCCGCCTCGCGATGCGAGAGTTCGTCAAGCGCAAGTTCCAGCTCGGCGTTCTTTATATCGCTGACATCCTTAGCCCGGCGCAGCGTTTCGGCGGCAACCGCATCGGCGGTCACGTCCCAGACGATGCCGATCGTGCGGATGGTGCCGGCGGCGTCGTTATAAACAGAGCCCACCGATCGTAGGTAGCGCGTGCTGCCGTCCGAAAGCTCGATCCGGTATTGTGTCGTGTAGGACGAGCCCGACCGGCCATCCTTCAAGAGGTGGATCTTCGCCACCCGGCGATCGTCGGGAACGATCGTTTCCAGCCAGTCGTCGAGCGAGTAGCTCCCCTCGATCGCTTGTTTGCCGTGCAATGCGGCGGCGCGCCCATCCCAGAACAGGCTCTGGCCGCCATTCCTCAGTTCCCAGATGCCGATATTGGATGTTTCCAGCGCCAGGTTGAGCCGCTGTGACAGCTCCAGCAGCGTCTCCTCGCGCTTTTCCAGCTGCCTGATGTTCTTGTTGCGCTCGCCAAGCAGAAGGGTCGCGAAGAACACGGGAATGATGGTGAGGCAGGCGGCGGCGAGAATGATGAACCGCAGCGTCTGCTGATTCTCTGGAGGGGCGGTCCAGCCGGTCTTCGGTGCCGCCGCGATCTCCCAGCGCCCGCCCGCGAATGTGATCTTGCGCGTCAGCGGCCGCTGTCCCAATACTTCGGGCGAACCGAAGAACGGCGAGACGGCTGCACCCGTGGTTCCGAGATCGCGCAGCGCGATGGAGAGGTGGTCGAGATGCGGATATTTCTCGCGGTTCTCGCTGTCGCGCGCCGGCTTCAAACCGGTGTTCTCATAGAACATGTCGGCGTCGATCACCGCCTCGACCGCGCCCCAGACTCGTCGCTGGCCGTTCTCTTTTACGAAGACGGGAAAGAAGATCGCGAATGTGTCCTTGCCGTCGAGCGTGCGGATCGGTCCGTAGAATCGCGCCTGCTGGTTGCCGGTGGTGCGCGCCACCGACTGGCGATCCATCAGGAATTCGCGGACGTCGTGGCCAAGCCGATCCTTGCCCTCCGTCGGCGGAAATACTGATTGCACGATGAAATCGGGCGCAACGGCGATATGCACGAAATGCGGGTTCTGGATCAGCAGCCAGTTGATCTGCCGCTCCATCTCCTCGGCATTCACCTTCGAGCTGATCGCGACCATGTTGGAGAGGTCGCGCACGATGGTGATGTCCATGTTGATCTGGGCGGTCACGCGCGCGCGAATAAGGCTGGTCTCGTTTTCCGTGCGGATTGTCAATTCGCGAAGATTAGCCGCCGTATTGGCGCGATCCAGGCTGAAACCGACGATGATGACGACGACAGCGACCAGGCAGGAAACCAGAAACGAGATATGGGTATTCCGCAAAGAACTCCGCGTTGCCTCGTTATGTTTCCTGCGGAATAGCAAAACCCCAGTCTCCCCGTTTCCCTATGACTGTAAGTAGCGGGTGTTAATTTACGATTTCTTACAGGTAGTATTGGGAACACGTTTTAAGTGTACGACTGTATTAACGAACCCTCTTGATTGTTGTTAAAATGCGCTTCATCAATTGGGCGGGAATGGTCACGGTTCAGGGCAAATTTCGCCATATTCGGGAGGCTATCTATGCACAATTGGATGTTTGAGTCGTGTTTTCGAAGGAATGCCGTCATGCGCTTCGTAGTTGCTACACTTTTGGCCACAGCGAGTTTTCTGTCGCCGATCAGCGGCTTTGCCGAGAGCGCGGACGTGGAAGCGACGATCAAGAACATCGACATGAGCAATCTCAGCCTCACGCTCGATGACGGCAAGACCTATCAGGCGTCGGAAGAGTTCAATTTCGAAGGCTTGAAGGCAGGCGTGAAGGTCATCGTCTTCTACACGGAAGTCGACGGAAAGCGCGTCATCAACGATCTCGATATCGTACAGTAATTCGGCTGGCGCGAAGCAGGCCTAGATCCAGGCGATCTGCTTCGTGGCTGTCTCGATCTTGAGAATCCGGTCCTGCGGAATCTCGCCCTCGGCCGCTTCATCCTTCGGCACGTCGGCAATCGTCCTGAACAGGCTGCGAATGACGCCGCCATGCGTGACGCAGACCGTCGGCCGGTCCACCTCGTTCAGCCAGGAAGCCACCCGCCACGACATGATCTCGTAGCTCTCGGCATCGGCACCCGGCGGAATGAAATCCCACTTGTTCAGATTGCGCTCGACGATTCGGTCCTTGGCGGTCGCCTTCAGTTCCTTGACCGTAAAGCCTTCCCAGTCACCGAACGACACTTCGACGAGACGCTCGTCGGTGCGGTAGTCCTTGGGCGGGAGGTTCATTGCTTCGCGGGCGATTTCCATCGTCGCGCGCGTGCGGCCGAGCGGGCTCGCGATGAAATCGAATTCGATGCCTTCGACCTTCAGGATTTCCGCGAGATTGATACCGTTCTGGCGCGCCTGCTCACGACCGATGGCATTGAGCGGGATGTCCTTTTGCCCTTGCAGGCGACGTTCCGCGTTCCAGTCTGTCTGGCCGTGACGAATGACGTAGATAAGCAATGATCGGCTCCATATTGCAAACGGCCCCTTATCGCTTCCGCGAGGAGGGGCCGCGAGCATGACTCATAAGAGAGTACGATCAGTCTTTTATGACGGAAATATCCGGCGCGTCCACAGCCTTCATGCCGATAACATGATAACCGCTGTCGGCGTGATGCACTTCGCCGGTGACGGAGCGCGACAGGTCCGAAAGCATGTAGAGGCCGACATCGCCGACTTCCTCGATGGTGACGGTGCGGCGCAGCGGCGCGTTGTATTCGTTCCACTTGAGAATGTAGCGGAAGTCGCCAATGCCGGACGCTGCAAGCGTCTTGATCGGGCCGGCCGAGATCGCGTTGACGCGGATGTTCTTCGGTCCGAGATCGACCGCCAGGTACTTCACGCTGGCTTCAAGAGCTGCCTTGGCAACGCCCATGACGTTGTAGTTCGGCATCACCTTTTCGGCGCCGTAATAGGTCAGCGTCAGCATCGAGCCGCCATCCGTCATCAGCTTCTCGGCGCGGCGTGCAACCGAGGTGAACGAATAGACGGAGATCTGCATCGTCTTGGCGAAGTTGTCCGCCGAGGTGTCGACGTAACGGCCGGTGAGCTCGTCCTTGTCCGAAAAGCCGATCGCATGCACGATGAAGTCGATCTTGCCCCAGGTCTTCTCGATGTTGTCGAAAACCTCGTCGATCGATGCTTCATCGCTGACATCACAGTGTCCAGCAAGAATGCCGCCGAGTTCAGCTGCCAGCGGTTCGACCCGCTTCTTCAGCGCATCGCCCTGATAAGTAAAGGCAATCTCGCCGCCCTGCGCATGAATAGCTTTGGCAATGCCCCACGCAATCGAACGATTGTTGGCAACGCCCATGATGACGCCGCGCTTGCCTGACATGAGGCCTTGTGCCTGAGCCATGTTTCGCCCCTTAGGTAAATTGATCGATCCTGCCTATGGCATAGCCGGCCAGCCGGTTCAAGATTGCTAGCAATCATCAACTGTTAGGGAACGTAACAAAGGGTGCTAATGTCACCCAAAATTCACAAAAACAGGCCGTTCTTCATAATTCTCATCAAATCCGTGACCTTATCGTCGGGTTTTTCCCACAGGATAATGCGCAGTTCGACCACGAGATCGCCCTTTCCGCCATCCGATTTGGGCAATCCGAGACCTTCGAAGCGGATTGATTTGTCCGATCCCGACCATGCCGGCACGGTAACCGTCAGTGGTCCGTTCGGTCCGTCGATGCGCGCGTCGGTGCCGAGCACGGCATTTTCGATGGTGACGGGAAGCACGGTGTGCAGATCGAACCCGTCGACGGTGAAGTCGGCGTGCGGGGCGATATGAATGTTGACGACCGCGTCGCCGCGCTGCATGCCTGTCAGCTTGTGACCCTGGCCCTTGAGGCGCACCGTGTGGCCTTCAGTGGTACCCGGCGTCAGCGCGAAGCCGGCATCGCGGCCATCGCCGAGATCGACGTTCACCCAGGCGCCCTTCAAGATGTCCTCGATGGTCACTGTCGCTATCGCCAGCTGATCCGGCGCCTTCTCGGGCGCGGGGGCCGTGCCGCCGGTGAAGCGGCGTACGAATGAGGTGAGGAGGCTGAGCGGCTGCAGGACGGCAGCGCTCGCCGCCGCGGTCTCGTCCGCGCCGTGCTCGTCGTCTACTGTCTTGCCGAAGTCGCCGGCCTTGGCGCTCTCGGTAGTCTTATCTGTTTGCTTGTCGGCCTCGGCGCTCTCGGGCTCCGGCCGCTTGGCCCGGCCGGAAGCAAAACCGCGCGTCCGTCCGCCACCGCTCGCCGCGCGGGCCTGGTTGCCGAAGATCCGCTCGATCATCTCTTCGGCGGGTTCTGCTGCGCCTGCCTGCTGCTGTTGTTGCGGCTGCGGCTGCTTGGCGGCCTCGGCGGCGGCCTTCTGCGCCGCTGCCCGTGCCAGCTCTTCCATCACGCGCTCGGCGTTTTCCTGCGCCTGCTTGGCGCGGATCGCCGCTTCGCGCGCCGCCTGGCGCTGCGCCATGATGGTGTTTTCGTTCTGCTTCTCGTTCTGCTTGGCCTCAGCCGCTCGCGCCGCGCTGTCGAAAAGACTGCGCTTCTTCGGGTCCTTCAGCGTGTCGTAGGCGCGGCCGATCTCGGCGAAGCGCGCACCGGCCAGCGGGTCGCCCTGATTATGGTCAGGATGCACCACCTTGGCCATGTTGCGCCAAGCTGCCTTGATCTCGTCCTGCCCCGCATCGCGCCTGACGCCCAATATCTTATACGGATCGCGCATGTTCCAAACCGCCCGGTGTCCAAATGCGAGATGCCCTGTCCGGCACCTCGAAGCCCCGATTAAACTCATTTGGTGCGCCGAAGTTCGCTTCGCGAGCAGAAAATCTGCGCACATATGCGAACCACAGTCCCGCAAAGTTGCTAATCAGTCCTTATTTGGCGTCAGGACACGCCACGGTTTCATGCGGAATGGTTATCTTTTGCTAAATCTGGAAATGAAGCCGGGGGCAGCCGTTAACGACTGGCTTGCAAGGCGATCAGCTTTCCGGCTGGAAGCTCAAAAGCTGCCAGTTGCCGCCGCCGACGAGGCAGGTCTTGCCGTAGAATTTCGAGATGCCGACATAGGAGTGGCGCGTCGTCTTGAACTGACGGCAGACTTGGCCGGTGTCGTTGTTTTCGACGATCGTGTCGATCACGCCGGCGCTGCCGGTGGAAGCGTTCGCCCAGGGAAGGGGGCGTCCCTGCAGGCCGTTGATGTCGGCTGAGGTGACGGCATTGCCCACGGTCATTTCGTCGGAGATGCTGTCGCTTGTCGGCGCAGGCTGCGGCACGGTGCCGGTCGCGACCGAACGGTCGACCTTGTTGCTGCTGAACATATCAAGCCCGCCGGCCATGCAGCCGGTGAGGGAAAGCACTGCCATTCCGACAACGCAGATGGCCGCGCATTGGCGCATGAGGCCCTTTGTATGACGAACTGACTTTGCTATGACTTCCACCCTGTGTCCTGTCCAGTGGTTTTGGGCTGGGCAATTATCGAATAAACCCGGGGCATTTGAGCTAATATGTCGGAAAATGAGTTAACAACCAGTGACTTCACCGAGCAAAACGAGCCGTTCCAGCTCTTTGCGGATTGGCTGAAGGAAGCCGAAGCTTCCGAGATCAATGACCCGAATGCGGTGGCGCTTGCGACGGTCGATGAAGACGGCCTTCCCAATGTCCGCATGGTTCTCCTTAAGGGATTCGATCAAGACGGATTTGTGTTCTACACGAATTTCGAAAGTCAGAAAGGCCGCGAAGTCCTCGGCCAGAAAAAAGCGGCCATGTGCTTCCACTGGAAGACGCTGCGCCGCCAGGTTCGGCTGCGCGGCCCGGTTGAAGTGGTGAGCGACGAAGAGGCCGACGCCTATTACAAGACCCGCGCCCGCGGCAGCCGCATCGGCGCCTGGGCCTCCAAGCAGTCGCGCCCGCTCGAAAGCCGCTTCGCGCTGGAGAAAGCCGTCGCCGAATACACCGCGCGCTATGCCATCGGCGAGATCCCGCGCCCGCCGCACTGGTCCGGCTTTCGCATCAAGCCGACCTCGATCGAGTTCTGGAAAGACCAGAAGTTCCGGCTCCACGACCGCATCGAGTTCCGCCGTGGCACGCCCGAGGGCGGCTGGGACAAGGTGCGGATGTATCCGTAAGCATCCCCTCGGCGGCGTCTCCAATTGCTTGCACAAGGGCGCCACGAACCCGCCGCCGCTGACATTGAAACGGAGCGCCGCGCAACCACGGCGCTCTTCGCTTGAATTTTCATCCTAGGTTGAAAAGATCGTGCTTCGGGGCGCCGGCGTCACCTGGAAATGGCGCGCCGCCTCAAAAGAAAGTGATCGGCGGAGAATGTCGCGGGGAGGGGCTGACCCTCAGCCGCGATTGCCCATCAGCTTCAAAGGGATTCCCGAGGCAAGGCCGGAGACATAGCGCGGCTTCTGATAGAGACCATTGATCGACAGGCGCGGCAGATAAGTGGAACGCTCGAGCGATTGCCGGCCGATCACGCCGGGCTGGGTCGTCACCGCCAGAGAAAAGCCGAGATCCCTAGCGATCGCCGCCTGCTGCTGCGTCACCGCCTCGCGCGTTCCATACGGATAGGCGAATGCGCCCGGCCGGTGTCCGCTGATCACCTCGACATAATCCTGGGAGTGCGTCATCTCATCGCGAACCTCGGCGTCGGAAAGCCGCGCGACAGCACGGTGGCTGACGGTGTGGGCGCCGAGCGAGGCGAGCGGGCTGGCGTCCAGGAGGTTCAGCTCCGGCGCCCCCATGACCAAATCGTCGACGATCTCGGTGGGGTCGATTCCATGCGACCGCGCCAGCGCATCCACGGCCTCTACGGCCACCGTCTCTTCATGCGCATGAATATAGAGTGCGAAGCGGGCGAAGGCGCGGTGCTTGTCTTGAGGGGTGGCGGTGTCGATCGTCTCGACGCCATCGCCAAAATCGAAGCTCAGCTTGTCTTCGCGCCGCAAGAGCGCCGTCAGCGTCTCCCACCAGATCGTATGCGTCCGCTCTACCAGCCCTTTGGCCACGAAGATCGTGAAAGGCGCCTCATGCCGCTCGAACACAGGCATGGCGTAGACGAGATTGTTGCGATAACCGTCGTCGAGCGTAAAGGCCGCGAAGGGCTGCGACGGCTTGGGCTCGGCCAGCGCATCGGGAACGTCTGCAAGCGACACGAATCGGTAGCCGTCGCTCTTCAGCCGCGTCAGCACCGCGTCGAGAAATTCCGGCGTGATCTCCAGATGCGCGTTCGGCGAAAAGGCGGACGGCTCGTGGGGGCGAACGTGATGCAGCGTGAAGATCGCGCCCATACCGCGTGCGCCGCGCATCAGCCCAACCGAGCGCAGGAGGTTTGCCACCTCCAGCCCGCCAGTTATCGCGATCCGCTTTGCCAGCGTTCTGGCGTTCATCATCTCCGCTCCGTTTGCGGGGTCGTGAGGAGGGCGACCCTAACAAGCGCGAGGTTAAGCCTTGCTGAATGCCGACTTTGCCTGAATTCTAATATTGCAGGGCGTGTTTTACGGTTTTTTCACCATAAAGGGTAAAATTTGACAAAAATGGTCCACGTTGCCGCAAAGTCGCGCCATATTGTGTCCTTCTGTACAAGAACGGGACAAAATTCGGGCGACGAGGGTCGGCTGTTCATCGAGGGGAAGTGCATGAGAAAGCTGTTGGCCGCGATTATAACCGCGACGTTGGTCGTTGCGGCGCCGTTGTCGGCTATGGCTGGCAGCGCCTCCCTCATCCTCGATGCGAGAACCGGCAAGGTTCTGTCGTCGGAAAACGCCGATGTCCTCAATCATCCCGCGTCTCTTACGAAGATGATGACGATCTACATGGCTTTCGAGGCCATCAATCGCGGCAAGATGAACTGGGATACGCCGATCGTCATGTCGAAATACGCGGCCTCCCGCCCGCCGACCAAGCTCGGCGCCAAGGCAGGAACGTCGATCACCGTGCGCGACGCGATCCTCGGCATGATCACCAAGTCGGCCAATGACGCCGCTGCCGCCATGGGCGAAAAGCTCGGTGGCTCGGAAAGCAATTTCGCCCGCATGATGACGCAGAAGGCCCGCCAGCTCGGCATGAGCCGCACCACTTTCGTCAATGCGTCGGGCCTGCCGGATGGCCGCCAGATCACCACCGCCCGCGATATGTCGACGCTTGCCGTCGCTCTGATGAAGAATTATCCGCGCGAATATCGCCTGTTCTCGACCGCGAGCTTCAACTTCCGCGGCCGCCAGATTCGTGGCCACAACAACCTGATGTATCGCTACCAGGGCATGGACGGCATCAAGACCGGCTATACCAACGCTTCGGGCTTCAACCTCGTCAGCGCCGTCAAGGATGGCAACCGCCGCGTCGTCGGCGTGGTCCTCGGCGGCCGCACCGCCCGCAGCCGCGACGACAAGATGGCGGCCCTGCTCGACAAGGCGATGGGCCGCGCATCCTCCTCGGGTGGCGCCCGTCTGGTCGCCAGCGTCAATTCGCGCGAGCCTGTTGAAGTCGCCTCCGCGGCCGATGCCAGCGACCTGCCGGTTCCCGCATCCGCACCGCGCGTCGAGGATGTCGCTCCGGTCGCAGCACCTGAAATCGCCCGCAGCGAACTTGCACCGAAGGCGCTCGGCTATCTGAGCGACACCGTTCCGCAGGAGCGTCCCTCGGCGCTCGACGCCGTAACGCCGTCGGCAAAAATCGGCTCCGCAAAGCCGCTCGCATCCGTCGCCTCGACCGGCGACTGGTCGATCCAGATCTCTGCTGCCCCGAGCGACGAAGCCGCCCGCGCGCTTCTCGCTCAGGCCAAGTCCGAAGGCGGCGCCGCGCTGAAGTCGGCCAACCCCTATACGGAAGCCGTCGGTAAGGGTGCCAACAAGGTCTACCGCGCGCGCTTCGTCGGCTTCGAAAGCCGCGACGCCGCGACGTCGGCCTGCGATGCGCTGAAGAAGCGCTCCTACGATTGCATGCTGCTCGGCGATCGCGGCTGATCCGCCGCCATTCCGACTGGACATTGCCGCTGAATCAGGGTTCTCCTACGTAAACGAAAGGAGAACATGATGCTGGATGATCTTGCCCTGAAGTTCGAGCGGGCCTCGAGTGCCTATGCCGGAGAAAACGGCATCACCCGCGATGCCGACTGGTTTCTGCTGAAGCTCCAGGAAGAGATGGGCGAACTCACGCAGGCTTGGAACCGCGTCAGCGGGAGAGGGCGCCCCAAGGGACGCTCCGGCGAGGACATGGCCCGCGAACTCGAAGACGAAGCCGCCGACGTGCTCGGCCACATCCTGCTCTTCGCGCACCAAAACGATCTCGACCTCGCGGCCGCGATCAAGCGCAAGTGGCTGTTTTCGCTGGATGAAAAATAGAAGGAGAGGCGCAGGCCTCACGCCGATGGATTGGCGCCCGCGCGTTTGCGAAAGCGATTGGCGATCCACCAATCGCACTCATCCTTGCTGTAGCCGAACAATCGGCCTTGCTCGCGCTCTTGCTCTTCGGTCCACGCCGGGCTGGCGAGCAGCGACATGAACGGATCTATTCTCCACTCTTCGCCGGGCAGCACGTAGAGCAAAGCGGAAAGCTGAAGCGTCCGCGTTCCGCCGCTCGTCGTCGGATAGGTTACGCTCCGCTTGATGATCCGCTCGACGATCAAGCCGGAGGCGACATGCGGGATGAACGGCACCCGCACCTTTGCTAGCCATTCGTCGCTTTCAGGGCAGAAATAAGAGAGCGGTTTGCGGCCGTCGAGCATCAATGGAAGCTCGAAGTTGGTGTGTACGAGATAGGGCGCCGCATCGATTGAATGCGGTCGCTCCAGCCGTACGCTTTGCACGCTCTCGGGCATCAAAAGCCCGAACGCGCCCGACAGCGCCAATAGATCGGCCGGCTCCAGATCGAACCGACCATGCTTCAGATCGCTCTCTTCGGCATCGATAGTGGCCGCTACGTCGGACGGCTCTGCCGTGAAGCGCAGCTCATGTGCCGAACACAAGGTCTCGGGCGACAGAAATTTCAGGATGAATGTTTCCGCCGCCATGAGCTCCCTTGGCCCGTTACGCCTGCGTGCCGCCCACCGTCACCTGATCCATCCTCAGATGCGGCTGGCCGACGCCGACCGGAACCCACTGGCCGGCCTTGCCGCAATTGCCGATGCCGGTGTCGAGCTTCATGTCGTTGCCGACCATGGAGATCCGCTGCATCGCATCGGGACCGTTGCCGATCAGCATGGCGCCCTTGACGGCGGGACCGATCTTGCCGTTCTCGATCAGATAGGCCTCGGTGCAGCCGAACACGAACTTGCCGGAGGTGATGTCGACCTGGCCGCCGCCGAAGGAGACGGCATAGATGCCCTTCTTCACGGAAGAGATAATTTCTTCCGGCGTCTTGTCGCCACCCAGCATATAGGTGTTGGTCATGCGCGGCATCGGCACATGGGCATAGCCCTGCCGGCGGCCGTTGCCTGTCGGTTTCATGCCCATCAGCCGGGCGTTCTGCCGGTCCTGCATGTAGCCGACCAGCTTGCCGTTTTCGATCAGCACGTTGTAGCCCGACGGCGTGCCTTCGTCGTCGATGGTGATCGAGCCGCGGCGGCTGTCGATCGTGCCATCGTCGACGACGGTCACGCCGGGGGCGGCGACCATCTGGCCGAGCAGGCCGGCGAAGGCCGACGTCTTCTTGCGATTGAAATCGCCTTCCAGCCCGTGGCCGACGGCCTCGTGCAGCATCACGCCCGGCCAGCCGGAAGAGAGCACAACGTCCATCGTGCCGGCAGGCGCGTCGATCGCCTCGAGATTGACCAGCGCCTGGCGCAGCGCCTCGTCGGCGCCGTACTGCCAGTTGCCCTCGGCGATGAAGTCGCCGAAGCCAATGCGTCCGCCGCTACCATAGGAGCCACTTTCCTGCCGGTCGCCCTGGCCGACCATGACGGAGATGTTGATGCGCGTCATCGGGCGGATATCGCGGACCCGGTGACCATCTGCGCGCAGAATGTCGACCACCTGCCAGCTCGCGGCGACCGAGGCCGTGACCTGCCTGACCTTGTCGTCCTTGCCGCGCAGATAGGCGTCGATGTCCTGCAGAACCTTGACCTTCTCCTCGAAGGTGGGCGAGCCGATCGGGTTTTCGTTGCTGTAGAGCCTCTTGTTGGTGCCCTGCGGGGCCGCCGCATAGCTGCCGGTATAGCCGCGCGTCACGGCGCTCACTGCGTCGGCAGCCCGCTTCAGCGCCGAAACCGAGAGATCGCCCGCATGCGCGTAACCAACGGCTTCACCCGCCACCGCGCGTAGGCCAAAACCCTGCTCGGTGTTGAAGCTGCCGCCCTTGAGGCGGCCATTGTCGAACATCAGCGATTCGGCCTGCGCGTGCTCGATATAGAGCTCCCCGTCGTCCGCGCCGGAAAGGGCCTCGGCGACAAGCGAACGCATCTTCGCTTCGTCGGCGTCGAAAAGCGTCAGGAGATCGGTATTCATGTCATTATGCTCCGCTGCGGCAGGAAATGCTTCCTGCCGATGTAGGTCCCGGGGACGGTTCGAGCAAGTGTCGAATTCGTAAGGATCGCAAAAGCGATCAGACGCGGAGCTCAGACCCAGCTATTAGGCCCCTGATATCACGGAAGCGCGTCGTAGCCTTCAGCGAAGCCTTTCAGGTCGACGGGAATGCCGATACCCTCTTCAGGCGTCTGGAAGACGATGAAGGTGGCGCTGGCGCCGCTGCGGAAGGTCTTCAGCAGTTCGTCCTCGAGCACGACTTCGGCATAGCAGCCGTCGGCGAAGCAGCGAACGAAGTAGGCGCGGCCGATATCCTTGCCGTCGACATTAAGGCCGAGACCGTTGGGCAGCAGCACGCCGAGCGGTGCGAGCACGCGGAGAATCTTCGACTTGCGGTCGGCGGTCTTCAGCACGACCACCGAGAGGCCCACTTCCGGGCGGTCCTCGGCGATGACGTTCTGCATCAGCGCGCATTGCTCGGCCGAAGCGCCGGCCGGCTTGTCGCAGACCACGGACCATGCGCCGTGATTGGAGCGGACGGTGCCGGGCGCCTGCGGTTGCGTCTGTCCTGGTGTCGCCTGCGCGGCAGGGGCGCCGGGGGCGGGCTGTGCTGGCGCGGCCGGAGCTGGTGTCGGCGCCGGCGTCTGCGCGAAAGCCGGAGCGATCGCCGCGGCGGTAACAAAAGCCGACAGCACGAACGGCCGCACTAGGGAACGGAAACCCATGAAAACCTCTGCAGTTCGAATCAGTGCCGCTAAGTTGGGGCGGGCCGTCCAAAATGAAAAGCCCCACCCGCTGAAAAGCCGGGGACTACGGCGGAAATGGGACGATTTTGATTATTCTTGAGAAGGATGGCTGGCCGACGCCAACATTTTCCGTATCATAAGGAAAATCATGGCATGTTTCGATGCGCCCGGAGGAGGGATCATCGGGGCGAAAATGCCGCACGGCCAAATGCTTTGGATTGTTGCGGCAAGTGCTAAACTGTGGTTTGAAGCGCATGAGGATGGCAAGGATTCTGCGTGCAGTGCACGCGGGTCAGCGCTCGAGGGAGATGAAACGTGATTAAGAAGGCCTATGCAGGCATGACCGCGATGGTCTGTCTGCTTTTTGCTTCCGGCAGTTATGCCGACCAACCGATGCCGTGGCAGGCCACTTTGCAGCCAGCCGCGACGCCGATCATGCGCGATATTCACTGGTTCGAACAATATACGCTGTGGTTTATTGTTCCCGTGACACTCTTCGTGCTCGCTCTTCTTATCATCGTCTGTCTTCGCTTCCGGGCCAGTGCGAACCCGGTTCCATCAAAGACGAGCCACAACACCGCGATCGAGATCGCCTGGACCGTGGGACCGGTTCTAGTGCTGCTCTTCCTGGCGGTTCCGTCGTTCAATCTTTTGACCGCGCAGCTGACGCTTCCTGAGAACCCTGATGTCACCATCAAGGCGACCGCGACGCAGTGGCAGTGGAATTATGAATACGAGGGCTCGGGCGACAATCCGCTCGCCTTCGACAGCTATCTCCTGAAGGATCAGGACCGCGCCGCCGCCGGCAAGGAAGACAAGGCCAAGTATCCGCGCCTTCTCGCCGTCGACAACGAACTCGTGCTGCCGGTCAACAAGACCGTGCGCGTTCTCGTGACCGCGGCCCCGACCGACGTCATTCACGCCTTCGCGATGCCGTCCTTCGGCGTCAAGATCGATGCCGTGCCCGGCCGCCTGAACGAAACATGGTTCCGCGCCGAGCGCGAGGGCCTGTTCTACGGCCAGTGTTCCGAACTCTGCGGCAAGGACCACGCGTTCATGCCGATCGCAATTCGCGTCGTTTCCGAGGACAAGTACAAGCAGTGGATGGCGTCCGCCGCCTCCGACCTGCCCGGTGCTTACAAGAACCTCATGGCTGAAACCGATGGTCCCGCAAAGACCCTCGATGTCGCCGAAAACGTCGCTCAGTAAAGGAAAAGGAACGGGACATGGCTGGACCTTCCGCACACGATCATGGCGCGCACGCCCATGACGATCACCACGACCACTCGCACAAGCCGAGCTTCGTCAATCGCTGGCTCTTTTCGACCAACCACAAGGACATCGGCACGCTGTACCTGATCTTCGCGATCATGGCCGGCATCGTCGGCGGCGCGCTCTCCGTTGCCATGCGCATGGAGCTGCAGGAGCCCGGTATCCAGATCTTCCATGGCCTCGCCGCCATGGTCTACGGCTACGAGGGCGATGCCGCCATCGACGGCGCCAAGCAGATGTTCAACATGTTCACCACCGCGCACGCGCTGATCATGATCTTCTTCATGGTCATGCCGGCGATGATCGGCGGTTTCGCCAACTGGATGGTGCCGATCATGATCGGCGCGCCCGACATGGCCTTCCCGCGCCTCAACAACATCTCCTTCTGGCTGATCGTTCCGGCCTTCATCCTGCTCATCATGTCGATGTTCGTCGAAGGCCCGGCTGGTGCTTATGGTGCCGGCGGCGGCTGGACGATGTATCCGCCGCTTTCGAGCACGGGTACGCCGGGTCCCGCGGTCGATCTCGCGATCTTCGCGCTCCACATCGCCGGTGCATCGTCGATCCTCGGTGCGATCAACTTCATCACCACGATCCTGAACATGCGCGCTCCAGGCATGACGCTGCACAAGATGCCGCTCTTTGCCTGGTCGGTTCTGATCACTGCCTTCCTGCTTCTGCTGTCGCTCCCGGTTCTCGCCGGCGCCATCACCATGATGCTGACCGACCGCAACTTCGGCACCTCCTTCTTCGTGCCCGAGGGCGGCGGCGACCCGATCCTTTACCAGCACCTGTTCTGGTTCTTCGGTCACCCTGAAGTCTACATCCTGATCCTGCCCGGCTTCGGCATCGTCAGCCACATCATCTCGACCTTCTCGAAGAAGCCGATCTTCGGCTACCTCGGCATGGCCTACGCCATGGTCGCGATCGGCGCCGTCGGCTTCGTCGTCTGGGCGCACCACATGTACACGGTCGGCCTGTCGCTCGATGCGCAGCGCTACTTCGTCTTCGCAACCATGGTCATCGCCGTGCCCACGGGCGTGAAGATCTTCTCCTGGATCGCGACGATGTGGGGTGGCTCGATCACCTTCTCGACGCCGATGGTCTGGGCGATCGGCTTCATCTTCCTGTTCACGGTCGGTGGCGTCACCGGCGTGCAGCTGGCAAACGCCGGTCTCGACCGTTCGCTGCACGACACCTATTACGTCGTGGCGCACTTCCACTACGTTCTGTCGCTCGGCGCCGTCTTCGCCATCTTCGCCGGCTGGTACTACTGGTTCCCGAAGATGACCGGCTACATGTACAACGAGCTCATCGGCAAGCTGCACTTCTGGGTCATGTTCATCGGCGTCAACCTGGTGTTCTTCCCGCAGCACTTCCTCGGCCTCGCCGGCATGCCGCGTCGCTATATCGACTATCCGGACGCCTTCGCCGGCTGGAACTACGTGTCTTCGATCGGCTCCTACATTTCGGCCTTCGGCGTTCTGATCTTCCTCTTCGGCGTGTTCGAAGCCTTCGCCAAGAAGCGCGTCGCCGGAGACAATCCGTGGGGTGAGGGTGCTACGACCCTCGAGTGGCAGCTTTCCTCGCCACCCCCTTATCACCAATGGGAACAGCTCCCGCGCATCAAGTAAATGGATGCGAGACATCGTGACCGCCGCCGGAGGAGCGCGGCGGTCACCGTTCAGTTTTCAGGACAATACCAATGACAGTCATCGACGATCGCAGCAGCCTAGGAGACGACAGCGAATTTCGCATGTCGGAAGCCAGCGCACGCGATTACTTCGAGCTTCTCAAGCCGCGCGTCATGTCGCTTGTGGTCTTCACCGCATTCGCCGGCCTGATCGTGGCGCCCGGCCACATCAACCCGATCATCGGCATCATCGCGGTGCTCTGCATTGCCGTCGGCGCTGGTGCCTCCGGCGCGCTCAACATGTGGTATGACGCCGATATCGATGGGGTGATGACCCGCACCGCCAAGCGCCCGATCCCTGCTGGCCGTATCGCGCCGAACGAGGCGCTCGCCTTCGGTCTCGTGCTCTCCTGCTTTTCCGTGTCTATCCTCGGGCTCGCCGTCAATTGGCTCGCAGCCTCGATCCTCGCCTTCACCATCTTCTTCTACGCCGTCGTCTACACGATGTGGCTGAAGCGCTCGACGCCGCAGAACATCGTCATCGGCGGTGCGGCCGGCGCTTTCCCGCCGATGATCGGCTGGGCCTGCGTGACCGATAGCGTCACCATCGAAAGCACGGTCCTCTTCCTGATCATCTTCCTCTGGACGCCTGCCCACTTCTGGGCGCTGGCGCTGTTCAAGATGCGGGATTACCAGTCCGTCGGCGTGCCGATGCTGCCGAATGTCTCGGGCGAGCGCACCACCAAGAACCAGATCGTCGTCTATGCCGTGCTGACCGCGTTCAGCGCCGTTGCGCCGACCTTCCTCGGCTTTGCCAGCACCGGCTACGGCGTGGTCGCCGGCCTGCTCAGCGCCATCTTCGTCTACTGGTCCGTCATCTGCTGGCGCATGCCCGATGGCGACGAGAAGATGGTGCCGGCCAAGAAGCTCTTCGCCTATTCGATCTTCTACCTCTTCGCCATATTCTCGGCGCTGATGTTCGACCGCCTGGCGTCCTTCCTGGTCGCCCACTGGGGAGCCGGCCTTTGATCGAGACCGTCAAGCTCACCGAGGCCCAGCGCAAGTCCCGCCGCAACCGCAACGTTGCGCTCGGCCTCGTGCTGGCCGCGCTGGTCGTCATTTTCTACGCCATAACCATCGTGAAATTCACTTGAGGGCATGAGATGAGCGAAGCGCAAAGCACGCCGAGAAAGCCGCGCAACAATGGCGCCGTCGTTTTCATGTGCCTTGCCTTCGTCTTCGGCATGGGCGCGGCAAGCTATGCCGCCGTGCCGCTCTACAGGATGTTCTGCCAACTGACCGGCTATAACGGCACGACGCAGCGCGTCGAGCAGGCCTCGTCGGTCATCCTCGACCGCAAGATGCGGGTCACCTTCGATGCCAACGTCGCGCCCGGGCTGGATTGGGAGTTCAAGCCGGTGGAGCGCGAGGTCAATCCGCGCATCGGCGAAACGATCCAGGTGAATTTCACCGCCGTCAACAAGTCCGACAAGCCGCAGCGCGGCCAGGCCGTGTTCAACGTCACGCCGGGCGAGGCGGGTGTCTATTTCAACAAGGTGCAGTGCTTTTGCTTCAACGAGACCGAGCTCAAGCCGGGCGAGAAGCTGGAGATGCCTGTCGTCTTCTACATCGACGCCGATATCGTCAAGGCCGTGGAATCCAAGGATATCCACACGGTCACCTTGTCTTACACGTTCTATCCGAAGGAAGGACCGAAGCCGGTGGCTTCGCGCGAGGATGGAACGCAAACGCTTGAAAAGAAACTTTGATACTGGGTTCGTTTCCGGCTAAGCCGGAGCGGAGAGGATAGGTCCGGGGGAGTCCAAATGGCCGAAGCGCATCAGAAACATCACGATTATCACATCATAGATCCGAGCCCGTGGCCGCTTCTGGCCTCGATCGGCGCCTTCATCATGGCCTTTGGCGGCGTCGGCTTCATGCGCTACATCAATGGCGGCTCGCTGCACATCTTCGGCATCGAATGGGCGCATCCCTGGCTGTTCTTCATCGGCCTCGCCGTCGTGCTCTACGTGATGTTCGGCTGGTGGGCCGACACCGTCAAGGAAGCACATGACGGCGCCCATACCCGCGTCGTCTCGCTGCACCTGCGCTACGGCATGATCATGTTCATCGCCTCGGAGGTGATGTTCTTCGTGGCCTGGTTCTGGGCCTATTTCGACGCCAGCCTCTATCCGCACGAAGCCATCCAGGCCTCGCGTCTGGCCTTCACCGGCGGTCAGTGGCCGCCGAAGGGCATCGAGGTGCTCGACCCCTGGCACCTGCCGATCTACAACACCGTCATCCTGCTGCTCTCGGGCACCACGGTCACCTGGGCGCACCACGCGCTGCTGCACAACGACCGCAAGGGCCTCATCCAGGGCCTCACGCTGACCGTGCTGCTCGGCGTCCTGTTCTCCAGCGTCCAGGCCTACGAATACGCCCACGCGCCGTTTGCCTTCAAAAACTCGATCTACGGCGCCACCTTCTTCATGGCGACCGGCTTCCACGGCTTCCACGTGCTCGTCGGCACGATCTTCCTGATCGTCTGCCTGATCCGCGCCATGCGCGGCGATTTCACCCCCAAGCAACACTTCGGCTTCGAAGCGGCCGCCTGGTACTGGCACTTCGTCGACGTGGTCTGGCTCTTCCTGTTCTTCTCGATCTACGTCTGGGGCGGCTGGGGCGCACCACTCGCGGCCGGGTGAGGGCTGCGGAAAGACTGGTCACGGAGACCACCGATTGAAATGCAAATGCGGAGCCATCGAGAGGTGGCTCCGCATTTTTTGTTTTCGGGGGGCTATAGAGCAGAGCTAACGATACTTTCGCTATGCTCGGATATGCCTAACAATTTTCTATATAATTGAAGCTGACATGTTAAATCAGCTTAAACGCGAACTTCGTATCTTCCCGTCAAGGTGAAATGCGGCTTTCCGCGCCACGGCGAGGACGGCAAAGTTGTACGAACCAGAATCCCGTGAGGCCCATGTCTTTGCACCGCGATACGCTATTTGAGTGGTACATAGTGCTCTGTATTGGCGCGGTCGTCATCTTTCTACTTGCAGCAGATAGAAGCTATAACGAGAGCCGCAGGGGTGAATATACCGGGCGCCGTTTACGTAAAGTAGGATGGTATACCGCGCTTTTTGGAGCGGTCGATATATATAGAATTTTCTTCATTGATGGCCCTTACACACTGCGACCATTTTTTCCACACATCGACGCATCAGGCATTCCAAACAATGAATGGTTGGAACTTGTAATCATATTGGCCGCAATTGCGGTCACAGCGGTAGTGATGCCGCTCGTCCTATTGAGCTGGGTGCTTGCGCCTGCTTGTATCGCATTTGTTTTGGGAACGCTTGTCGGTCGTTGGCTGTGGCTTCGCCGCAATCAGGGGACTGCGAAACTTGGTGATGGCGACGCAGATGGCCCAAACCTTGCGCGCGGTTCTCCGAAGCGCCCCTTCGGACGGAAAAAATGAGTCTCCGAAGACAAGACTTCCGTTGCCCCTAGAGGGCGGATGATGGGCTCCGGATACTGAGCTATCCACGGGGCATCCGCATACGACGTCGCCTACGCCAACTCCTTCAGAATCAAAATCCGGTTCGCGGTCGCGAAAGCAATTACCCCGTCCTGCTCAAGTGCCCGCAACACAGCCTTGATCTCCCCCGGCGTATATCCATCAACGCCCAGCCGTTCGATGACATCCAGCAGGTTGATCGTCACGTCAGGCTTGGCCTTGAGCGCGCGCAGCCTTCCGATCAAGGCGTTTTCGGTATCGTCAAATCGGCTCATCGGAGTACCTCAGCTGCCAACCGGCGCCACGGCACCATTCCGCTTCTCGCGAAAATGGCTCGGCGAAGCACCGATCACGCGCTTGAACGCGCGGCTGAAGGACGCCTCCGAATCGTAACCCAGCCGTTCGGCGACGGTTGCCACCCGCTGCCCCTCGCGTAGCCACTCATGGGCCTGGTGCATGCGCATCCGCGCCACGTAGCGCGCCGGCGTTTCGCCGACGACGTTGACGAAGCGCTGGGCAAAACCCGAGCGCGAGGCGCCCATGTGGCGCGCCAGTTCGTTCACGCTCCAGTCGTGCGCGGGATCGAGGTGGATCGCCGCCAGCACCCGCCCGACCTCCGGGTTGCGCACGGCGGCAAGCCAGCCGCTGGCATCGCCGCAGCCATGCTCCACCCATGTCCGGATGATCGTCGCCGTCAGCACGTCGGCAAGGCGCGAGAGGATGCCGCCGGCGCCCACCCGGTTCATCTCGACCTCCCGCATCATGGCGTCGAGCAGTGGCGGGATCGTCGGCTCGCTCTTGGCGAGATCGCTGGTGCGCATCACATCGGGCATCAGGTTGAGTAGCGGATGCCGCTTGTCGACATTGAAGCGCATGACAGCGAAAAAGATGAGGTTGTTGCTGTCGGTGCATGGACATTGCAGGTCCACGATGCCATCGCAGAGCGGCTTGCGCGGCAGGCAGTCGACTGGGGTCGGCGGAATGCCCGGCTCGCTCGCCAGCACATGCGCGTCGCCGCGCGGCAGGAGCACGGCGTCGCCGGGGCGCATCTCGGTCCACTCGCCATTGGGTGCCTGCAGATAGGCGCTGCCCGCCGCCAGGAAGTGAAATCGCGCTTCCGCCTGTGCGGGATAGGCCGTGGCCCAGGGTGCTGATGGCTGGCAGCGACCATATTCGACGCCATCGAGCCGCAGCCCACGCAGCATCTCGGTCAATGGATCGGTCATCATGGCCTCCGGCAGGTTTGGACGAATTGTCATGCTTTATAGCTTTTCCAGCATGGAAACGCCAGATGCTTGAGCGTAGCGTCGCCGCAGAATTTACGGAGATGCATATGAACATTCACTCGGAGATCAACCATCCAGCCGTGAAGGGCGAGACACCTGCCGCATGGGCAGGCGTTGTTTCGCTGTCGCTTGGTGTATTTGGGCTCGTTACGGCGGAATTTCTACCCGCGAGCCTGCTGACGCCGATGTCGCATGACCTCGGCGTCAGCCTCGGCGCGGCCGGTCAATCGGTGACGGCGACCGCCGTGGTCGGCGCGCTGGCGGGGCCGGGTGTCGTGCTCGGCACGGCCCGCTTCGATCGCCGCTACACGCTGCTGGCGCTCACAAGCCTGCTCATCATATCGAGCCTGATCGCCGCAACGGCAAACGGGCTGGTGACCCTGCTCTTGTCGCGCGCGCTGCTCGGTGTCGGGCTTGGCGGCTTCTGGGCGATGTCGCTGGCGCTCGCCATGCGCCTCGTGCCGGAGCGGCTGATGCCGCGCGCCATGGCGATCGTCATGACCGGCGTGTCGGCGGCAACGGTCTGTGCCGCACCTGTCGGCGCCTGGGTCGGCGAGGCGTTCGGCTGGCGTGCGGCCTTCTGGATCGCCTCTGTGCTTGGCGTCGTCGCCTTTCTCGTCCAGGCGTTCACGCTTCCGGCCATGCCGCCGACAAGTTCGGGCGGCCTCGGCACGATGGCCCAGGTCTTGCGCCGTCCGGCCATCCGGCTCGGCCTCGTCACCATCCTCTTCGTCGTCTCCGGCCATTTCGCGGGCTTCACCTTCATCCGCCCGTTCCTTGAAACGGTGCCGCATTTCGGCGTCGAGGCGATTTCCGGCATCCTTCTCGCCTTCGGCATTGGCGGCTTTATCGGCAATATCGCCGGCGGCCTGATCGCCGAGCGCAACACGACCCTTGCCATGACGCTTGCCGCCTCAGGAATTGCCGTCACCGCCTTCCTGCTTGCTTTCGCAGGTGAAGCGCCGGCGCTTGCCGCCGTTGCGACAGCCCTGTGGGGCTTTGCTTTCGGCGCGTTGCCCGTCAGCGTTCAGAGCTTCATCACCGAGGCTGCCGCCGACGAAGCCGAGAGCGCCGGCGCCCTCATGCTGACGACGTTCCAGGTCGCGATTTCGAGCGGCGCCGTGCTTGGCGGGCTGATC
This sequence comes from Hyphomicrobiales bacterium, assembly GCA_900465665.1. Classification (GTDB taxonomy): domain Bacteria; phylum Pseudomonadota; class Alphaproteobacteria; order Rhizobiales; family Rhizobiaceae; genus Rhizobium. The sequence goes on from UBJO01000056.1 coordinate 36,265, forward strand.
GTGGATGCTCAGGGTGCCGCTGGCGTCTTTACCTTCGCCGGCATAGCGGCCCTGCTTGGCGCCACCCTGGTTGGCGTCGCCAGCCGCCGCAGGATGGTCGCCGCTGGGTGATGATGGCGATTGACCGCCTGATCTTGCCTAAGACCCGCGCGGCGATGAACCGCGCGGGTCTTTCAGTTTATCTTCGCCCTTACCGCGCTTCCGCGATCCGCTCGAACGCCGACGGCCGGGGAATCCCGAGATCGAGTGTCTGCCGGATAATCTCCGCGCACTCCAGCGGCGTCAGCAGCGACGTGTCCACTTCCAGATCGTAGATGCCCGGCTGGTGCACATGGTCCTGCCAGCGCTGCACTGAATCGGGGATCGGGTCTTCGGCGCTTGCCTGGTCGTAGAGCCCCTCGCGGCCCGGCATGCGGATCTCGCGGCGGCGCATGATCGTGTCGAGCGGGCAGTGCACGCCGACGAAGAGCACCGGAAAACCTTCCAGCCTGCGGGCGCAGTCGGTCAGGATGCCGAGCGGTTGCGAGTAGAAATCGTGGTGCCCGAGATCGGCGACGACGTTGAGGCCGAGGCCGACATGGATGGCGATGGTCTCGTAGAGTGCGGCGTAGAAGAACGGCACCATCTCCTCAAGATCGGGCCGCTCGCCACCGGGACGCAGGCCGATGCCCGGCAGATAGCGCTCCGGCGTCATGCCGTTATAGGCATCGACGCCGAGGTTCATCCACGGGCCGTCGAACTCGTCCTGGATCGCCTTGGCGATCGATGATTTTCCGCTGCGCGGTGCGCCGTTCAGAATGACGATCTGAGCGGCTGGGGTTTCCTCGGACATGTGTTTTCTTCTTTTGTTTGGCGCGAATCAGTGAGGCGAAATCGCGCAGGCATTTCACTTCGCATTTCGATTAGATTATGGGTGACTTTAAGGCGGTGACTCACCGCAAGGGGAGGATAGCATGAACGAGGACAGCGCGCATTTCCCGCCTGTGGATCCTTTGAAAACAGGTCTGCGCGGCTGCTGCCCGCGCTGCGGCAATGGCAAACTTTTCAATGGTTTGCTGGGCCTGAAGCCGCGCTGCGCCGCCTGCGGTCTCGATTATGCCTTTGCCGACGCCGGCGATGGCCCGGCCGTCTTCGTCATCCTGATCGTCGGCTTCATCGTCATCGGCTCGGTGTTGTGGCTGGAAGTGAACTATTCGCCGCCGATCTGGCTGCACATCCTGCTCTTCGCGCCGCTGACGATCATCCTCTCGCTGCTCGCGCTGCGTTGGATGAAGGGCATCCTCATCGCCATGCAGTATCGCCACAATGCCCGTGAAGGACGTCTCTCCCGTGATTGATGCCACAGCCGCAGCCCCCCGCCGCACGCGATCCGTTCTGACCGCCATCGCGGTCCTCGTAGCACTCGCCATCCTGATCGTGCTCGGCACCTGGCAGGTCGAGCGGCTGCACTGGAAGGAAGGCCTGCTCGCCGATATCACCACGCGCCTCGCGGCCCCCGTAGTCCCCTTGTCCGATATCGAGGCCATGGCTGCCAAGGGCGAGGATATCGAATACCGACGCGTCACCGCGACAGGCGTCTACGATAACAGCCGCGAGCGCCACTTCTTCGCCACCTGGCGCGGCCAGACCGGCTTTCATGTCTATACGCCGCTGCAGCTCGCAGACGGCCGCTTCCTCTTCGTCAATCGCGGCTTCGTGCCCTATGACAACAAGGAACCGGAAATGCGCATGCAGGGCCAGCTGACTGGCGAGCAGACCGTCAACGGTCTCGCCCGTGGCAAACTCCCCGGCAAGCCCTCCTGGGTCGTGCCTGACAACGACGTCGCCAAGAACATCTTCTACTGGAAGGACCTCGACGTCATGGCCTCGAGCACCGGGCTCGAAAAGGCTTCTGTCGTGCCCTTCTTCGTCGATGCCGACGACACGCCGAATCCCAAGGGCATGCCGATCGGCGGCGTCACCGAGGTCGACCTGCCCAACAACCACCTGCAATACGCCTTCACCTGGTATGGTCTCGCCGCCACGCTGGTCGTGATCGTCGTCGTCGCGCGCTTGCGCAAGCGCGGCAATCCGCCGGCGCAATAGTATCGCTTCAATTCGTGCCTATATTGGGCTAGAGACGCGTATCTGCATAAACCGGAAAAGACATGAATATTGCGGCGAAACCTCCACTGACGATCAGGCTCTGCGGGCCGCGCGGCTTCTGCGCCGGCGTTGATAGGGCGATCCAGATCGTCGTTCTGGCGCTGAAATCCTATGGCGCGCCCGTCTATGTCAGGCACGAGATCGTGCATAACCGCTATGTCGTCGAAGGTCTGGAAGCCAAGGGCGCCGTCTTCGTCGAGGAGCTGAACGAGATCCCGGAAGAGCATCGCGCCCAGCCGGTGGTCTTCTCCGCCCATGGCGTGCCGAAATCGGTGCCCGAGGATGCGACCACGCGCAACCTCTTCTATCTCGACGCCACATGCCCGCTGGTCTCCAAGGTCCACAAGCAGGCCATGCGCCACAACAAGCTCGGCCGCCACGTCGTCTTGATCGGCCATGCCGGCCACCCGGAGGTGATCGGCACCATGGGCCAGCTCCCTGAAGGCGCGGTGTCGCTGGTCGAAACGATCGCCGACGTCGATCTCTACGAGCCCGTCGACCCCGACAATCTCGGCTATGTTACGCAGACGACGCTCTCGGTCGACGACACCGCCGGCGTCATCGCCCGCCTGCAGGAGCGCTTCCCGAACCTGACGGCACCCTCGGCCGATTCGATCTGCTACGCCACGACCAACCGCCAGGAAGTCGTCAAGCAGGCGGCACCCGGCTGCGATCTCTTCATCATCGTCGGCGCGCCCAATTCGTCCAACTCCAAGCGCCTCGTCGAAGTGGCGCTGAGGGCAGGGGCGAAGAAATCGATCCTAGTGCAGCGCGCCTCCGAGCTCGATTGGGACGATATCGGCCCCGTCGGCACGCTCGGCCTCTCCGCCGGCGCCTCTGCCCCCGAGGTCATCGTCAACGAGATCATCGAGGCTTTTCGCGCCCGGTTCGACGCCCGCGTCGAGCTTGCCGAGACCGTTCAGGAAAACGAGCACTTCCTCGTCAACCGCGAACTGCGCGACATCGAGCTGACGACGGCGGATATGGCGTTCGTGAACGGGTAATTGGTGGTCGGAGGGTGGGGCCACCCCCCCTCTGTCCTGCCGG
>UBJO01000057.1 GCA_900465665.1 Hyphomicrobiales bacterium
GGTCTTGCCCGCCCGCCCCGGAAGACCGGAACGGGCAGGGAGCTTGTGGCGCCTGAAGTGGCGGATCAGCATGGTCATGTCCTCAGAACGTCTGGCCCGAGATCATCATCAGGTGCTCGATAACAGGACCGAGCGCCAGCGCCGGGAAGAAGGTCAGGCCGCCGACGATGACGATGGTGCCCGTCAGTAGACCAACGAAGAGCGGGCCATCCGTGGGGAACGTGCCGTTCGAGGCCGGAACCGTCTTCTTGGCCGCCAGCGAGCCGGCGATGGCGAGCGCCGGAATGATGACCAGGAAACGGCCGGCCAGCATCGCGATCCCGAGCGTCACGTTGTACCAGGGCGTGTTCCCCGTCAGCCCGCCGAAGGCCGAGCCGTTGTTGGCGGCGGCGGAGGAGTAGGCGTAGAGGATTTCCGAGAAGCCGTGCGGTCCAGCCGTGCCGACCGAGGCGACGGCCGAAGGCAGCACGCTTGCGATCGCCGTGAACACCAGCATCGTCAGCGGCAGGCACAGGATGGCAAGCACGGCCATCTTCATCTCCTTCGCCTCGATCTTCTTGCCGAGATATTCAGGCGTGCGCCCGACCATCAGGCCGGCCACGAAGATGGCGATGATGGCGAAGAGCAGGATGCCGTAGAAGCCCGCGCCGACACCGCCGACGATCACTTCGCCGAGCTGCATGTTGATGAGCGGGATCAGGCCGCCAAGTGCGGTGAACGAGCCGTGCATGGCATTGACCGCGCCGCACGACGCCGCCGTGGTGATGACGGCAAAGAGCGAGGAGAGTGTGATGCCGAAGCGCACTTCCTTGCCTTCCATGTTGCCGCCTTCAAGGCCGAAGGCATGCATCAGCGGATTGCCGGCCGCTTCAGCCCAATAGGTGACGCCGACGCCGATGAGGAAGAGCACGAACATGCTGGCGAGGATCGCCCAGCCCTGTTTCTGGTTGCCGACCATGCGGCCGAAGACGTTGGTGAGCGAGGCACCGATCGCGAAGATCGCCACCATCTGGATCAGGTTGGAGATCGCATCGGGGTTTTCGAACGGGTGCGCGGAATTGGCGTTGAAGAAGCCGCCGCCATTGGTCCCCAGCATCTTGATCGCCAGCTGCGAGGCGACGGGACCGACCGCGATCGTCTGCTTGACACCTTCGAGCGTGGTCGCCTCGACATAGGCGCCAAGCGTCTGCGGTACGCCGAGTGCTACGAAGACAAGGGTCATGACGATTGAGAGCGGCAGGAGGATGTAGAAGGTGGCTCTCACCATATCGACCCAGAAATTGCCGACGGCCTTGCCGGATGCGCGCGAAAACGCCCGGATGAAGGCAAGCGCGATGGCAATGCCGGTTGCCGCCGAGACGAAGTTCTGCACCGTGAGCCCTGCCATCTGCGTCAGATAGGACATCGTGCTTTCGCCGCCGTAGTTCTGCCAGTTGGTGTTGCTGACGAAGCTCACGGCGGTGTTGAAGGAGAGCTCTGGCCCGACTGCGGCCATGCCGGCAGGATTATAGGGCAGCACGGCCTGCAGTCGCAGCAGCGCATAGAGCACCAGCGCCCCCAGCAGATTGAAGGCGAGCATGGAGATCGCATAGGTCGTCCAGTGCTGCTCTTCGCGCTCGCTGGTGCCCGACAATGCGTAAAGTCCCCGCTCGATCGGAGCGAGGACGGGTGAGAGAAGCGTGCGCTCGCCCGAAAAGACACGCGTCATGTAGCCGCCGAGCGGTTTGACGAGCGCGATAACGATCCCGCAGTAAAGCAGGATCTGAAGCCATCCGTTGAGGGTCATCTTAATTAACTTTCAATACCCGGCGCTATGAGAGATCAGAATCGCTCGGGGCGGATGAGGGCATAGGTGAGGTAGACGGTGAGGAACACGGTCACGGCACCGCTGAGGACATAGTCGAATATCACTGTGTTTCTCCCGCTAGAGGCTGTCGCAGACGTGTGCGTAGGCGGCGCAGAGCACGAAGAACAGGATCGTGATACCGAGCAGAACGATGTCGATCATCGACCATCACTCCTTGAATTGTTTCGAAATGGAGACGCGACGCCGGCCGGTGGGCCATGCGCTTGTCCCTGGTGTCTCGGGCAAGATCTTGCGATCGCCCGGCCATCAATATGCGGCCGAAGCGCATTAAGGTTCGAGACGCGGAAAAAGCCGCCAATATAAAAATCTTATAAATGCGCGATGGGGTCACGCGGGCGTTGTCGCCGACAAGAGGCCCGACATGCTGTCCAGTCTGGCGAAAGCTTCCAGCCATAGGTTGCGGCCGATAAGGAACCCACCTGCCTCGGCTGTTCGCCCGAATGTCCGTTGCGATACGTGAAGGCCAATGGCATGCCAAAGACTGAATCGACTGCGAGCGCCACCGATACACTGGCCGAGCTGGCGTCGTTGAAAGCGCAGGTGGAACAGCTTGGTGAGCGCATCGAAGTTCAGGGGGCCGTTCAGTTCGAAATCGCCAAGCTGCTGCAGACGTTCCATGGCCAATTGCAGGCACTGCCCAGTCAGGTGAACGAGATCGTCAAGAAGGCGGTCGAGGAGAACGCGCAGGACAAGATTCCCCTGACGAGGGAGGTCCTGACCCGTCTCGACCACCGGCTGACCCAGCTGGCCGTTAATGGGCATACCGTCAAGCAAGTCAGCCAGATGACGTTGCGCCGTCTTGGTCCCGCCACACAGAAAATCCGGTGCGTCTTCATCGTCCAGTCGATTCCGATGTGGGATGCGCTTGCTGACGTTTATTCGGCCATGACCCACGATGATCGCTATCATCCGATGGTCGTCTCTATCGATAACAGCCAGCTCGGACGGGCCGAATTCACGGGCGAAGATGAGGTGCACGAAGGCCTGAACGCCCTCAACATCCCGCACATCCGCTTGAATATGCAGTCCTACGACGCGTTGGATGTCCTGCGCAATCTCATGCCTGATGTGGTGTTCCGCCAGCAGCAGTGGGATTCGCCGGTCCCTCATGGCCTGCGCACGCTCGAGATCACGTTCGCGCGTATCTGCGTCGTTCCATATGGCATGGGCGTGCTCGCAAATCCCAACGCTACGGACCCCTCTGAAGAGGCCTATCCCGACAACTACGATCAGCAATATCACCGCCTCGCGTGGAAGGTCTTTTGCGAGACGGAGATGACGCAGTCCTACTACCGTTCGTTTGCGCACTCTGATCCGGACAAGTTCGTGCTTTCAGGCTACCCCAAGCTCAACAAGCTGATGGAAGCCAAGGGCAAGGGCGAATGGCCGATCCCTGAGCCGAACGGTCGCACCTTCCGCGTCATCTGGGCGCCGCACCATTCGCTGGCCGTCAACGGTTATGGCTTTGGTGTTTTCCATAAGATTTACGAGCAGATGCTGGCCTGGGCGCGGTCAGCCAAGGACATCCAGTTCGTGCTGAAGCCGCATCCGGCGCTGGCCTTTGGCGCCGAGGAGAGCGGCCTCTTCCGCAACGGCGCCTATCAGCACTATCTTGACGCATGGTCGGCCCTGCCGAACTGCACCATCTGTGAAGGCACTTATGGCGAGCTGTTCGACGCTTCGGATCTGATGATCACCGACGGCGTATCGTTCCTCCATGAATATCATCTCTTCGAAAAGCCGCTGATCTTTATTGATTCCGGCGTTCATGCGCCCTTCAATGCGCTGGGAAGGCTGGCCGAACGCGCGGGACACCGCGTCGAGACCTTCAATCAGCTGCGCCAGGTGGCGCTCGATTACAAAGACGGTAAGCCCTGGAAGCTGGTGAAGGAGCGCGAGGAGCTTCTGCAGGTGCTGCTTCCCCGCACGGAGCCAGCCGCCAGCATCATTCTTGATTCCATTGCAGCCGATATAAAGATATCGAGGTCCTGAGCATGTACCGCGCGCAACAGCATGTACTGACACTACCTGTCGTCGCCGAGACGGGCGCGGTTAAGGGTCAAAAGCGTGGCACCGGCTTCGCCTTCGATCTCGATGGCACGATCACCCGCGCCGAACTGCTGCCGATGATCGCCTCCGAGCTTGGCCTTGAATCCGAAATGCGGCTCCTGACCGAACTCACCATGTCCGGCATGATACCCTTCGAGGATTCCTTTCGCCTGCGCTTCGCCATCCTGCGCAGCGCCGGTCTCGATCGGATCCGCTCGATCGTCGCGGAAGTCGAGTTCGACCCCGATATCGAGCAGTTCATCCGCCAAAACCGCGATCGCTGCTTCGTCGTGACTGGCAATCTCGATCTCTGGATCGCGCCGCTGGCCGAGCGCCTCGGCTGCCGCTTTTACACCTCAACAGCCACGACCGATAAAGACGGCTGGATTACCGGCCTCGAGACGGTCATGCGCAAGAACGTCGCCGGCCTTGAGCTAAAGGAAGAGTTCGACCGCCTCGTCGCCATCGGCGACGGTTTCAATGACGTGCCGCTCTTCGACGTCGCCGATATCGGCATCGCCTTCACCGGCCTGCATGGCGCGCCCGACGCACTGGTCTCCGTGTCCAACTATGTCGCTCTCGATGGGAAGTCGCTATGCCGTCTGTTAAACACGCTGTAATCGCGGCGGCCGGCCTCGGCTCGCGGCTGGGCCATGGCAAGCCGAAGTGCCTGGTCGAGATCGAAGGCGTCAAGATCATCAAGCATCTGCTGTCGCTGCTGAAGGATGTCGAGGACGTCCGCGTCATCGTCGGCTTCGAGGAAAAGGCCGTCATCGCGGCGATCCGCGCCATCCGCCCGGATGTGCTTATCGTCCGCAATCCCGGCTTCCGCAGCACCACCACGCTGCACAGCTACGAGCTCGGCGGCCGTTACATCAAGGGCGATTGTCTGTTCATGGATGGTGACATGCTGATCGAGCCGGAAAGCTTCGTAGCCTTCCTCGCATCCTGCGAGCCCGGCGTGGCGCAGCTCGGGATCACCAAGACCAAGACCCGCGACGCGGTCTTCTTAACGCGCGAGGATGGTCTTGCTACCAGCTTCCGTCGCGACGATCCGACCGAATATGAGTGGGCGAACATCGCCTGGCTGCCGGTCGATTACTTTGCCGACATCGGCAACACGGCGGTCTACGAGCACCTCAGGCAGTTCCTGCCGATCCGCACATATGAGGTGATCGCCTACGAGATCGACAGCGAGCAGGACCTGGCGCTGGCGAGAGACAATCTCCACCACTTCAATCTCCAAGCGCTGGCCGGCTGAAGCATGTCGCGCGCACCTGCGAGCGGCTTTGCGACGCCCGGCGATGCAAAGGCTTAACGCGTGACAAGCGAATCCTCGGGATCGAGCTACACTTCAACCGTGCAGGTAAGAAACGGAACCGAGCATGAGCCGCATATACAAGGACCAGGAAAGCATCGACGCCTTGAAGGTGCGCGATTTCTTCAATGGTCGCGCCAGGAAGGAAGGCAATGCCGTCAACGCGGTAATGCTGCAATCCGAGGGCTCGACGATCGCCGTCGACCGCGACATCCATGAGAAGACGCATCTCCTGCCACGCCTCGAGCGCCCGTCGAAGATTCTAGAACTCGGCTGTGGCGCTGGTCGCCTCGCGCGTTTCTACAACGACGGCGGCAACCGGTATCTCGGCTTCGATTTCTCCGAGGAACTGATCGCCCGTGCCGAGGCCGATATCGGCAACGACAGCAATATCCAGTTTCAGGCCGTCGAAGTCCCCAGAATTGCAGTCGAAGACTTCAGGCTGCAACCGCCTTTCGACGTTGTCCTGATCACGGGCCTCTTCATGTACTTGAACGACGAAGCCGTCCACGACAGCTTCGAAATGATCGCCAAGGTCGCAGCCCCGAACGCCGCGATCTACGTCCGCGAATCGCTTTCCGAACTCGATGTTCGCCTGACGCTCAAGGAGCATTTCTCCGAAGAGCTCGACGAAGTCTACAACGCCATCTACCGCACGACCACGGAGCTGACCGAGGTGATGACCGACACGCTGGTCGAGGCGGGGTTCGAGTTCGAAGTCTGCGGCGAGTATGCGTTCCCGCTGGCGCTGCGCAACCGGGCGGAGACGGCGCAGCGGTATTTTACGCTGCGGCGGGGGTGAGGGGTGGTGCCGTTGGGAACACAGGCATCAAACGAAATTCATCAGCCTATCAACGTATCCCATTCTCAATAAACACAGAATCATAGCGGTCGACAATGCCTTGAATCCATGGCGGGATACGCGAAGCGGCAATACGCCATTCTTGAAAATCGCGCACTGCCTTGTCCCAATCGGGAAATCCGCGCGCCTCTGTGATTTTCGTCTTGTTGTCCTCCGTTTGTTTGAGCATCGCTAAAGCCATGGCTCGTTGCTCATCCAGAAACTTCACAATGCTAAGGTTTATTTCGGGATGTTCAGTCGCAATTTGGGATGAGAGGCGCTTTAGTCGCGGCGTCGCCAGAGAAAGAATGTCGAGAGCTTTGCCAAGTTCGCCAGCGACCTCGGCATTAAGTCGTGATACCTCGGCACGTTTGTCACTCGCACGCATCGTGCGGTCATTGGCAAGGCCAATCAGCCCAAACAGCCAAGATATGAAATCCATACGCGTGCTCCAGTCATCGGCATCGCAATCTGCGCGCGAATCTACGTATTCGCAAGGCTAGACTGAACTGGTATAGCAGCAGCTTTCATTTCGTCTGTCAAAACGTCCGCTTAGATTTCTATGGAGGTCACACCGCTCGGTGCTCTGGGTGAGATTTGTCGTTTTTTGGAATCCAGAAAGTCGAATTTCTGGAGGATCGGTATGAGCACACTTCAAGAAGGATCACTTTCACGGGGCAGACCAAACTATCAATAGCTGCACCAGTCATCTGCTTCCCCCGAAGGGATTATCTCGGAAAACTAAAAGCTAGGGTGAAAGGCTTCGTTCCTGAAGTACCGTTTGGTGGGGTCAAATTTTGCAGATGGAAGGAATCGTTTTGGGCGATCGCATACAGTTGTTGTACCTGCCTCGCCTTGATGGCCTTCGCGCCGTCGCAGTTGCAGGTGTATTGTTTGAGCACTTCGCTCCCACCCACCTTGTCACTCTCAGTCCCGGCGGTGCCGGGGTAACTCTTTTCTTCGTGCTTAGCGGCTATTTGATCACACGAATTCTTGTAAACTATGATGGGTTCACGCCAAAATCAGCGGCGGTCCACTTTTATTGGCGGAGATTTTTGCGGCTTTCGCCTCCATTTTTTTCGGCGCTGCTGGTCGCCCTAATTTTGGGATTACCACATATTCGGGAAAATATCTGGATACATTCGCTATATTTGACAAATTTTAAAATCGGGCTGAGCGGATGGGGAACGGGTGCAGATCATTTTTGGAGCCTTTGTACAGAGGAACAGTTCTACCTTCTTTGGTTCATCCTGATTGTTTCACTTTGTCCAACGAGGATCGTCGGTCTCTTTCTTGGCTGCGCTGCGATTACCCTGTTGTTTAGGGGGATGGTCTATTTCCACGGAATGCCTCCTACGCTAACGGTACTTTTTCCCGGAAACCTCGTCAGTCTCGCTACGGGAGCCTTGATGGTAGAAATCGAGCGCCGCAAAGACTTGAACTGGCTGTGGACCGAGTTGAAAGCGCGACGAACACTAATCATCACAACCGTCATCTTCACAGCACTGTCGGCAACGCTGACGCTGGTCAGATTCCCGAATGCATTGTTTTATCCGTTTGTGGCATCCACCTGGAGTGCGTCTATTATCGCGCTTGCGGTTAATCCAAGCCAATCGAGCTTGCTTGATTGGTTGAAGTTGAAGCCGCTCAGATACCTTGGAAAGATCAGCTATGGAATATTTGTCTATCATATGTTCCTCCCAGCCATCTTGGCGCGTATTCCCTTTTTGCAGTTTGCTACAGAAAGAAGTTGGCTAGCTTTTGCCGTTCTCGTAACACTTTCAATTGCAATCGCACATTTGTCCTGGAAGTACCTCGAGGAACCAATCGCGCGCTACAAAGACCACTTCAAGCTCGTTCCAGTGGTGCGAGCTGGCGCGCAAAAGCCTGCCGCGGTGGCGGCGGAATAGTTTGGCCGCGAGCGGAGCAAAAATCGGCCAACTATTTCCCTGCTCGACGAATGCCGGAAGGCTTAGAGATCTTCCGCGTGGAGCTTATATTTGAAGTTGTAGCTTGCTGTTTCGAAAGGGATGAGCGGGCGCCGGACCGCGAAGAATCTCAACAGATGGCGTGACGGCGTTGCGCGGTGGATGACATTTTCGACGTCGTGGCAGACCGCCATGAGGAATTTTCCTGCCTGCCACCCTTGACACCGCCGCTTGTTCCGCGTGGGCGTCACCTTTGGGTTGCAGTTCTAGACATCAAGTTGCCAATGGTGCGAAAACGACATCCGGCACGACCGGAAAATCAAGGAATTAAGGGGATTTAGAGATATTGGCTGGGGAACCTGGACTCGAACCAAGATTAACGGAGTCAGAGTCCGTCGTTCTACCATTGAACTATTCCCCAGCAGTCGCTGCCGAAGCGTGCTTGGCTGCTGTGCGGCGCTTATAACCAAATCATCGCGGAATGCAAATAGCTGTTTGAAAAAAATTTGAGCGGTGCTGTGGAGTGTTGGAAAAGGCGGATTCTTGAGGGTTGGGAAAAAGAATTTGTCGTTTTGGCCGAGCGCTGGTATCTTCGCGCCAACGCAAAATCGAATGAGCGCCAGCAGCATACCTCAGGGAGTTCATCCTTCAGGACTTGCGCGGCGCGGTGGAAAAACAACGTGGAAGACCCCGAAGGCGGCTTTAAGTCGCAATCTGACGGGGCGTCGGCGGCAGCGCGCAAGGATGGCAAAAAATCCAGGCGCCGCAAGGGCAAGCGTGGCGGGCAATCCCGCAATGCAGCTCAGGCCGCTTCGCATGCCCCCTCCGGCATTGCCGGCGAGGCAGCGCGCCCAATGGATGCACGTCCAACGGACATTGCGGCCGAGACATCGGCCCGCAAGCGCAAGCGCCGCCGTCGCGGTTCCGGTGCCTCGGGCGAGGGTGCTCCAAGACAGCAGCAACAGGGTGATCAGGCCGCATCCGCCAATCGTGCGGCAACGCATGATGGCGACGCGGCTTCGGGAAGGCGCGGCCGTCGCAAGCATCGCGGCAAGCGTGGCCTGCAGGGTCGGCCGCTGGCGCAGGCAAAACCATCAGGCCATCAGCCCGCGCAAGCACCCGCGAATCAGCCGAATGTCGGCCGCGGTCCCGCGCAGGAAGCGCGCGGCGAAAACGACAATCGCGTCCAGCGTCATCATCAGGAGCGCGGCGAAAGGACGGCTTCCGCCCATCCCTGGCCGGATGAGCTCTACGCAGCACTCGACCTCGGCACCAACAATTGCCGTCTCCTGATCGCGCAGCCGACCCGTCCGGGCCAGTTCCGCGTCGTCGATGCCTTCTCGCGCATCGTGCGCCTGGGCGAGGGGTTGGCTGCGAGCGGGCGTCTGTCCGACGATGCGATGGACCGCGCCGTCGATGCGCTGCGCGTCTGCGCCGGCAAGCTCAAGAACCGCGAGATCCGCCGGATGCGGCTGATCGCCACCGAAGCTTGCCGCCAGGCAAGCAATGGCGAGGAGTTCCTCCAGCGCGTCGTCGCCGAGACCGGGCTCGAGCTTGAGATCATCGATCGCGAAACAGAAGCCAGGCTCGCCGTTTCCGGCTGCTCCTCGCTGGTCGGCCGTGAGACGCGCTCCGTCGTGCTCTTCGATATCGGCGGCGGTTCGTCGGAAATCGCCGTCATCCGCATCGGCGACAGCCGCTTCAGTCGTCTTGCCAATCACATCACCCACTGGACCTCGCTTCCCGTCGGCGTCGTGACACTGTCCGAGCGCCACGGCGGCCGCGATGTCACGCCGGATGTCTTCGAGGGCATGGTGCTTGAGGTCGAGGGCATGCTCTCCGGCTTCGATTGCCCCGTCATCGATGGCGATCTCGGCGACTTTCACCTGATCGGCACCTCGGGTACGGTTACCACGCTTGCCGGCGTCCATCTCGATCTGCCGCGCTACGACAGGCGCAAGGTCGATGGCATCTGGTTGTCCGATGATGAGGTCTCGGCCATGCAGGCGAAGCTCCTCTCCTGGGATTTCGCCAGCCGCGCCGCCAATCCCTGCATTGGGCCGGATCGCGCCGATCTGGTGCTCGCCGGATGCGCCATTCTCGAGGCCATTCGCCGCCGTTGGCCAAGCCCGCGCATGCGCGTTGCCGATCGTGGCTTGAGGGAAGGCCTTCTCACCGACATGATGGCGGATGACGGCGTCTGGCGGCGCCATCGCCACCGCCGCGGTCAACGCGGCAAGTAAGCGCGGCAAATAGGGGATCAGCTATGACCAAGCCAACCATTGCGGGCAACCGCACCGGCCGCAAGCTCGGCCAGCGCGTCAAGAACAAGAAAATGAAGGCGTCCTCGCGCCAGTGGCTGCAGCGCCATATCAACGATCCCTATGTGCAGCGCGCCCAGCTCGAGGGCTACCGCGCCCGCGCAGCCTTCAAGCTGCTTGAGATCGACGAGAAGCACGGCATCCTGAAGGGTGCGCGCCGCATCATCGATCTGGGTGCCGCACCCGGCAGCTGGTCGCAGATTGCCGCCAAGGTCACCGGCTCGACGGATGAGGACATCCGCGTCGCAGCGATCGACTTCCTGGAGATGGCGCAGCTCCCCGGCGTCAAGATCCTGCAGCTCGACTTCCTCGATCCGACTGCACCTGACAAACTGATGGAAGCGGTTGGCGGCACGCCCGATCTCGTCATCTCCGACATGGCGGCGCCGACCACGGGCCACCATAGAACGGACCATCTGCGCACCATGCATCTGTGCGAAGTCGCCGCGCATTTCGCGATCGAGGTTCTTGGCGAGGGCGGTCACTTCCTGGCCAAGACCTTCCAGGGCGGCACGGAAAAGGATCTGCTCAATCTGCTGAAGCAGAATTTCAAGCAGGTCGTCCACGTCAAGCCGGCGTCGTCGCGCGCCGAATCCGTCGAGATGTTCCTGCTCGCCAAGGGCTTCAAGGGACGCAAAGCTCAGGCCGACGAAACCGAGGCTTGATTTCGAGACCATTCCGGGTGGAGTATGACACTCCCAAGACAGCCCATCATTGGGCCAAGACCGGAATGACCGCGGATATCAATGCTGCTTTACGTCACGCTCGGAACCAACGACATCGATCAGGCCCGGCATTTCTATGATGTCGTGCTTCCCGTTCTCGGCTATCGCCGCCAGCGCTACTCGGAAGAAGAGATCGGCTACGCCGCCGATGGCGATATCCGCTGTCGCTTGTGGATCGTCACCCCCTTCAACCGCCGCCGCGCCTCGAATGGCAACGGCACGATGATTGCGCTCGCGGCCGAAACCCGGGCGGATGTGGATGCCTTCTATCGCGCGGCCATCGCAGCCGGCGGCGTCAGCGAGGGCGAGCCGGGCCTGCGCCCCTTTCACGCCAATTTCTATGCTGCCTATGTGCGCGATCCCGATGGCAACAAGCTGAGCGCCGTCTGCGAGGCGCCGGAGCCGGCCGCCGAATAAACGTCGCGGACGCTTACTTCACCGCCTGCTGTTCCGCCTCCAGCACCGTTGCCGCGAGCGGCTTGACGCGATGGCCGGAGACCAGCGCGCCGGCATGCTTGTCCATGCGGATGAAGGGGATGGTCGCGACCACGGTCATCAGCGCGATCACGTAGAAGGCAATGTGGAAGTCCACCACCTGCAGCGCTTCGCCGCGAATGAAGATCGAGGTCTCCAGGATCGCCGCGGCGACAGCCACGCCGAGCGCCAGGCTGATCTGCTGCATGACCGAGCTCATCGAGGTCGCCTGGCTCGCCTGCGCGTCGTCGATATCGGCATAGGCAAGCGCGTTGACGCCGGTAAAGAAGAAGGAACGCGAGAAGCCGCCGATCAAAAGCACCAGGATGATGACGAGGTGCGGCGTCGTCGGCGTGAAAAAGCCTGTTGTCACAGTCACCAGTGTGGTCACGCCCGCCGCCGTCAACAGCGTCGAGCGGAAGCCGACCGCCGCGAACACCCGCTTGGCCATGAACTTCGTGGTGATCGCGCCGATCGCGCCGGCAAACGTGATGAGGCCGGATTGGAACGGCGTCAGCCCGAAGCCGAGCTGCAGCATCAGCGGCGTCAGGAAAGGCATGGCGCCGATGCAGATGCGAAACAGCGTGCCGCCTGTCGTCGACGCCCGGAAGGTCGGGTTCTTGAAGAGCTGCAGATTGAGGATCGGTGCCGGGTGCCGTCTCGCATGGCGCACATAGAGCGCGCCGCAGACGACGCCGATTGCGGTCGCCGCGATGCCGATGATCGGCGGTAGCGCAGGCAGGCTGACAACGGAGAGGCCGAAGACCACGCCGGCGGCGGCAAACGAAGTGAGCACGAAGCCGGTGATGTCGAGCTTCGGCGGCGCCGTCGCCTCGACCTCGGGCAGGAAGATCGTCGCCAGCCAGACGCCGATGATGCCGACGGGCACGTTGATCAGGAAGATCCAGTGCCAGGTGAAATAGGTGGTGATGAAGCCGCCGAGCGGCGGTCCCGCGAGCGGCCCGACCAGCGCGGGAATGGTGAGCAGCGCCATGGCGGAAACCAGATCGCTGCGCTTGGTGGTGCGCAACAGCACCAGGCGGCCGACCGGCGTCATCATAGCTCCGCCCATGCCCTGCAGGAAGCGGGCGACGACGAATTCGATAAGGCCCGACGAGATCGCGCAGAAGATCGAGCCGACGACGAAGACGCAGATGGCGAGGCGGAAGATGCGCTTGGCGCCGAACCGGTCCGCCATCCAGCCGCTGATCGGGATGAAAACGGCGAGCGACACCATATAGGATGTCAGCGCCAGCTTCAGCGTGATCGGCCCGACATGCAGGTCGTTGGCGATCGCCGGCAGCGCGGTCGAGATGACGGTTGAATCCATCTGCTCCATGAAGAGCGCGACGGCAAGGATCAGGGGAACGATGCGGTTCATGCGCGAAAGCCTTGGGGGTCTAGCAAAGGCGGCTCGGAAAGCCACTGCTCTTTAGTCCTCGCACCGGCGTCTGCCAAGTGCGCATTCATCTTAGGAAATGCGAATGCATCACGTCTGCGTGAGACGGATGGTTCAGGGATTTCAACGCGCGGAATTGACATATGTTCGTTTCGGCGGATTGCGATAAAGGGTGGTCCGTCATGACGATGGGGGCGGCGCGCCAATGTGCCGTGCGTTATTACAAAGGATGGAACATGGCGATTTCGATGGGGATGAACAGGCGCGCGTTTGTAGCGGCAGGCGTTGGCCTGCTGGCCGCGCCCATGATTTTGAAAGAGACGGCCGTGATGGCCGCAACCGGAGATAACACCAAGATGGATGCGACGACGCAGCCCCAGTTCAATCAGTTCAAGCTCGGCTCCTTCAAGTTCACCGTCGTCAAGGACGGTGGCGTGGTTGGCGAAAAGCCGAATGAGACTTTCGGCACCAACCAGACGCCGGAAACCGTTCAGGCGCTGCTCGTCAAGAACTTCCTGCCGACGGACAAGTTCGTCAACACCTTCGCGCCCTTCGTGGTCGATACCGGCTCCGAGGTGATCCTTGTCGACACCGGCTTCGGCGAAAGCGGTCGCGCCAAGGGCAACGGCCAACTCGCAGCCGGCCTCAAGGCCGCCGGTTACTCGACCGACGACATCACGATCGTCGCGCTCACCCATCTGCATGGCGATCACATCGGCGGCCTGATGGAAGGCGGCAAACCGGCCTTCGCCAAGGCCCGTTACATCGCCGGCAAGACCGAGTACGATTTCTGGACCGACAAGGCCCGCGAGGGAACGCCGGCCGAGGGTAACCAGAAGGCTGTTCTCGCCAATGTCGTGCCGCTGGCCGAGAAGATGACCTTCATCGGCGAGGGCGACACGATCGCCTCCGGCATCACCGCGATGATGGCCCCTGGCCACACGCCCGGCCACATGATCTTCAACATCGAGTCGGATGGAAAGCGCCTGATCGCCACCGGCGACACCGCCAACCACTACATCCTGTCGCTGCAGAACCCGACCTGGGAAGTCCGCTTCGATATGGACAAGGCTCAGGCAGCCGCCACCCGCAAGAAGGTGTTCGACATGATCTCAGCCGACAAGGTGCCGTTCCTCGGCTATCACATGCCGTTCCCGGCCGTCGGCTATGCGGAAGTTTACGAAAGCGGCTACCGCTTCGTTCCCAAGACCTACCAGTTCGACCTCTGATCCTGCTGCATGGCAGCCATACCAAGCCCGGCCACCGCGCCGGGCTTGTCGTGTTCTTGGGATGTGTTTTTCGGCGGGAAGGCGCGCCTGTCTCTCTCCGTCCTCATTCCTGTGCTCGTCACAGGAATCCAGCCGAAGCGCGTCGGCGCGGCGAGAAGAGTCCATTGCGCTCAAGGACTTGACCGCGCCGCATCCCTGTGACGGGCATAGCGATGAGGATGCGGTGAGGGCGGCGCGAAACCTTAGCCGACGTGCTTTCGGCGCAAGAGAGCGCATGGCGACCGTTCTCGAACCTCGCTTACCCCACCCATGGCCGGCCACATTTTTTACTATTCCCTTAACGCCATAGACGTGGTACCAGCCCTCGCCAACTTCCAAAGCAACCTTACACATCGCCGGTGCGGATAAGACGTTCCGGGTGAGGGTGCATTTTTCTTTTATAAGGAATTGGCCATGGCTCGCATCATTGAAACGCCGACCGGTTTAGACGCACTCACCTTCGATGACGTGCTGCTTCAGCCTGGTCACTCCGACGTCCTCCCGGGCCAGACCAGCGTTGCAACGCGCATTGCCACCGATTTCGAACTCAACATACCCATTATCTCGTCCGCCATGGACACGGTCACCGAAAGCCGGCTCGCGATCGCCATGGCGCAGGCCGGTGGCCTTGGTGTCATTCACAAGAACCTGACCCCGATCGAGCAGGCCGAGCAGGTCCGCCAGGTCAAGAAGTTCGAAAGCGGCATGGTCGTCAACCCTGTCACCATCGGCCCGGATGCGACGCTCGCCGATGCACTGGCGCTGATGAAGATCCACAGCATCTCCGGCATCCCTGTTGTCGAAAAGTCCGGCCGCCTCGTTGGCATCCTGACCAACCGCGACGTCCGCTTCGCCTCTGATCCCGCCCAGAAGATCTATGAGCTGATGACCCGCGAGGGCCTCGTCACGGTCAAGGAAACCGTCGACCAGCAGGAAGCAAAGCGCCTGCTGCACGCCCACCGCATCGAAAAGCTGCTGGTGATCGATGGCGAAGGCCGTTGCGTCGGTCTCATCACCGTCAAGGATATCGAGAAGTCGCAGCTCAACCCGAACGCCTCCAAGGATGCCCAGGGTCGCCTCCGCGCCGCAGCCGCCGTCGGCGTCGGTGATGATGGCTTCGAGCGCGCCGAGCGCCTGATCGAGGCCGGCGTCGACTTGCTCGTCGTCGATACCGCCCACGGCCACTCGCAGGGCGTTCTGAACGCCGTCGCGCGCGTCAAGAAGTTGTCCAACTCCGTGCGTGTCATGGCTGGCAATGTCGCCACGTCGGATGGCACCAAGGCGCTGATCGATGCAGGTGCGGATGCGGTCAAGGTCGGTATCGGTCCAGGCTCGATCTGCACCACCCGCATCGTCGCAGGCGTCGGCGTTCCGCAGCTTGCCGCCATCATGTCGGCGGTCGAAGCGGCCCGCGCCCAGGATGTCCCCGTCATCGCCGATGGCGGCATCAAGTTCTCCGGCGACGTCGCCAAGGC
Source organism: Hyphomicrobiales bacterium (assembly GCA_900465665.1). Lineage (GTDB taxonomy): Bacteria > Pseudomonadota > Alphaproteobacteria > Rhizobiales > Rhizobiaceae > Rhizobium. The sequence goes on from UBJO01000057.1 coordinate 15,666, forward strand.
GATCGCATCCGGCGCATCCGCCGTCATGATCGGCTCGCTGCTTGCCGGTACCGATGAAAGCCCGGGCGAAGTCTACCTCTATCAGGGCCGCTCCTTCAAAGCCTATCGCGGCATGGGCTCCGTTGGCGCCATGGCCCGCGGCTCGGCTGACCGTTACTTCCAGGCGGAAGTGCGCGACACCCTGAAGCTCGTTCCAGAGGGCATCGAAGGTCAGGTACCCTACAAGGGGCCGGTCTCCGGCGTTCTGCATCAGCTCGCCGGCGGCCTGAAGGCTGCCATGGGCTATGTCGGCGGCAAGGACCTCAAGGACTTCCAGGAACGCGCGACCTTCGTGCGCATCTCCGGCGCCGGCCTGCGTGAAAGCCATCCGCACGATGTGACCATCACCCGCGAAAGCCCGAACTACCCGGGTTCCGGCGCCTGATGAACGACGCGAGCAGCCGTATTCCGACCTTGGTCGTCGCGCTGCTCGCGGCCATCTCCCTGGGCATCTTCATCTGGATGCTCCTGGGCTACGTCCTGCCGTTTCAGGATATGACCCACGCCGCGATGCTCGAAGCGCGGCTGGGTCGCTATGATGCGAGCGATATCGACGCCATGCGCGGCTTGCTCGAGCGAAAGCCGGAAGCGCGCGACTTGCTTGTCGCCATGCATCGCGGGCCCGATCTGATCCTGCCCTTCGTGCTGACGGCGTTCCTCTTTACCGTTCTCGCCAAGCTGCGCCCCGCAGGCCGCTACTTCAATCGTCCGATGCATCCCTTGATGATCGCCGCGATCTATGCGCTGCCTTTCATCTACGGCTTCTCCGACTATGCCGAGAACATCCTGACCGACAACCTCTTCGCCGGCGGCGCCGAGTGGAGCTTCGCCGCGGCATTGCTGCCATGGGCGTCGAGCCTCAAATTCGCGAGCCTGACCGTCTGCGTCATCGTCATCCTGCGCTTTCTCGTCTACCGCATCGTGCCGCCGACGGATCGCTGACGCCGCTGGCCCAACCGACACTGGAAACGCCGGTTCGTTTGCTCTAAAGCTCTGACACCAAAAGAAAACTGGCAAAAGGAGACGAGCATATGACCGGAATGACAGGCTATGAGATGTTCTGGCCCATCATCGCCCATGCGGCGCTGGTCTACATGCTCTACATGCTGCTCGGCTATCGCCGCCAGAAGATGCTGAAGTTAGGCAAGGTGCATGCATCCGACTATCGCGAAAACCGTGGCGAGCCTACCGAGAGCCTGATCGTCAAGAACAGCCTGGCCAATCAGTATGAGTTGCCGGTGCTGTTCTACGCCTGCTGCATCCTTCTATACATGACCGAAGCGGATAACCTGATCGCGCTCGTGCTTGCCTGGATCTTCGTTGCCTTGCGCTATGTCCACGCCTTCGTCCACGTCACCAGCAATAACCTGCGCTACCGCAGCCCGCTCTTTGCCGCCGGCTATCTCGTGCTCGGCGTCATGTGGGTCTGGCTTGCCGTCTGGATAATGTTCCCGAACGGCTGAGCGGTCGGGAATCATCGTCTGTCTCCACGAATCAGCGATGCGGCCGGTTTTCTGTAAGCAACACGGCTAGCAGCGTGTCGCGGCCTGTGTTCGGCCTGAAAATGGCGTAAATTTACCCTCCGGAACCGACCAAATCAGGGCTTATCACCCCGGTTTGGTTGAGCTTTTGCCGATCGTTAGAATACAAGCTTTCTCGTTTACGCCTCATGAAGGCCTGCATGTCATATCGGCCGAAAGGGCCGGTTTTGGGCAGTGTCCGGTCTGCGAATAAGAGGGATGGGGAACGACATGAACGTCGGGAGCTTCGATCGCATTGGCCTCCGCAGGAAGCCGAAACAGGAACGCAGTATTCAGAGGCTGGACCTGATCTTGTCCGCCGCCTCGGAGCTGATCGCGGCCAAGGGTGTCGGCGCCATGCGCATGACCGAACTCGCGGTTGCCGCCAACGTACCGATCGGCTCGGTCTACCAGTATTTCCCCGAGAAGGCCGCGATCGTCAAAGCGCTGTTCGATCGCCATTCGCTGGCCATCCGCGCAAGGGTGGCGGATGCTTTCGCGTCTGTGCAATCCGTACCGGAAGCGCTCGATGTGCTCGAAGCCACAATCGACTGGCACTACGAGGACTATCGCAACGATGCCGCGAGCCTCGGCATCTGGCTCGGCACCGAGACCGATCAGGACCTTTCGCAGCTCAATGTGGAACACAACAGCCGCATCGCCCGGATCTTTCGCGAAACGGCCCAGCGCATCGCGCCCGAGTTCAGCAATGTCGATAGCGAGGCGCGCACCTATCTCTTCAGCCACCTGATCGGCTCGTCGGTCAGGCTTGCCGTGACGAGCGACCCCTGCTTCGCGGCCCGCATTCTGCAGGAATGCAAATCCCTCGTGCGCAGGTCCTTCTTCACATCCATGCCGGCGGAAATGGTCGCGGGCTGATCCCAATTACCAGCTTGTGCCGATTACCAGCTGGTCACCGTGTTCGCGACCTTCAGGCGCGGCTGCGCGCGCACGTAAGTGCCTTTCACCTCCGCGTCGAGATTGTCCTCCACCACGGCAGGCGTGATGTTGTCGAGGCAGGCGGTGATGTGCGCGGTGATCGCGTTCATCAGCGAGATCGAGACGCCCGGCCGCTTCATGATGCCGATCTGCACCGGGGGGAGCGCTGGGAAGCCGTCCGCTTGGGTCAGCACCTTCATGCCCGTGCGCAGCGCCGATTCCGGCATTGTCGAAACGGCAAGCCCGGAGAGAACCGCCGCCGCGATGACGGTGCATGACCAGCTGGTGAACAGGATCTGATGTTCGCGCCCGCCCGCGTCGAGCGCGGCTATGGCGGTCTGTCTCCACGGGCAGTCGCGGCGGCCGACGGCAAGCGGCACCGGCGCGTCGTCGCGGATCGGATGGTTGGCCGAGCCGACCCAGCAGAGTGGTTCGGTCCGCACCACGTCCGACATGCGCACGCGCGGATTATGCGTCACCAGCGCGATGTCGAGTTCGCCCCTGTGCATGCGCTCGGCCAGATCGACCGATGGTTCGCAGACGATGTAGAGTTCGACATTCGGATGCGTCTTGGCGAAGCGGCCGATGATCTCCGGCATGTAGCGCTCGGCATAATCGTCGGGCGTGCCAATCCTGAGCGTGCCCTCGAGCCGGTTGTCGTCGAAGGCTGCGATTGCCTCGTTGTTGAGGCGGATGATGCGGCGGGCGTAGTTGAGCAACTTTTCGCCCTCGACCGTCAGCCGGTTGCCGCGGCCGTCCTTGATGAACAGCTGCTTGCCGATCCGCTCCTCGAGGCGGCGCATCTGCATCGAAACGGCGGATTGCGTCTTGTAGACCCGGTCGGCGGCCTTGGTGAAGCTGCCGGAATCGATGATCGCGATGAAGGTCTGCAGCTGGTCAATATCAAGAGGCGCGGCCATGGTTCTCACCTATAAACATCTCTGATGATAATCATTAGAAACATTCGTTGGACTGATCAATAGCCGTTTGGCATCTTGTGGCTGCAAATCAATCAAAGTGATGGCCAGGCAAATCGGCCTGTCCGCTCGAAAACCAACTTGCCTCTCCGTGCCTGATCGCGCGGAAAGGGCGGGTTGTTGCGCGCCCATGAAAGGATCATCCCATGCGCACGACAGACCGGATATTAGAACTCGACTGCAACCCCGCGACCAAGACCTATTCGCAGCGTCTCGTCGCCGGTTTCGCAACGCTGGCATCCGTACTGCGCGTGTTCCGCAATCGTATGGAGATCAACGCGCTGCACGAGCTCGACGACAACCAGTTGAAGGATATCGGCCTTTCGCGGGCCGATCTCGACGCGGCCTTCCTGGCCTCGACCTTCTTCGAGGATCCGTCGGATCAGCTGACGCGGTCCGCGCGCAATCGCGGCCGTAACTCGCTTCACCGGCTTAATCAGGATTGAGCCTAAACCAGTTTTCCCCGCAGGGTGATAGCCAATAACCCTGCCTCTTGCCCGGTGCCGACCTCCCAGTCGTCTCCGGGTTTTTTTATGCCTGCTGTCAGGGCTTGGGAGAGGAGGGCGACGTCTTCGGCATATAGCTCTCGAAGATCGCCTCCATGTTCTTCTGGTAGCCCTTTTGCACTTCGAGCCCGCTGTCGAACATGGTGTTCAGCATGTCCATGTAGCTGGAGGCCTCGGGCGCCTTCTCAGCCTTTTCGCTCGCCTTTGGCGCTTCCGACGGCTTCTGTGGCGCCGGCTGCGCGAAGCTTCCCATCATTTCCTGGAATGCCTTGGTGAAGGGATTGTCGAGGAAGGGATTGGCCGGTGCCGCTTTTTCAGGCTCCGGCTTCGGCGCGCTGAACATCAGCTGCATCGCCTGCGTGAATGGATTGTCGAAAATGCTCGGCTGCGGCGTCGGCGTCTGCTTCGGCGCGAAGCCGGTTGCCTGCAGCCATTGCTGGATGCTCTCGCCCATCGCCGTGTTGACGAAAGGGTTCACCGGCGCGTTCATCTGCCCAATCGATTGCTTGAACAGCCCGCCCATCAGCGTGCCGGCCATGATCGGCAGCATCTGCTTGTAGATTTCCTGGCCGATCCCGGTCATCTGCGCCGCCTGCGCCGCGACTGCCCGCGACACGTCCTTGGAGCCGAAGAGCTGCGCCAGGATGTCGTTGCCGTCGGAGATCCCCTGCGGCGTGAACGCCTTGCTCATGTCCTCGAAATACTTGGCATAGTTGCCGGAGGACACCGCCTGCATCAGGCCCATGAAATCGTAGGGGTTGCTGCTGCTCCGCTTCAGCCCGGCTGAGAAAGCCGGCATCAGCGCGGCCATCGCCTGCGTCGCCTGTTCCTGCGCCAGGTTGAACTGCTTGGAGATCGCGTCCATCGCCGCGCCGTTCTGCGCCTGCATCATCATGTCGAAGAGTGGCAGCATGGAAAAGCCCTTTCCCGGTTCGCGACGCATGATCGCGTCACTATAGCCGGAAAAAGGAATGCGCAAACCGCTTTTTGCAGAAGGGCTTAGAGCCTGGTTCTAGTACTGGTATTCGGTGAACACCGGCTCGACCGAACCGTTCCAGCGGCCGTTGTAGAGCGCCAGCAGGTCTTCCGCCAGCGTCGCCTTCTTGGCCATGACCTCATCGAGCGGCGACAGGAAGATCGTCTCGTCCTGGCCTTCGCTGTTGAGCTTGCCACGCGCCTTGAGGCCCGCCTTGGAAATGGCAAGCACGTCGCGCGCCGTATCGTAAAGCGTGTGGCCACGGAATGCGGCCTTCAGTCCCTCGGCCGGCACCGCGTTGCGCAGCGCGTTCACCTCGTCGAAGCCCCAGTCCTTGGTCAGCTGGTCGGCCGCCTCGAGTGCGGTTGCGTCGTAGAGCAGGCCAACCCAGAAGGCCGGCAGCGCGCATATGCGGCGCCACGGGCCGCCATCGGCGCCGCGCATCTCGAGGAAGCGCTTCAGGCGGACGTCGGGGAACAGCGTCGAGAGATGGTTGGTCCAGTCGCCCATCGTCGGCTCCCAGGCGGCAATCTCGCCCTTCAGCGCGCCGTTCATGAACTGACGGAAGGTGATATGGGTACAGTCCTTGTAGCGGCCGTCGCGGACGATGAAGTACATCGGCACGTCGAGCGCCCATTCCACATAGTCGTTGAAGCCGAAATCGTCGCGGAAGGTGAAGTCGAGCAGGCCGGAGCGGTTGTTATCGGTGTCGCGCCAGATATCGCCGCGCCAGGACTGCAGGCCGTTGAGCTTGCCTTCGGTGAAGGGCGAGGAGGCAAACAGCGCCGTTGCCAGCGACTGCAGCTTCATCGAAACGCGCATCTTCTTGCGCATGTCGGCTTCCGACGAGAAGTCGAGGTTCACCTGGATCGTGCAGGTCCGATACATCATGTCGAGACCCTGCGTGCCGACCTTTGGCATGTAGCGGCTCATGATGCCGTAGCGCGACTTCGGCATGATCGGGGTTTCGGCCAGCGTCCACTTCGGGCTGCCGCCGATGCCAAGGAAGCGGATGCCCATCGGCTCGGCGATCTCGCGCAGCACGGCCAGATGCGCGTTGGATTCCTTGCAGGTCTGGTGGATGTTTTCGAGCGGCGCGCCCGAGAGTTCGAACTGCCCGCCCGGCTCGATCGAGATCGCGCCCATGCCCGATGGCTCGGCAAGGCCGATGATGTTCTCGCCGTCGAGGATCGGCTCCCAGCCGCTCTTGGCTTCGAGACCCTTCAGCAGGCCCGAAATGCTGTTTTCGCCGAAATAGGGAACCGGGCTGTTATCGGCGCGGAAGAAGGCGAACTTCTCATGTTCGGTGCCGATGCGGAACTTCTCTTCCGGCTTGTTTCCCGCCGCAAGATAATCGGTCAGCTCCTGAACCGAAGAGAGCGGGGTCTGGTCGGTGGTATCGCGAGCCATTCAAGTAACCTGTATTCGGGAAACGCCCGGAAAGTATCCGGACAGTAGGAAGGGTGATTAGGACCGCTGGCACGTATGTTGCAAGTGAAATTGTTTCAACCAGCCATCAAAAAAATACCAGCAACTGTGGCCCGTTGCCCACGCGGCTATTGGTTCCAGTCGCCGAGTGCCGCCTGTATCACTGCCATGGCGGCAACGGCTGCGGTATCGGCGCGCAATATTCTCGGCCCGAGCGGGATCGCGGTCACGAAATCGAGGCTCCTGAGCCGCGCGCGCTCGTCCTCGGAAAACCCGCCCTCGGGCCCGACGAGCAGCGCCAGCTTGCGCTCCTTCACCGCCGAGAGGATCGGCAGCGGGTTCTGCCCGGCATCGCCCTCGTCGCAATAGATGATCCGCCGGTCGCTCGGCCATCCGTCGAGCATGTCGAAGAGCCGCACCGGCTCGGCCACGTCAGGGATGCCGAGAATGCCGCATTGCTCGGCTGCCTCGATGACGTTGGCTCGGATTTTGTCGAGATTGTTGATCTTGCCCTGCACATGCTGCGTCATCACAGGCTGCAGCACGCCGGCGCCCATCTCGACCGCCTTCTGCACGAGATAATCCAGCCGCCCCACCTTCAGCGGCGCGAAGAGATAATGCAGGTCGGAAGGCTCCGGCTGCGGCCGGGTCTGCTCCTCCGGCACGATCATGATGCGCTTGCGGGTCGGCAGCGAAAGCCTTGCCTTCCATTCACCGTCGCGGCCGTTGAAGACGAGGATCTCGGCCCCATCGCCCATCCTCAGCACATTGGCCAGATAATTATACTGGTCCGGCGTCGCCTCCGCAGCCACTCCTTTGGAGAGGGGTGCGGCGACGAACAGCCGTTGCATTCTGAAATTGGCGCGCATCGAAATGTCCTGGCTAAACGAAGAGCGCGACCATAGCCCAATAGAGCGCGGCCGCAAGCAAAGCGGATGCCGGCACGGTGATGACCCAGGCGGCGATGATCGTCATGAAGTGCGAGCGCCGCACCAGCCGGCGCCTGCGCACCTCGTGGGTGTTGGGATCGTCGGGCTCCTCCAGCATCCAGACCTCGGCCTTGCGACGCATATATTCGATCCGGCGCTTGGAGTTCCGGGTGTACCATTCGCGGAAGAAGCCGACGCCGAATACCGCACCGACTGCGATATGCGTCGTACTGACCGGCAGTCCGAGCCAGGAGGCGACGATCACGGTGAAGGCCGTCGCCATCGCCACGCAATAGGCGCGCATCGGATTGAGCTTGGTGATCTGTTCACCGACGAGGCGGATCAGGCGCGGCCCGAAGAGCAGCAGACCGACCGAAATGCCGAGTGCCCCGATCAGCATCACCCAGAGCGGAGGAGCCAGCCCGCGCACGAGCGGCTGCTCGAAGGAAACGCGCACGATCGCCGAGAGCGGGCCGACGGCGTTGGACACATCGTTGGCGCCGTGCGCGAAAGACAGCAACGCCGCCGCACCGATCAGCGGCATCTGGAACAGCACCCGCAGCGAGCTGTTGCGGTTCTCCAGCCCCTGCGCCCGCATGTTGACCAGCGGCCGCGCCACCAGCCAGCCGGCCACGCCCGCGGCAATGCCGAGCAGGATGATCGTTGACGCCGAGAACGCGTTCATGCGTTCAAGCTGCAGGATCATGTAGGCCGTGAAGCCGCCCACCATGATCGCGATGAGCACCGGCACCCAGCGCTTGGCCGCGGTGATCTTGTCCTCGCGGTAGATGATCAGCGTCTTGACGAGATAGAGCATGCCGGCGGCAATCACGCCGCCGATCAGCGGCGAGGTCATCCAGCTGGAGGTGATTTCGGCCAGGACCCGCCAGTTGACCGGCCCCGGCCCGAGCGCGCCCACGCCCGCGCCGATCACCGCGCCGACGATCGAGTGCGTGGTCGAAACGGGCGCGTTCAGCCATGTCGCGAGGTTGATCCAGAGTGCGGCCGCCATCAGCGCCGCCATCATGATCCAGGAGAGCGTGGCGGGCGGAATCTGCGACGCGTCGACGATGCTCGACGAGATCGTCTTCACCACGGCGCCACCCGATATCGTCGCGCCGAGGATCTCGAAGATAGCGGCGATGACGAGCGCCTGGCCCATGGTCATGGCGCGTGCGCCGACGGCAGCGCCAACGTTGTTGGTCACGTCGTTCGCGCCGATGTTCATGGCCATGTAAGCCGCAAGGGCGGCCGCCGCGATCACCAGGCCGGCGCCGGGGCGATCGAAGACGTAGATCGCGGCAAACAGCATCGCGAGGCCGAGAAAGACGAGACCGATCCCCGGCGCCACCAGCTTGCGCGAGACGTATTTCGACGCGTCCTCGACCTGCGTGAGCTTGTCGAGATCCTTGTCGAGCGTTCGTTTGGTGAGGACGGTGGGACGGTCGGCCATGCTGTTCCTTGTGATTGAGGCCCGCTTTTGCGCCGCGAATTCTAGCAGCGCAAGATGGCAGGAATCATTCAGCCGGAATCTGATGCAGCGTCAACGGTTCAAGCGGCTCGGCCATGCGGCGCTTGAAGAGCAGAAAGAGATCGCGCAGTTCGGGTTCGTTGACGCGCTTGGCTGCTTCATCGCAGGAAACCCAGTCGAAGCGCCGTTCGCCCTTCTCTTTGAAGTTTTTGGCGATCGTAGAGACCTCGAGCACGTAGACCTGAACCTTGCAGTTCACTTTCAGCCCGTTCTTCAGCACCTTGGGATAGTGGTAGCAGCCGATCGTCTGGCTCTCGACCGTCCCGCGCACGCCGGCTTCCTCGTAGGCCTCGCGGGCGGCGACCTCGTACGAGGTCTTGCCGTCCATCGGCCATCCCTTGGGGATCACCCAGCGGCCGGTATCGCGGCTGGTCAGAAGCAGCACTTCGAGCGCGCCGGTCTTGCCCTTCGTCCGGTAGCAGAGCGCAGCATACTGCTGGCGCGGAGGGCGCCGGAACATCAGCTGGACATCGGAGGCGAGGCGGGCAAGTAGGCTCAACGGTCGGGTCACCTTTATCGGTTGGGTGCGTATATTAGTGTCTCATGGAAAGCTTGCGCGATCCATGTGCGTGGTTTGCTTTCGGTTCAGGCTTGATACTATCAATAGAGCCTTTCGTTTTGGCTTCGGTTTCAAAAAACCGCCATCGAATGCTCTATTTCCGTCACGTCGAGTACCAAAGAATATGATATTGGCTTTCGTCATAATCAATGATGACGTGATGACGCATGCCGATAGGCCCAAACATTGGCGATTCTGCGTCGGTTCTCCACAGAAAAGATTGCCCGGCTAACATCCTGAAGGGGTAATTTAGCCACTCAAAGCCCGCTGGGACAGGTGATCCGGCGCAATGAGTCGTCGTGTTTGCGTCACTCTCGGCGAAAAATATCCTTGGTCGCCACCCGCCATTCGGCTTATCAATGCGTCGAAAACAGGAGGATGGTTCATGGTATCGGAAGCAACGCGCATCGATTGGATCGGAGGGAGCTGCCGGCTGCTGCAGGCAACGGCGGCGGAGTTCCGCGACACTCGTCCCTTCGAGGGGCTGACGATTGGCACCGGTATCCATCTCGAACCGAAAACGGTGGCGCTTCTGATGACGCTCGGCGCCGGCGGCGCGCGTCTGGTCTGCACCGGCAACCTGAACAGCACCCAGCCCGCGACGGTCGACTATCTGCGCCGCCAGGGCATCACCGTCTTCGCTACCCAGACCACCGATCCCGCCGCGCACTACCAGAGCCTTGTTGCCGTGGTGGCCGAAAAGCCGGATCTGCTGCTCGACAATGGCGGCGATCTCTTCGCCATCGCCGCGGAAAGCCCCTACGCCAATCTCCTGGGCGGCACCGAAGAGACCACCTCCGGCCGCACCCGTCTGCTGCCGCTGCGTGACAGGCTAAACATGCCGATCCTCGTCATCAACGACAGCCCGATCAAGCAATTCGCTGAAAACAAGCATGCCGTCGGCCAGAGCCTGTTCGAGAGCTACATGCGTTTCACCAACCGCTCCACCAACGGCAAGCGCGTCACCGTGTTCGGCTATGGCGCCTGCGGCAAGGGCACGGCCGCCTGTCTCCGCAATGCCTTCTCGCAGGTGAGCGTTGTCGATATCGATCCTGTCACCACGCTCGAAGCGCATCTGGATGGTTTCGTCACACCGCTGCGCGATGACGCCATCCGCTCCGCCGACGTGCTCGTCACCGTCACCGGCCATCCCGATATCATCACCTTGAAGGACCTGCCGCTGATCAAGAACGGCGCCATCCTGATGAACGGCGGCCATTTCCCCAACGAGATCGACGTCACCGCTTTCCGCGCCCACGAGGACGTCGTCGCGACCGACCGCTATGAGGCCGATGGCATCGAGACCCTGCATATGAAGGACGGCCGCGCCATCCACATCCTGGGCGGCGGCCACATGGCCAACCTCGCCGGCCCGCGCCCGCTTGGGAACTCGGTGGAATCCATGGACCTCGGCTTCACCCTACAGGTCCGCTGCCTGGAGCGCGTCGCCAAGCGCGGCGTCGGTCCGGAAGCCTGCATCGTGCCGGTCCCTGCGGATATCGACGCGATGGTGGCAAACGCTTATCTCGATCTGGCGCGGTAGGCTTTCCAGCCGCTGTCGGGGCCGCAGGAGCCCCGGCGCGCGAGCCTCAATCGATCTCGATCACCAGCTTGCCCTCAGCCTCACGGCCTTCGATCAACCTGTGTGCCTCGACGACATCGGCAAGAGAAAACCGCCGGCTGTCCATGCGCGGCAACAGCTTGCCCGCTTCGGCTAGCCGCGTCACCTCGCGAAGGATCTCGCCGTGATGCGCACGGCCTTCGCCTGTGAGCAGCGGCAGCAGCGTGAATACGCCGGAATAACTCGCCGCCTTGAAGGAGAGCGGCGCCAGCGCATGCGTGCCCCATCCGAGCGCGCTGACGACATGGCCGAACCGGCCGACCGCCTTGAACGCCATGTCGAGCCCGGCGCCGCCGACCGTATCGTAGACGACATCGAAGCCACGCCCCGCGGTATAGGTCGCGACGTGATCCTCGATGGTGCCGACGGCGCGGTCGATCGGCGTGGCGCCGAGGCTGCGGAGATAGTCCGCCTTCGCCGCGCCATCGATCGCGTAGACATCGGCGCCGACAGCCCGGGCGATCTGCACCGCGACATGCCCGACCCCGCCGGCACCGCCGATGACGAGGACACGCTGGCCGCTCGCGACCTTCGCCCTGTCCACAAGCCCTTCCCATGCGGTGATCGCAGCGAGCGGCAGCGCGGCGGCTTCCCGCATCGACAGATTGCTCGGTTTGAGCGCGATGAGATCGGCGTCGACAGCTGCGAACTCGGCCAGCGACCCCTGAATGCCGCCGACCCCGCCGGTCATGCCGTAGACCGCGTCGCCGCGCCGGAAACCGGTCACATCAGGGCCGACCGCCTCGACGATCCCAGCCATGTCGATTCCGAAGATAGCGGGCAGGGGATGGCGGGCATGGGCGGCGTTGCCGGCGCGGATCTTGGTGTCGAGTGGATTGACGCCGCTCGCCTGGATGCGCACCAGCACTTGGCCTTTGGCAGCGTCGGGCCGGGCGATTTCGGTGTGGCGAAACGCGCCCTGCGGTGCGTCGACGACAAGCGCTTTCATCGTGGATTTCGAAGACATGGAACACTCCTTTCGTGTTTGTGAAAGAAGGATGCGCCGTTGAAGATCGAATGGAAATCATAGATAATGTATGAATATCATGCAAAAATGTTTGGATGACCATGGAGTGGAGCGATCTCAGGCTGTTCCTGGCCATTGCCAGGCTTGGCACCTTGGGTGCGGCGGCGCGCAGCCTTGGGCTGACGCAACCGACCATGGGCCGGCGTCTGCGCGCCCTTGAGGCAGCGCTCGGCCAGACGCTCTTCCAGCGCACGGCCGATGGCTTCGTGCTGACCGACGAAGGCGTGGCGGTCTTCGCCCATGCCGAGCGGATCGAGGAGGAGGCGCTTGCCCTGCAGCGCGAGCTCGCCGGCACCGCCAGCGACCTCACCGGCTTCCTGCGTCTCTCGTCCTCCGATTGGTTCGGCACCCATATGCTGGCGCCCGCCATCGCCGAGTTTTCGCTCGCCTATCCCAAGGTCGTCGTCGAGCTTTTGACCGATAGCCGCCTGCTCAGCCTCTCCCGGCGCGAGGCCGACCTCGTCTTCCGCATCGCGCCCTTCACGGAGCCGGAAGTGATCTCCCGCCGGCTGCTGCGCATCGAATACGGCCTCTACATCAAGCGCGGCCTGCCGCATCCGGTCGCAGGAAGCGGGGAGGGCGCACGCCTGGTCACCATGGATGAAGCCTTCGGCGGCATGCCCGATGTCTTATGGCTCCAGCGCCTGCTGCCGAAGGCGTCGATCGCGCTTCGCAGCAACAATCGCGATGTGCAGGCAACGCTCTGCGCCAACGGCGCCGGCCTCGCCGTGCTGCCGCGTCCGCTTGGCGACAGCATGGGCGCGATCGAGCGGGTCGATCTCGGCGAAACGCCGCCGGGGCGCGATACCTGGGTGGGCTACCACCGCGATATGAAGCGCATGGCGCGGCTGCGCGCGCTGCTCGATCACGTCATCGAGCGGCTGGCCAACTGACCGTCACCGCTCCCAGTAAGGCACCGGCCCATAAAGCTCGGCGAGATAATCGATGAACAGCCGCACCTTGGCCGGCAGGAACTGGCGGCTTGGGTAGACGGCCGACAGCGTCACGTTGCGCGACCCTTCATAGGCCGGCAGCACCTGCACCAGCTGGCCGGATTTCAGCTCCGCGCCGATATCCCAGGTCGAGCGCAGCGCGATGCCGAGGCCGGCAATCACCGCCTCGCGGATCACCTCGCTGGAATTGGTGGTGAGCATCCCCTCCGGCCGTATCGACAGCGCGCCCTCGGGCCCCTCAAGCCGCCAGACATCGTTATTGTGCGCCGGCAGGCAGCGATGCCGCTTGAGATCGTCGATGCTGTCAGGCGTGCCATTCGCCTTGAGATAATCCGGCGAGGCGCAGAGCACCCGGCGCACCGGGGCGAGGCGGCGGGCGACGAGGCTGGAATCGGTGAGCTCCGCGATGCGGATCGCCAGGTCGAAGCCGCCGCCGACGATGTCGCTGAACTCGTCGGAGAGCACCAGGTTGATGGCGAGATCGGGATGGGCGTCCATGAAGCGCTTCAGATGCGGCGCGATGTGCATGCGACCAAACGAGGTCGGCGCCGAGACCTTCAGCGTCCCATGCATCTGCGCCGAGCGGCCGGAAATATAGAACTCCGCCTCCTCGAGCCCGGCCAGAATGCCGAGCACCCGGTCATAAAAACCCTGGCCGGCTTCGGTCAGCGAAATCTGCCGCGTCGTGCGCTGCAAGAGCCGCGTGCCCAGCCGGTCTTCCAGCCGTTTGATGCGCTTGGAAACCACCGCCGGCGAGAAGCCGAGCGCCCGCCCGGCGAGCGACATGCTGCCCGTCGCCGCCACCTTGGCGAAGATTTCGAGATCCCCCAGATTGGTCATGTCGCCCCGATAATTTCTTATTTTGTCATAAGTGCTTAGCATTTGCGCCGAATTGGGGAAAGTGTTAAGCCCGAAGCCTTGGCAGTATGGAGGATACAGCCGGTTTCGCCTGATATGGAGAAGGGAGGAAAGGCATGTCCGACGCCATTTCGTTTCTCGCCCCGCGCGCCGATGTCATGGCGCGCCGCCGGCAGATTATTGCCGATCTCGCCGATCTCCTGCCACCGGAATGCCTGGTCTCCGAGCCGCGCGAACTCATGCCCTTCGAGACCGACGCCTTCGTCTCCTACCGCCGCATGCCGCTTGCGGTCGCGCTTCCGCGCAGCACGGCTGAAGTGGCGGCGGTGATGAAATACTGCCATCGATACGGCATCCCCGTCGTCCCGCGCGGCGCCGGTACGTCGCTCTCGGGCGGCGCCATTCCGCAAGAGGATGCTGTTGTCGTCTGCGTCTCGAAGATGAACCGCATCATCGAGATCGACCTGTTCAATCGCGCCGCGGTCGTCGAGGCCGGCGTCACCAATCTCAACATTTCCGAAGCCGTCTCCGCCGACGGCTTCTTCTATGCGCCGGATCCGAGCTCGCAGCTTGCCTGCACCATCGGCGGCAATATCGGCATGAATTCCGGCGGCGCCCACTGTCTGAAATACGGCGTCACCACCAACAATCTGCTCGGCGTGAAAATGGTGCTGGTCGATGGCACGGTCATCGATCTCGGCGGCAAGGGGCTGGACGCCGGCGGCTATGATCTCCTCGGCCTCGTCTGCGGCCACGAGGGCCAGCTCGGCATCGTGACGGAAGCCACGGTGCGCCTGATCGCCAAGCCGGAAGGGGCCCGCCCGGTGCTTTTCGGTTTCGCGACCTCGGAGGAGGCGGGCTCCTGCGTCGCTGATATCATCGCATCCGGCATCATCCCCGTCGCCATCGAGTTCATGGACAAGCCGGCGATCGAGATCTGCGAGGCCTTCGCCAAGGCCGGCTATCCCCTTGATGTCGGCGCTTTGCTGATCGTCGAAGTCGAGGGCTCGGAAGCCGAGATGGACGACATGCTGAAGGATATCGTCGACATCGCCCGCCGTCATGGCGTCAGCACCGTGCGCGAATGCCAGTCGGCGACGGAAGCGGCATTGATCTGGAAGGGCCGCAAATCCGCCTTCGGCGCCACCGGCCGCATCGCCGATTATATCTGCATGGATGGCACCGTGCCGCTCAGCCAGCTCTCCTACGTACTGAAGAAGACCTCCGAGATCATCGAGCGTCACGGCCTGCGCGTCGCCAATGTCTTCCACGCCGGCGATGGCAACATGCACCCGCTCATCCTCTTCAACGCCAACGATCCCGAGGACGCCGCCCGCGCCGAGGCGGCCGGCATGGAGATCCTGAAGCTCTGCGTCGATGCCGGCGGCTGCCTCACCGGCGAACACGGTGTCGGCATCGAGAAGCGTGATCTGATGCGCCATCAATATTCCGATGCCGATCTCGCCCAGCAGATGGCCGTCCGCGCCGCCTTCGATCCCGGCTGGCTGCTCAATCCCTCCAAGGTCTTCCCGCTCGAAGGGCGCCAACCCGCATGATCGAGCTATGCCCAGGTACAGAGGAAGAGGCCGCCGAGATCATCCGCGCCCATGCGCAGGCGGGCACGCCGCTTGCCGTCGCAGGCGGCAACACCCGCTCCGGTTTCGGCAATGCTGTCACAGCCGAACACCGCCTGCGCTCGACCGCGCTCTCGGGCATCGTCGCCTATAACCCCGGCGAGATGGTGCTCACCGCCCGCGCCGGAACACCGCTTGCCGAAATCGAGGCGGCGTTGGCTAAGAGCGGTCAGACCATGGCCTTCGAGCCGATGGATCACCGCCCCCTCATGGGCACATCCGGCGAGCCGACCATCGGCGGGGTCTTCGCGGCCAATGTCTCCGGCCCGCGCCGTCTGATATCAGGTGCCGCCCGCGACAGCCTGCTCGGCGTCCGCTTCGTCAATGGACGTGGCGAGGCCATCAAGGCCGGCGGTCGGGTGATGAAGAACGTCACGGGTCTCGATCTTGTCAAGCTGATGGCCGGCTCGCACGGCACGCTCGGCCTCATCACCGAGGTCACCTTCCGCGTGCCGCCGAGGCCGAAGTCGGAAGCGACGATCGTGATCTCGGGCCTCAACGACGCCGAGGCAGCCAACGCCATGGCCGCCGCAATGGCCATGCCGGTCGAGGTCTCAGGCGCCGCCCACCTGCCCATGACCGTCGCCTGGAGCTTTCTCGGCAATCGTCTGCCCGAGGGCGAGGCGACCGTGCTGCGCATCGAAGGTCTGCCGGCCTCCGTTGCGACGAGAGCCGAGAAACTGGCCGCCGCCATGTCCGCCTTCGGCCCGGTCGCGCGCCTCGGTGAGGACGACAGCGCCACCCTCTGGCGCGAGATCCGCGACGTGAAACCCTACGCCGACGGCGGCCCGCGCCCGGTCTGGCGTGTCTCGGTCGCGCCGTCGATCGGCCATCAGCTGGTCGCGGCGCTGAGGCTAGAGACCGGCGTCGACGCCTTCTACGACTGGCAGGGCGGTCTCGTCTGGATGCGCATGGAAGCGGACGCCGAAGCGAACCTGCTGCGACGTTTCATGCACGCACTCGGCGGCGGCCACGCTACACTGATGCGCGCGCCTGATGCGATGCGCGCGGCGACACCGGCGTTTGAGCCCCAGGTCGATGCCGTGGCGCTGCTGTCGGCGCGGGTGAAGGAGAAGTTCGATCCGGCGGGGATTTTCAGTCCGGGGAAGATGGGGGGATAGTGATGGTGTGGTCTCCAGCTATGTGCGGGAAGAACCCCTCCCCAACCCCTCC
>UBJO01000007.1 GCA_900465665.1 Hyphomicrobiales bacterium
GGCTGGTAGGATTGTTGCACAATCAGGCGCGCTTGCGTGCAATATGCGTAAAGATAACAATTGGCTGGCCACTCGCTCCTGCTACTAATCCACTTTCCTGGAAGGTTTTCAGCCCATCTCGGCACCAAGTAGGATAGAAGACAGCTCACACGACAACAGCTAGCTTTTTGTCGATCATCAAGGCCTGAGCCCTGGGGCTTGACATAGAGTCACTTGAGAGAACATTATGAGAACATTCCGCTGCTGTTTAGTCGTGGGTTGAGTGGCAACCATGCATTGAAAGTTAGCTGAATGTTTGCAATTTCGCGTTAGGTGTCTCCCCATGTCCAATGGAATTCATTTTCTTGTGGGAGACGGTTTCGTGGAGCCTGACAGCGATATCGAGATTAAGATAGACTTTATAGAAGATGGTTCTTCGGCGCGAGTGTTCGAGATCGCCGCTGAGCTCGTTCGAGCTTTCGAAGATCTCGATAGTGTTCTAATCACATCTGTTGACTCTTCCATGGCAACAAGCCTGGTTCTCGAAGACGTCCAGAAGTCAAGCCTCAAGATCTTCCTGAGAAACGTTCTCAAACAGGCGGACGACGATGCGCTAAAGACGCTCGATTGGAAGCCTCTCGTTGGTCAGTACCTCGTAAAAGCCAAGTACGTTGCGCTCAAGTGGCTGGATAAGGATGTCGCAGATGGCCAGCCGGCCGGTATTGAGGACCTAACGGAACATATCCGCGAGTTAGCGTCTAAGACAGATGTCCGGCACCTCCCAGATTACCCTTCGCTAAATCCGTCTCGGTTGGCTCAAAGCCTTGATGAGGTTCAACGTACCAAGGCGAAATTCAAGGAGGGCGAGGCTCTCACGATCACGCTCGATAGTACGGACTATAAGGTCAATCTTGAGCGCACATGGCTACCTTCAGAACATCTGCAGGACGTCGACGCTGATCGCGAGCTTTCAAACATCGTCGACATGGTTCTAGTGATCCGGAAACCCGACTTGTTGGGAAAAAGCCAATGGCAATTTAAGCACGGGAAGCGTGCTTTTAGCGCACCGATCTCAGACAAGGAGTGGCTCGATGAATTCCATAAGGGAAACCATCCGCTCAGCCCTCATGATGCTTTACGAGTTCGTGTCAAGCATACCGCGAAATACGATGAGAAAGGCAA
Organism: Hyphomicrobiales bacterium; assembly: GCA_900465665.1. Taxonomy (GTDB): domain Bacteria; phylum Pseudomonadota; class Alphaproteobacteria; order Rhizobiales; family Rhizobiaceae; genus Rhizobium. Next base: position 1,162 of record UBJO01000007.1, read on the forward strand.
TTTGAGCGAGCAGACTGAAGAAATAGTCAAAGTCTTGGAAGTAATTAAGCACCAAGACCCGCCCACATTAATCTAACGACGACGAAGAATGGGCGAATGGCGATCCTATCGCCAAGAATCATGACACCCCGTTCTGGCCGAGCATTCCCGCTTGACCTTTCCGCTCCAGCCCCTTAACCGCCACTCACACACTGGAAAGGGACGGGCATGAAGGTTCTGTTGATCGGATCGGGCGGACGCGAGCACGCATTGGCCTGGAAGCTGGCGCAATCGCCCGAACTCACCAAGCTCTACGCCGCCCCCGGCAATCCAGGGATCGCCGAGCACGCGACCCTCGTCCCCTTCAACACCGAGGATAACGACGCCGTCGTATCCTTCTGCAAGGACAACGCGATCGATTTCGTCGTCGTCGGCCCAGAAGCGCCGCTGGTTGCAGGCGTTGCCGATCGCTTGCGCGCCGAAGGCTTCGCCGTCTTCGGTCCGTCTGCCGCCGCAGCCCAGCTCGAGGGTTCCAAGGGTTTCACCAAGGATATCTGCGCCCGCTACGATATCCCGACCGGCGCCTATCAGCGTTTCAACAACGCCCCCAAGGCCAAGGCCTATATCCGCGAGCAAGGCGCCCCGATCGTCGTCAAGGCCGATGGTCTTGCCGCAGGCAAGGGCGTGACTGTCGCCATGACCGTCGATGAAGCGCTTGCCGCCGTCGACGATTGCTTCGAAGGCGCGTTCGGCGCCGCCGGTGCCGAAGTCGTGGTCGAGGCCTATCTCGATGGCGAAGAGGCAAGCTTCTTCTGCTTGAGCGATGGCAAGCACGCGCTGGCGCTCGCAACCGCCCAGGATCACAAGCGGGTGGGCGAGGGCGATACCGGCCCGAACACCGGCGGCATGGGCGCCTATTCTCCGGCTCCCGTCATGACGCCTGAGATGGTCGAGCGCACGATGAAGGAGATCATCGAGCCCACCATGCGCGGCATGGCCGAGAGCGGCTATCCCTTCTCCGGCGTCTTCTTCGCTGGCCTGATGATCACCAAGAAGGGTCCAGAGCTGATCGAATACAACGTCCGCTTCGGCGATCCGGAATGCCAGGTGCTGATGATGCGCCTGAAGAGCGACCTCCTGCCGATCCTTTACGCGACCGCCACCGGCACGCTGGACAAGGTGACCGCCGAATGGAGCGACGATCCGGCACTGACCGTCGTCATGGCCTCCAAGGGCTATCCCGGCAGCTACGACAAGAACACGCCGATCAAATCCATCCCCGGAGCGGGCGAGGGCGCGAAGGTGTTTCATGCCGGCACAGCGCTGAAGGATGGCGCGCTGGTCGCCACCGGCGGCCGCGTTCTGAACGTCACCGCATCTGGAAAGACCGTCGGCGAGGCTCAGGCCCGCGCCTATGCGCTGCTGGACAAGGTGGAGTGGGACAACGGTTTCTGCCGCCGCGACATCGGCTGGCAGGCGATCAAGCGCGAAAGAGCGTGATCCGATATCGAAATCGGATCAGTTCTCTAAATTTTTACCCTTTCCCCTGACGGGATGGAAATAAAGCCGCGTTAAACCTGTGTTCAAGGTAAGACGGAGTGTTTCCATGCGTCAGGTTTCTGCGGTTGTTTTGGGTGTCGTTGCTGCGTTGATGGCGGGTTCCGCCATGGCGTCGTCGATCGACGTGGTCGGCGCCAATGCGGCATCGAGCGACAGCAGCATCCTCAAGATGACCTGCACCACATGCCCGCCGCTTCAGGTCGTGGAAGCCAAGAAGGAATATATCGTCCCGACGCTCGCGGATGGCACGCTCGAGCACTCGCAGATCCGCGACGTCGATGGCGAAAAGAAGCTGTTTCGCACCGAAGGCTGGATGGGCGGTTCCCCCGTCGTGTTCGTGACCAAGGCGCCGGCTCCGGTCGCAGTTGCCGCCGCACCCGCCGCCGCCGACGGTGTCGATACGGCGACGACGTCGGCCGTGATCGGCGCCGATACCAAGCCCGTCGTTGCAGGCGCCGCAGGCCAGCCGGCGGAACAAACACGCCCGCTCGACGTTTCCAATTTCAAGCTTAGGCCTTGATTTAAAGTTCCCTGCCCCTCCCGTCCAAAGTTTTGGTCATCTGGGGTTCCACCTCAAAAGGGTGGTGAAATGCGCTCCTGAAGAGAAGCAGGGGCGCATTTTCTATTTTCGACTTGCCTCTGCGTGCTCCGAGTTCGCGGCCGATAGATCATCTAGTGCTTGGTTAAACATTTCTTATAAAAAACAGGCCATTTCTAGCCGCGACCGGTAGCCGCATGAGTTTTCGCAGCAGTACCAGCGAAGGGCCATTCGCTCTCGCATACGCGGTAGGATACCGCGCCGGATGATCTCACCCGAGCTCTGTTGCGAGGCCAAATGAAGAATCTCAGAATTTCCAGGCAGTTGTTTCTGCTCGTCGCCGGCTTGATGGTAGCCTTTTGCGTCGCGTCCTACCTGCAGATCCGCTCTTCGATCGATGCGATCTATCACGAGCGCAACGAGATGCTGCGCACGCAGGTGGAATCCGGCCTGTCCATCATGCAGCAATATTACGACCGCGAGAAATCCGGCGAACTGACGCGCGAACAGGCGCAGGCGCTGGCCTACAAGCAGCTCTCTGCGATCCGCTATGAGCCCAACGGCTATTTCATCGGCTACGACTATGACGTGGTCATGCGCATCACTTATGATACGCCGAAGCTCGGCAAGAGCAGCAAGGGCTCGCCCGACAGCCGCGGCAAGCCTTACCGCGACGAGATCGTCAAGGTCGGCCGCGCCGGCGGCGGTATCGTGGATTTCTACGGCCCGAAGCCCGGCCAGCCGGCCGATGCGCAGTTCCGCAAGGCTGTCTACACCCGGGCGTTCGAACCCTGGCAGGTGGTGGTCGCGACCGGCGTCTATCTTGACGACCTCGACGCGCAGGTTCGCTCCGACGTGCTGAAGGCGCTGTCAGGCGGCCTCGTTGTGCTGCTTCTGGGTGCTGCCGCCGCCTTCTACGTGGTTCGCAGCATTTCCGGCCCGCTGACCCGCATCCACACCGCCCTTCAGGCTGTCGCCGAAGAGAATGTCACGATCGCCATTCCCCACACCGACATGAACAACGAAGTGGGCATGATGGCCAAGGCCACGAAGGCGCTGCAGGAAAAGGTCCGCGAGCGCCACGCCATGTCCGAGCGCGAAGCCGCCCAGCAGATGGCGCTGGACGACGAGCGCGAGAACAACCAGCGCATGCAGCGTGACGAAACCGCGGTGCAGGCCCATGTGGTCTCCACCATCGGCCAGGCGCTGGAGCAGATCGCCCGTGGCGATCTTACGGTCCGCTGCGCCGATCTCGGCCAGAAATACGCCACCCTGCGCGACAACTTCAACGATGCGCTCGGCCATCTCGAGGCTGCCATGTCCAAGGTCTCGGTCAAGGGCGGCGATATCGCCGTCAGCAAGGAAGAGATCCGCCGCGCATCCAACGAGCTGTCGCAGCGCACCGAGCGCCAGGCCGCAAGCCTGGAAGAAACCTCGGCCGCCCTTGATGAACTCAGCGTCGCCGTGCGCCAGACCGCCGAAGGCGCGCATGAAGCAAGCAAGCGTGTCCAATCGGTGAGCTCCGAGGCCAATCGCAGCGACGCCGTGGTCACCCAGGCCATCGAGGCGATGGGCGGCATCGAGAAGTCTTCCGAGGAAATCGGCAAGATCATCGGCGTCATCGACGACATCGCCTTCCAGACCAACCTGCTCGCCTTGAATGCTGGCGTCGAAGCCGCCCGCGCCGGCGAAAGCGGCAAGGGCTTCGCCGTCGTCGCCCAGGAAGTCCGCGAACTGGCTCAGCGCTCGGCCGCTGCCGCCAAGGAAATCAAGGATCAGATCGCCCGTTCCTCGGGGCAGGTCGAACAGGGCGTTCGCTTCGTCGGCGAGGCCGGCGAGGCGCTGAAGCGCATCTCCGACCAGATCAAGGCCGCCAACGACATCGTCTCGAAGATCGCCCACAGCGCCTCCGAGCAGGACACGACGCTGCGCTCGATCACTTCCTCGATCAACCAGCTCGACGCCGCCACCCAACAAAACGCCGCCATGGCGGAAGAGACGACGGCCTCGGCGGAATCGCTCGCCAGCGACACCGACGAGCTTCTCAACCTAATCCGCGGCTTCCGCGTCGGCACCCAGGCGGAGTACGGGGCAGCGCAGACACGCCGCGCGGCGTAAGGCTTGCCGCAAGTGCGATAGGATGATGGCGGCCGCCGGAGCGATCCGGCGGCTGTTTTTGTTTTTGGGGTGTCGGTGGTGCGGCCTGGTGTGAGAGCCATGCACGTTGCATTCCTGGAGACGTGCTTAGATCCTCGGCACGAGGCCGAGGATGACGTCGAGAATTGCGAAGCCTTTTGTTTTCAATGGCTTGTCAACGGAACCCCACCCTCCGACGTCATGCTCGGCCTCGTGCCGAGCATCTGCTGCCGTATCGGTTGGCTCGACGTGAGTGGACCTTGCAGAGAACAGACACCCCAGTAACCAAACCGCCATCAGCCGTTTGCCTTCCTACTGTCCAGTCGCCGTCTTCGCAGCGACCAATTCGTCGCCGACATCGGGTTCGCTATCAGGAACACTGTCGAGGATCGCGAGCGCCGCACTCACATCGCCCCGTTCCGCGCGCTTCTTCAAGCTCATGATCGCCCGCCGGTGGCCGATGCCGTCGGCGATGAAGGCGGAAAGCAGCTGGTTCAGCGATACATTGTCCTCCGCCGCCGCGCGCTTGGCTTCTTCCATCACATGATCGGCTATTCTGAGAGGATAGGTGCTCATCTCTCTTGTCTCCTTTGCAGACGGACCCGTTCGGGCCTCAGGCGGCGGCAACAGCCAGATGCACGCCGGTCTCCTCCTGAAGCCGGCTGATCACGCCGAACAGATTGTCCGCGCGCGGATTGCCTTTCGGCCCGAACATCCGCATCAGGCTCTTCGCCGGTGTGTCGGTGAGTTCGCCAAGCTTCTCGAAGCCGATCGTGGCATTGATGAAATCGCGAAGCACGGCTTTGCCGGTCTCGACATTGCCGGAAAGAAGCAGCTCCACGGCATCCGTCAGCAATGCCGCCCGGAATGCCGCATCGTCGGTTGCGCGGGCTTTGATGGTTTCCTTGAAATCGCGCGTCAGAGGCATCTCAACGGCCCTTTCTTTGCTTGTAATCGACCCAACGCGAAAGCGCCGTGGCGATGTCGGATTGCTGCCGTTTCTTCGTCCCGCCGGCCAGAAGGATGATCAACCGATCGCCATCGCGCCCGAAATAGATGCGATAGCCCGGCCCATAATCGATCCTGTATTCCAGCAGCCCGGATCCCACACCCTTCACGTTGGAAAGGTTGCCGGCCTGCATGCGCGTCAAGGCAATGGCGACCTTCGACGCAGCGCGCGCTTCAATGCCGGCAAACCACAGCGCGAAGGGGCTTGACCCATCCTCATTCAGATATTCGAGGATTTTCATGTCTTAATGGTATCATATGTGTTACCAAATTCAACCGCCCCAGCGCTTGCGCCCAGCCCCGCAACATGATCATGAAAACCCCAACGCCACCCGTCGCCATTTGAAAGCGCCCATCATGCAGACTACCGATCCCAGCGCGACATGACCACGCTTGCAGCCTATGCCGGCCTCTTCGCCATCTCGCTGATCGCGGCCACCATCCTGCCCGCACAGTCGGAAGCCGGGCTCGTTGCGCTCATTGTCTCCGGGCAATATTCCACGCTGCTGCTCGTTGTGGTCGCCAGCGTTGGCAATATCCTCGGTTCGCTGGTCAACTGGCTGCTCGGCATCGGCATCGAGCGCTTTCGCGACAGGCGGTGGTTTCCGGTGGGGGAGGTGGCGCTTAATCGGGCGCAGCGCTGGTATCGGCGGTATGGGAAATGGTCGCTGCTGGGGAGCTGGTTACCCATCGTCGGCGATCCCATCACCGTCGTTGCCGGCGTCATGCGCGAGCCGCTGCCGGTCTTTCTGCTTCTGGTGACGATCGCCAAGACCGCGCGCTACGCGGTCCTGGCGGTGATCACATTGGGCATCGTCGGCTGATCAGCCGGCGATCTTCGAGAAGTCGGCGACGGTGCCGGTGGCTTCGCGGACGAGGCGCAGTAGCGCCAGGCGGTTGGCGCGGATCGCGGCGTCCTCGTCGTTGACGAGCACGTCGGTGAAGAAGCGGTCGACAGGCGCGCGCAGCGTAGAGAGAGCGGCCATTGCCGAGCGGAAATCTTCCTTCTCGATCGCGCCGGATGCCTCGGCCGAAACCGTCTTGATCGCCGCGAAAAGCTCCTTCTCGGCGTCGAGCTTCAGAAGCGCGTCCGAGACGCCATCGGCGACCACGGTGCCCTTCTTCTCTTCGGCAGCCAGGAGCTGCACGGCGCGCTTGGTGCCGGCAAGCAGGTTCTTGCCGTCCTCGGAGCTGACGAAATGGGTCAGCGCCTCGACGCGCCGCGCGACCATACGGAGATCATCGGTCTCCGGCGTCAGCACCGCGTCGATCAGGTCATGGCGGGCGCCCTGGTCGCGCAGATAGACCTTCAGGCGGTCATGGAAGAACGACAGGAGATCGAGCTGGCGCGACATGTCGTCGGCGGCAACCGTATTGCCGATATCCATGTCGATGCGCGCCATGTGGCTGACGATGCGCGGAAGCAACGTCAGATGCACGCCACGCTCCAGGATGATGCGGATGACGCCAAGCGCGGCACGGCGCAGCGCGAAGGGGTCCTTGGAGCCCGTCGGCTTCTCGTCGACGGCCCAGAAGCCGATCAGCGTGTCGAGCTTGTCGGCAAGCGCCACCGTGATCGCCACCTTGTCCTGCGGCAGCTGGTCGGATGGGCCCTGCGGCTTGTAGTGTTCCTCGATCGCGGTCGAGACCACGGCCTCTTCGCCCTGAAGAGCGGCATACTTGCGGCCCATCACGCCCTGCAGCTCGGGGAATTCGCCGACGGCTTCGGTGCGCAGGTCCGCCTTGGCGAGCACGACCGCGCGGTCGACCAGCTTGTAGTCGGCGCCGGCGGGGAAGGCGACCTTGGCGGCCATGGCGCGGATGCGCTCGACCCGCTCGCCCTGCGTGCCGAGCTTGGCATGGAAGGTGACGTTGAGCGCATCGAGCTTGGCCATGCGCTGGTCGAGCGGCTTCTTCAGATCGAGGCTGAATTTCTTGGCCGAAGCCTCCAGCGTCTCCAGATCCGGCAGATCGCCCTGGTCGCGCTTCCAGAAGTGCAGAGCGTCGGAAAGACGGGCGCGCACGACCTTGCCGTTGCCGTGGATGATTTCCTTACCGCCATCCGTCGCTTCGATGTTCGATACGAGGATGAAATTGTTCGAAAGCGTCTCTTCGCCCGGTTTGCGTGTGACGAAGCATTTCTGGTTGGTCTTGATCGTCAGCCGGATGATCTCGGACGGGATCGAGAGGTAGGCTTCCTCGAAGCTTCCCATCAGAACCTGCGGCCATTCGACGAGGCCGGAAACCTCTTCCAGCAGGCCTTCGTCCTCGACCAGTTCGAGGCCGTTGGCGAAGGCGACGTCGCGGGCGTCGTGCAGGATGATGTCCTTGCGGCGCTCGGCGTCGAGAATGACCTTGGCCTTCTCCAGGCTCGCGACATAATCGTCGAAGCGCTTGACGGTGATCGCCTCTGGCGCATGGAAGCGGTGGCCGTAGGTGATGTTGGAGGCGACGATGCCGGAGATTTCGAACGGGATGACCGTCGTTTCCTCATGCTCGGTGCCAAAAAGGCAGACGATCGACTGCAGCGGCCGCACCCAGCGCAGCGAACCCGGCTGCGACGAGGCCTTGCCCCAGCGCATCGGCTTCGGCCAGGGGAAGTCGCGGATGATCGAAGGCATCACCTCGGCAATGATCTCCTCGGCGCTGCGGCCGGTCTTGGAGATGATCGCGACGTAGAAATCGCCCTTCTTCGGGTCGCTCTGCACCTGCGCCTCGGAAATCGAGGTGAGCCCGGCCGCGCGAAGAAAACCTTCGATCGCCTTTTCGTTGGCGTCGGTGCGCGGACCCTTGCGTTCTTCGCGCACATCGGCGGAGCGGGCGGTCAGCCCGCGAATGTCGAGCGTCAGCCGGCGCGGCGTCCAGTATTCCCGCGCACCCTCATAGGAAAGTCCCGCCTCGACGAGCGCGTCGGTCACAAGCTTCCTCAGATCGCCGGCAGCCTTGCGCTGCAGGCGGGCCGGGATCTCTTCGGAGCGGAGTTCTAACAGCAGATCGGGCATGTCACTTTCCTTGCCTCCACGGGGAAGGCGCTACCTTGCGGGTCTGAAAACGGTCGCCTCTGCTAGCAAAGAATGGCGCTGGTTTACAAGCTGCAAAAGCGGGGAGGTGGAGGCGGGGAGGGGATTTGGGTAACCGGAGTGTCTTTCGGCAGCCTTTGATGTTCGGAAACAGGCTGTGCCTCGGGGTCGAATATCAATGTGGTCTATCGGCCATTGTGGCCATTCCCGCTGAGCCCGTATTCACTATCGACTTCCATCTCCGAAAAAATCTTCGATCGTCACAAGATGACCTATCGGCCGGTCACCTGTGGGTCGTTTGCTGCCGGGCGGCTCGCGATCAAAAACCTGCTGAGGTGAGTTTAGCCATGGCAGCCGCTCACGCAGCCGTTCCGTAATAGGAGCTGATGTGACTTCAAGTTCCAACCGGACAAAGCAAACGTTGGGAAAGATTGCCCCTATTTCGTCGCGCCGAAACTCAAAGATCGTGTTCGGCTTTTGATCGTCTTCGAAAGCGACGAAGGTTGGAAATCTTTTACCCAAGCTGTAAGGAATTCGCCCGGAAGTAGATCGTAAAATCTGAAAATCAGCTGCTTCCAGGCCGCCGATGCTATTCTTGATACCAAACGAGTTCAGCACGGCGTATTCCCAGATCTGGGCGATAGGCCCATTCTCTATGCGTTCAGTCGGCAGCATGTAGAAACTCTTGCCGCCCGGGAGATCAAAGATTAGCGCCTCGCCGTAAAGCCTAGTCGCACCACCTGTACCTATCAGGCTGTTCTTGACACGGGCGTAGCGCACTTCCATGACCGTTGAGGCTTCGATAGGCTTGCCGTCTACTTCGACAGTGGCGATTACACGATACCGAACCTTGGCCGTCTCCTCTTGGCAACCCATCAGAGGCAGCGCCACGATCGATGCCATAAATCCCCTGCGCGTTATCGATAGAATTTGCATTGACGATCCTACTTCGCGAACAAACAACCAATAGTCGAGCAATGTGATCGTTCGCTTAACGAGGCGTATGGCTCGAGCTCAAGCGCCGACGACCGCTTGTGGCGCGAAGCATCGGAGCCTTGGGTCGATGGCACCCCATTGCGCCCCACTTCCGCTGTGGAAACCCATCTCCATCCTTGCCTTGCCGCTTTTCGCCGCTATGGTCCGCCACCTCAGTTGAAACGCAGGAACCATCATGGCCGCTGATATCCGCATGCTCTCCGCAGTCATCGCCTCCGAGATCAATGCCCGGCCCGAGCAGGCCAAGGCCGCGATCGAGTTGCTGGATGAGGGCGCGACCGTGCCGTTCATTGCGCGTTACCGCAAGGAAGTGACCGGCGGGCTGGATGATACGCAGCTGCGCGACCTCTCCGAACGCCTCGTTTATCTGCGCGAGCTCGAAGCCCGCCGCGACACGATCGTGGAATCGATCTCGGGCCAGGGCAAGATGAGCGACGAGCTGATGGCAAAGCTCAAGGGCGCGGCCACTAAGGCCGAGCTCGAGGATCTCTATCTGCCCTACAAGCCGAAGCGCCGCACCCGTGCCGAGATCGCCCGCGAGCGCGGCCTCGGTCCGCTCGCCGAGGCAATCCTCGCCGACCGCTCGAAAGAGCCAGCAACGCTGGCCGAAGCCTACATCACCGCAGACGTTCCCGATGTGAAGACGGCGCTGGAAGGCGCCCGCGATATCGTCGCCGAAGGCATCGCCGAAAATGCCGATCTGCTCGGCAAGCTGCGCGCCCACATGCGCGGTGCGGCCCTTCTGAAGGCCAAGGTGGTGGATGGCAAGCAGGCGACGGGCGAGAAGTTCTCCGACTATTTCGACCATTCCGAACGCTGGGCAACGGCCCCCGGCCACCGCGCGCTCGCCATGCTGCGCGGCTGGAACGAGGAAGTGCTGACGCTGACGATTGAGGCCGATGCCGAGACAGCCTCGCCGAACAAGCCGGTCGAGCGGATGATCGCTGCCGCCTACGAGATCGGCAACAGCCGCCCAGGCGACCGCTGGCTGATGGAGGTCGCCAGCTGGACATGGCGCGTGAAGCTCTCCATGTCGCTGTCGCTCGATCTGATGCGCGAGCTGCGCGAACGCGCCGAGGAAGAGGCGATCCACGTCTTTGCCCGCAATCTGAAGGACCTGCTGCTCGCAGCGCCCGCCGGCTCGCGCCCGACCATGGGCCTTGATCCGGGCATCCGCACCGGCGTCAAGGTCGCCGTCACCGATGCCACCGGCAAGGTGGTCGCGACCTCGACCGTCTATCCATTCCAGCCCCGCAACGATGTGCGCGGCGCGCAGATCGAGCTCGCCTCGCTGATCCGCAAGCACAATGTCGAGCTGATCTCGATCGGCAACGGCACCGGCAGTCGCGAAACCGAGAAGCTGGTTGCCGACATGCTGGCCGATCTGCCAGGCGCGAAGCCCACCAAGGTCATCGTCTCGGAAGCCGGCGCCTCGGTCTATTCGGCATCCGCCACCGCCGCTGCCGAATTCCCCAATCTCGACGTGTCGCTGCGCGGCGCCGTCTCCATCGCGCGCCGCCTGCAGGATCCGCTGGCCGAGCTCGTCAAGATCGAGCCCAAGTCGATCGGCGTCGGCCAGTACCAGCACGATGTCGACCAGCAGAAGCTGTCGCGCTCGCTCGATGCCGTGGTCGAAGACGCGGTGAATGCCGTCGGCGTCGATCTCAACATGGCCTCTGTGCCGCTGCTCGCCCGCGTCTCCGGCCTTGGAACCTCGATCGCTGAAGCCATCGTCAGGCATCGCGACGAGACCGGACGCTTCGAGACCCGCCGCGACCTCCTGAAGGTCGCCCGTCTCGGCCAGCGCACCTTCGAGCAATGCGCCGGCTTCCTGCGCATCCGCGACGGCAAGGAGCCGCTCGATGCCTCCTCCGTCCACCCGGAAGCCTACGGCGTCGCCAAGAAGATCGTCGCCGCCTGCGGCCGCGACCTGCGCACGCTGATGGGCGACAGCGCGGTGCTGAAATCGGTCGATCCGCGCCAGTTCATCGACGACAAGTTCGGCCTTCCGACGGTCAAGGACATCCTGTCCGAACTGGAAAAGCCCGGCCGCGACCCGCGCCCGAGCTTCAAGACCGCGACCTTCGCGGAAGGGATCAACGAGATCTCCGACCTGAAGCCGGGCATGACGCTTGAGGGAACGGTAACCAACGTCGCCGCCTTCGGCGCCTTCGTCGATATCGGCGTCCATCAGGATGGACTGGTGCACGTTTCGCAGCTCGCAGACCGCTTCGTCAAAGATCCTCACGAAGTTGTGAAAGCCGGCGATGTGGTCAAGGTTCGCGTCGTCGAGGTGGATGCAAAACGCAAGCGCATCGCCCTTTCCATGCGCAAGGATGATGGTGCCGGTGCCCCTCCGCCACGCGGCGAAACCCGTTCAAATCCAGCCCCTCGAGGCGGAAACGAGCGGCGCTCGTCGAGCCCGAAACAGGAGAGCCAGGGGGCATTCGGGGCCGCGCTTGCCGAGGCCATGAAGCGAAAATAAGGACTTACGGATAAGCATTGCAAAAATATCACACTTTGGCAGCCTTGTTGCCAAAGTGCCAATTGCGGCGCTTGTAAGGCGGCAGGGAGAGCCTAAGTTTATCGGATTATCCTGTCACATTGCGAGGCCTCAATATGGCGTCGGCTTTCTTATCGATTGTCCAAAAAATCATCCGTAAGGGTAACCTTAAACTCACACTCGCCAATGGCGAGACACATACCATCGGGGACGGCACCGGAGATCTCGTTGCCGCCCGCGTTGCCGACGAGGAGGCGGAGCGACTGATCCGCCGAGACCCCACCCTCAAGCTCGGCGAAATGTACATGGATGGCCGGTTCATTCTGGAACAGGGCAACATCTACGATTTCCTGGCCCTGGTGAAACAGAACACCACCAACGAAATCTTCGACATCCCGATGGCGGCCCTCCTGATCGGCCGCATCGCCCTGCAGCAGCTAAAGAGCCGTCTGCCCGTCAACCACAACAAGCGCAACGTTGCCCATCACTACGATCTGTCGGAAAAGCTGTTCGAGCTCTTTCTCGATGAGGACTGGCAATATTCCTGTGCCTATTACAATCCGCCCGGCATCAGCCTGGAGGAGGCGCAGGTCGCCAAGAAGCGCCACATCGCCGCCAAGCTCCTGCTTCAGCCCAACCAGCGCGCGCTGGAAATCGGCTCCGGCTGGGGCGGCATGGGCATGTATCTGACGGAGTCCACACCGGGGCTCGATCTCACCGGCATCACGCTCAGCGAAGAGCAGCTGAAGATCTCCCGCGAGCGGGCGCAAAAGCGCGGTCTCACCGACCGGCTGCGCTTCGAGCTGCAGGATTACCGCACGATGAAGGGTCAGAAGTTCGACCGCATCGTCTCCGTCGGTATGTTCGAGCATGTCGGCATCGGCAATTTCGGCAACTTCTTCCGCAAGGTGCACGAGCTGCTGGCAGACGACGGGGTCATGGTGCTGCATTCGATCGCCCGTCCGAAGCCCAGCTTCGGCACCAATGCCTTCATCGAGAAGTATATCTTCCCGCAGGGCTATATCCCCTCGATCGGCGAAACGCTGCCGGCCATCGAAAAGGCGAACCTTCTGGTGCGCGACGTTGAGGTCCTGCCGCTGCACTATGCCTATACGCTGCGCCATTGGCGCGAGCGTTTCGTGGCGCGCAAGGCCGAAGCCGTGGCGCTTTATGACGAACGCTTCTTCCGCATGTGGGAGTTCTATCTGGCCGGCTCCGAAATGGGCTTCCGCTGGGACGAGCTCTTCATCATGCAGATCCAGATTTCCAAGAACCAGTATTCCACCCCCGACAATCGCGACTATATCGCCGCGAACGAGGCGAAGCTGAAGGAATTCGAGGCCACGCGTCCGCCGCTCGAAAAGGTCATCCTCTGACTTGACGAAAAGGCGCGGCGAGACCCGCGCCTTTTTTGTTTCCGCTGTTTCATTTTGAAAGGGTTGCGAGATGAGTAGTGCCTACCCCGAGATCACGCTGGTGCGCCACGGCGAGACCGAATGGAGCCTGTCGGGCCGCCACACCGGCCGCAGCGATATCCCGCTGACCGAAAACGGCGAAGCCGCCGCCAGCCGCCTCGGCCCGCGCCTTGAAGGCCTGACCGTCGCCGAAGTCTGGTCGAGCCCCTCCCAGCGCGCCCGCAACACCTGCCGCCTTGCCGGCTTCGGCGAGCGCATGGTGGTCAAGGACGACCTCGCCGAATGGGACTACGGCGCCTACGAGGGCATCAAGACCAAGGAGATCCTCGCTCAACGCCCCGGCTGGCAACTCTTCCGCGACGGCTGCCCAGATGGCGAGAGCGCCGCCGAGGTCGGCACCCGCGCCGACAGCATCATCGCCGCGATCCGCTCGGTCAACGCCCCGATCCTGATCTTTTCCTCTTCTCACTTCCTCCGCGTTCTGGCCGCCCGCTGGCTGGGATTGCCGCCGGAAGGCGGGGCGCATTTCGTCCTGGATACGACGAGCGTCAGCGTGTTGGGGTATGAGCATGATCTCGGCGAGCCGGTGATCCGGCGGTGGAATGGGTAGGGTGCGGCGTAAGCCCCACCATCCCGCTTGACCCGCCATCCCCCACATCGCTAGATGGCCGCATGCAACAGATCGACGGAATCAATGGGCGCGTTGCGGATGCGCCGTCCAACAACTGGGTTTACCGGGTGCTGCCGCCATGGCTTTGGCCGTACGCGCAGCTGGCGCGCTGGGATCGGCCGATCGGCTGGCAGCTTCTGCTGTGGCCTTGCTTCTGGTCGGCTGCGATGGCGGCCAACGCGGCTGTCCATGTCGGCCTCTTTTCCGGCGGTCAGCTGATCTGGCATCTGGTGCTCTATTTCATCGGCTCCGTCGCCATGCGCGGCGCCGGCTGCACCTATAACGATCTCGTCGACCACAAGATCGACATGGAAGTCGCGCGCACCCGCTCGCGCCCGCTGCCATCTGGCCGCGTTACCCGCACGCAGGCGAAGATCTTCATTCTGTTGCAGGCCCTGGTCGGCCTGGTTGTCGTTCTGCAGCTCAACTGGTTCTCCGTCATCCTCGGCGTCGCGTCGCTTGCCATCGTCGCGCTCTATCCCTTCGCCAAGCGCTTCACCGACTGGCCGCAGTTCTTCCTCGGGCTAGCCTTCTCCTGGGGCGCGCTGATGGGCTGGGCCGCGATCTTCGGCAGTCTCTCGCTGGCGCCGGTGCTGCTCTATATCGGCGCGGTCGTCTGGACGATCGGCTATGACACTATCTACGCCCACCAGGACAAGGAAGACGACGAGCTGATCGGCGTCCGCTCTACCGCGCGTCTGTTCGGCGACAACACCAAGCCATGGCTGGTCGGTCTCTATGGTCTGATGCTGATCCTCACCTTCGCAGCCTTCCTGCTCGCAGGCGTCGGCATCATCGCCTATCTCGGCCTGCTGATCGCAGCCGGCATGTTCGCCTGGCAGATCGTCACGCTCGATATCAACGATGCCGATCAGTGCCTGGTGCTGTTCAAGTCGAACAACCGCGTCGGCATGATCATCTTCGCAGGCCTGTTCCTGTCGCTGTTGTTCGTGCTTCCATAGGTCGATAACAAGCCTACGGAACGTGCTGCATGATGATCTGCGTGTGCAGCATTGGCGCATCGGCGCCGAAATAGGTGTCGAGTACCGTAAGGAAATCGTCGGACAGGTAGAAATCCGTCAAGGCGCGATCGGCGAGCAGCCGGAAATCGGCGTCGTTTCGGGGCAGGGCGATCGCATAGGGCTCATGCGTGAAGAGCCGATTGCCGACCTCGAGCAAGGATGGATCCCGCGCCCGGGTGGCGAGGCTGGTCAGTAACACCTGATCGCCGATATAGGCGTCGATCTTGCGATCCTCGAGCGCCTTCAAGCCCTCTTCATGTGTCTTGAAATCGGCGATCGTGGTCGTCGATGCCTGGCCCTTCATGGCTTCGTGCAGCGCCGCTCCCGTCGTCGAATTCGCCCGCGCGCCGATCACGCTTGCCGAAGCGGCACGCTGGCTGACGGCGCTCACGGCCGGTTTGTCGAAGAAGAACGATTGCAGGTAGTCGGGCGAATCCTTGCGAAGCAGGGCGCTTGCCCCTGTCAGAAAGATCGGCTGCGAGAAGTCGACGATCTCACGCCGCTCGAGATTGACGGTGATCGCACCGCACAGCAGATCGACCTCACCATCCTTCACGGCATCGAAGCCATTGGCGAGCGTCTTCTGGACGTATTCGCGTTTCAACTCCGGCACCTGATGCTCGATGTCGTCTGCGATCCTGTTGCAGAGATCGATCGCATAACCCGTCGGCTCTGCCCCGGCCTTGGCCGCGGAGAAGGGAGCTTCGTCGTTGATATAGCCGATGCGCACCGTTCCGCGCTCGATGATGCCGTCGAGAGTGGCGGCACTTGCCGTCAGGGCTGAAAGGGAAAGGGCGATAATCGCCAGCGGGAGCCGTCTCATGCACTTTGTTGCCACCGGCATGACGCTCATCTCCGAAAGACGGTTGCGATCTCAAAGCTGTGCACGCAGCTTATGGTCAGCCGGGCATTTGTCAACCGAAGCTATCCGCCGTGTTTTAGTCCAGCCAGCTCGATGGCTCCCGCATGCCGTGGACAACGACGACGATTTCGGCGCCATAATTCGTTGGTTCGTAAATGGCGATGTACCGCCCCTCGACGATTATCCTGGCGAGTGCGCTGATGTCAGGTCGAGCGGCACCCATTTCAGGATATTCGGCAACCCGGGCGAACTTTTCCAGCAGTCTCTGGATTAGGCGATCTGCTGCAGTTTCATTGTGAACAGCGACATCGTGCCAGATATCGCGTATCTGGCGTTTGGCACGCGGCGACAGCCGGTACCGGTTAGCCACGGGCGGCGCGTTCTGCCTTCAGGCTTTGCAGGAATTCGACGGGATCGATTTCCTCAGGCTCTCCGCTCGCCTTTCCAGCTTCATATTCCCGTTTAAGATTTTCGAGTTCTAGCGCTCGGATTTTTTCGCGTTGCTCCAGCAGACGCAGGCTGTCTCTCATGACCTCGCTCGCGCTGGCGTAGCGGCCGCTCTCAACAAGGTCTTTGACCAAGCCCTCATAATGGGCTCCGATATTGTAGCTGGATGGCATGGTAAATCCTCGCGTCATCAAGCTCACATTATCAGTTTTTGATAATCGGGCCAAATGAAACCGTCGGTAGTCGCAGGCGGACCCAAAAACGAAAAACCCGGCACGCCGGCCGGGTCTTTCCGTCTGATCTCGTGCATCGGCCCTTAGCTACGGGCGATGATTTCCTTGCCTTCGATCTTCATGGCGACGCCGAGCGTGCCGGTCGAGCGGCGCACGAGGAAGCGTGGGCGGCGGTTGGCGAAGTAGGAGTGGCGGCGGCGCGGCTTCAGGTGGCTGGTGCGCAGTTCGCCGAGATGCTCTTCCAGCGGGCGGGCAATGCCGTCGGCCTCGACCATCAGCATGGGAATACGAAAGGCTTCCGACCAGCCGCGCCAGTCGGCGGCGATGTCGGAAAGGTCGTGTGCGACCAGAAGCGGCACGCAGAGGTCGGGGTCTTCGTGGTGCAGTTCGAGCGTCACGGTGACTTCGCCATTGCCATGGTCGATGGCACGTGCGGCGACGCCCTTGAAGGCGCGCTTCGGCAGCGCGATGGAGAGTGGAAGGCCGCTCGAGGGGAGGATCTTGCGCAGGATGGCGCCGCGTTCGTCGATCGTTATGCTGACATCGCTTGTGGAGTCGTGGATGGCGTAGCTTACCTGCTGCGGAAAGCGCGACGGATCAAGACGAAGTGTCGCTCCAGCCCATGCGGGCTTCATAACGGTATTGTTCATGTTCATTCTCACCCTTGTCTTACCTGAGAGCCGGTTTCCGGTCTTCTCCTCGGGACTTTTCGTCCTCTGTGGCTGACAATAGGCGCCGCCTGTTCGAGACAGCTTAAAAATCGCGGTTAAGAAGACCTTGCCTCCCTGGATGGTTATCAAAACCAAACGTGGCAGGGTTTCCGAGAAGTGAACGCAGGGGTGTACCAGGTTGCAACAGGGCGTGGGTAAGTCTCGGGTAAGCTTTTCATAGCAAAATGAGGCGGAAACCGTGTGTCATTCATCTAAGACTTTGCCGGAATAGAACGCTCATGATCTCCGCTTCGATGGCCTATACGATATTGTCAGGCGATATGCAGAAGAGCCTTGACCGCGTCGCTTCGCAGACGACCGTCAAGCGTGATGCCCAATATTACGAAGAGAACATCAACAAAGTCAAAGACATAGACGATTTCCTCGGCAACTATAAGCTCTACAGCTATGCCATGAAGGCCTATGGCCTCGAGGATATGACCTACGCCAAGGCCTTCATGAAGAAGGTTCTGGAGAGCGACCTGACGGATGCCAGCAGCTTCGCCAACAAGCTGTCGGACAGCCGCTACAAGGAGTTTGCCTCCGCCTTCAATTTCGGAACGGCGGCGACCGACGCGCAAAGCGACGGCCAGGAAACCGATATGCTCGGTCTCTACACGCAGTCCTTCGCGGATGAGGGCGCCAACGCCGCCACGGAATCGACCTATTACAGCACAGCGATCGACAAGGTGCAGAGCGTCACCGGTCTGACGTCGAGCACCCGCCTGCGCACCTACGTTCTCAGCGCATTTGGTATCGATCCAACCTACGCCTCCAACGATTATCTCAGCAAGGTCCTGACCAGCGATCTCAACGATCCCAACAGTTTCGTCAACACCAGCGGAAACGCCAAGTACAAGGCGCTTGCCGCCCAGTTCAGCTTCAATGCCGATGGTACGGTCAACGGCACGGCACAGACCGCCGATCAGAAGAACGCGGTCATCGAGCAGTACAATCTCACCGTCCCGTCGATCGTTACCACCAAGGCAGCCGAGTACAACAAGGCCTATTTCGACGCCAATATCGGCCAGATCACCAGCGTCGACCAGCTGATTTCGGACAAGCGTCTGACCTCCTACATCAAGGCCGCCTACGGCACGGGTGAGGATTTCAGCGATGCCGGCCTGAAGCGCGTGCTGACCGATTCCAGCTATGCAGGTCTGCTGGGATACAGCGCGCTGCACGCCGCCTTCAATTTCAACAGCGACGGCACGGTCGACACCACGAAGGCAGGCTATGCCGCGCAGACATCGGCCCAGATCGGCGCAACAACGACGACTGCCGACAATGTGTCGAGCGCCTACGCGACCAAGATCACCAGCATAAAGACGGTCGACGATCTGATCGCGGATACCAAGATGACATCCTACATCAAGGATGCCTATGGCGTTCCGCAAAGCTTGAGCGACACGGACCTCAGAAGCGTTCTGACCGATTCCAGCTACGCCAGCCTGCTCGGCCTGCAGAACGTGCATGACGCCTTCAATTTCCAGGCCGACGGCAGCGTGACGTCCGCTGGCGCGCAGACCTCCAGCCAGACGCGTCTCGCCGGCTACAGCGCGAGCGACAATCTCAGCTATTACCGCAGCAAGATCAGCACGCTCTCCAATGTCGACGACCTGATTGCCGATACGAAGCTGACGAGCTTCCTGAAGAGCACCTATTCGCTCCCGTCAACGATCAGCGACGCCGATCTGAAAAGCATCCTCACCGATTCCAACTTTGCCGCGACGAGTGGCTACAGCAACGTCAATGAGGCCTTCAATTTCGCCGCCGATGGCTCCGCCGCGGCGATGTCCGGCCCGCAGAGCACGCAGCAGACGACGAGCGTCGATACGCTTTACGCAGCGCATTACGCCGACGAGCAGCAGGCCGAGATCGATAGCGCCGTCGCCAACTACAAGACGCGGATGGCCGACGACAACGTCACCAATGTGACCGATTTCCTTCGTACAAACCTGACCTCCGACACCGATAGCAGGAACGACGACCTTCCGGACCTGTACCAGATGGCGCTTCGCTCCTATGGGCTCACCGAGCAGGATGTCTCACGCACCCAGATGCGCAAGTTGTTGCAGAGCGATCCCTACGATCCAGACGGCTATGTCGCCTCGCTCAAGGACGATCGCATCACCAACATGGTCCGCGCGTTCAATTTCGGCACGGATGGCAAGGCCGCATCGGAAGTGCAGGCCCTATCGACGGCCGTGCTTGCGAAATATGCGACCACCTACAAGTCGCTCGCGACACTGGGCATGAGCTCCGGCCCGCTGAGAGACAAGGCATCCGACGACGCGACCAAGGAAGTCGATGACTTCGCCAAGAAAATCGCGACGGTGAAGTCCCTCGACGATTTCCTGGCCGACAGCAAGCTGACCGATTTTGTGCTGAAGGCCAACGGCCTTGACCCGAAGGACTACGATGCGGCGACCCTGAAGAAGATCTTCACCTCGGATGCCACGGACGCCAAGAGCTACCTGAACAAGACGGCGCCTTCGAAATTCAAGGAAATCGTCGCCGACTTCAACTTCGACACGGCGGGCAATCTGACCCGGTCCAAGATCGGCGCGATCCAGAACGTCGGTGCCGAAGAGCGGACGCAGGAGGGTTACCTGCAGATGACGCTCGAAACCCAGGAAGGCGAGACCAATGAAGGCGTGCGCCTCGCGCTCTACTTCGCCCGCAAGGCACCGAGCATCACGTCGATCTACTCGTTGATCGGCGACCAGCCGCTGTTCCAGGTGATCACCACCACCTTCAGCCTGCCGACCAGCATGTCCAACATGGATGTCGATAAACAGGCGACGATGCTGAAGAAGTTCATCGACATCACGGATTTCCAGGATCCGAAGAAGGTCGACAAGCTTCTGCGGCGCTTCACCGCGATGTATGATCTTCAGAACAATACCAACACCTCACCGGCGCTGACCATCCTGAAGTCATAGGCGTAAAACGCCGCTCCACGAACAGGAGCCAAGCGCCGCTTTCACAGCGAGGCATCAGAGCGGCCATCCGGCCGCTTTTCTCATCAGTCGATATTGACGACCTTGCCGGGGTTCATGATGCCGGCGGGATCGAAAACCTTCTTGATGCGGCGCATCAGGTCGATCTCGATCGCCGGACGGATCGCCGCAAGCTCGTCGCGCTTCAACTGGCCAATGCCGTGTTCCGCCGAAATCGAGCCGCCATGCGAAAGCACCAGCCCGTGCACGATCACGTTCATCTCGTGCCAGCGCTCAAGGAATGCCTGCTTATCGGCGCCAACCGGCTGCGAGATGTTGTAGTGGATGTTGCCGTCGCCCATGTGGCCGAAGGCGCAGATGCGTGCGCCGGGCATGGCCGCCATCACCGCCTGCTCGGCCTCGTGCATGAACTGAGGCACCGTCGAGACCGGCACCGAAACGTCATGCTTGATCGATCCGCCCTCAGGCTTCTGCGCTTCCGACATGCTCTCGCGCATGTGCCAGAGCGCTGTCTGCTGCGCGACGGAAGAGGCGATTGCCGCGTCCTGCACCAGACCAGCCTCGAAACCCTGCTCCAACAGTGCCGTCATCATCCGCTCGGCGGTCTCGGCCGAATCCGATGTCGAGATGTCGATCAGCACGTACCAGGCATGTTCGCTCTCCAGCGGATCACGCACGCCCTCGATGTTGCGGGCGGTGATCTCCACGCCGAAGCGCGGCATCAGTTCGAAGCCGGTCAGCGAGGTGCCGCACAGGCTGGAGGCGAGGTTGAAGAGCGATAGCGCGTCCTCGACCGAGCTCAGGCCGGCAAAGGCCACCTGCTTGCCGAGCGGCTGCGGAAAGAGCTTCAGCACCGCGCCTGTGATGACACCCAGCGTGCCCTCGGCGCCGATAAAGAGATCGCGCAGGTCGTAGCCGGTATTGTCCTTCTTCAGGCGGCGCAGCCCGTCCCAGATCTCGCCGGTCGGAAGTACGACTTCGAGCCCGAGGCAGAGCTGGCGCATGTTGCCATAGGCGAGCACGGCGGTGCCGCCGGCGTTGGTCGAGAGGTTGCCGCCGATCCGGCAGGAGCCTTCCGATCCGAGAGACAGCGGAAACAGCCGCCCATGCGCCTCGGCCGCCTTCTGCACGTCGGCAAGGATCGCGCCGCCATCGGCAACGAGAACGTTGGCGACGGGATCGACGTCGCGGATCTTGTTCATCCGCTCCAGCGACAGGATGATGTCTGACTTGCCCTCGCGCGGCGTCTGCCCGCCCACAAGCCCGGTATTGCCCGTTTGCGGCACGACTGATGTGCCGGTCTCGCTGGCGAGCTTCAGGATCGCGGAGACCTCCTGAACGTTGGCGGGCTTCAGAAGCATCGGCGAGGAGCCGTGGTAGAGACCGCGGTTCTCGATCAGGTGTGGCGCCAGATCGGCCTCACCGCGCAGCGCGTACTTGTCGCCGACGATGGCTGCGAAACGGTCGAGTAGCTCAGGTGAAACGCTGCTCATCGGGCCTTATCCTCTGTTATTCCCGTGGGGCCGCGGCGCGCCGCAGCCGGTCGTTGATGGCTTCGCCGAGACCCTCGTCGGGAATGGCGCTAAAGGCGATCGTCGCCGCGCCGCTGGCATCGGCACGCTTCATGTAGTCGAAAAGATTGGTGGCCGCTTCGGCGAGATCGCCGCTCTCGCTGAGATTGAGAACGACCTTGGCCTTGTCGGCGTTCGCCACGGGGGAGGAACCAAAGGCGATCAACGCCTCGCCCTCTCTCACCTCGATCGCATCGAGCCGCACGGCAGCCCCCGGCGCATAGTGCGAGGCCATCATGCCCGGCGCCTCGATCGCGGCGGACGCCACTTTCGGGCGCACCAGCTTTACGCCTGCCACGCGCTCGATCTCGTCAGCCGGCAGCCCGCCCGGCCGCAGCAGCCTGAGCTTCCCATCCTCGACCTTGACGATGGTGGATTCCACGCCGACATCGCTCGCCCCGGCATCGAGGATCAGCTTGATCTTCTCTCCGAGATCGGTCTGCACATGCGCGGCGCTGGTGGCGCTGATCTTGCCGGATGTATTGGCGCTCGGCGCCGCCAGCGGGTGGCCGAAGGCGCGGATCAATTCGCCGGCAAATCCCTTCGGCACCCGGATGCCGATAGTATCGAGCCCGGCCGTCGCCAGCGCATGGATGCCGCTCTCGGCCTTCAAGGCCACGACGATCGTCAGCGGACCGGGCCAGAAGGCCTCCGCCAGCGCCCGTGAGAGCGGATCGAAATCGGCATAGGTCTCCGCCATTTCGAGGTCCGCCATGTGACAGATCAGCGGATTGAACTGAGGGCGGCCCTTGGTCTCGTAGATGCGGGCGATGGCGGCCGGATTGGTGGCGTCGGCGGCAAGGCCGTAGACGGTCTCGGTCGGAATGGCGATCGGCAAACCTTCGCCCAGCACCTTGCAAGCGGCGTCGATCGCCTGCTGCCTGTTCTCGGTGATGTCGATGATCTCTGCCATATGCCGCCCGGATAGTCTGTCCGGCAGTCCTTATGCCGTTGCGGCCCCGCGATCAATATCAGAGCTGGCGAATGATCCCGATCAAAGCCTGCGCATGGCCTCAGAGTTGACGAATGATCTCACGAAGCTGCTCGTTGCGGGCGCCGAGCAACAGCACGTTCCTGATCGCCACCTGCGGATCGTCGGTGCGGAATAGCAGGCCGTTGCCGCGGATGTTGCGGTCGATCGTCATCTTCTCCGGCGTGTGCTCGCCTGGCCGGATGGCGACGGCGAAGTACATGCGCGAGTAGCGCACGTCGATCTTCTCGAAGACATTGTCGTTATCGCCGATATCGGCGTAGAAATTGGCGATATAGAAGGCCCAGCTGACCGCGTCATATTGCGCGAACTTGGTGCGCGCGGCCGTCACATGGCAGTAGCCGAGATGCGGGCTGTCTTCCAGCGTGCGGTGAAACACCATCTTCGGAAACTGGATGGCGCGGTGAAAGCCGTTGATATGCTGGTGCGTCTTCTCGCCGGCGGTCTGCAGCTTGCGGCCGGTCTTCTCTGCCACTTCGTCGTGGGTGAGATAGCGGCGCTCGGCGGCCAGCCAATGGGACTGGTGGCGGGTGATCTTGCCGGTGCGCAGGAATTCGGAATGCGGCGCGACCGGCGCGGTGGGCTGGTCGATGCTCGCTCTGGCATCGAAGTAACGAAGTTTCGCCATGGTCTCGGATCCGGCTGCCTGTCTCTTTGGCCGAAGGATAGGCAATCATGCTTAATGCGATGTTAAATTGGGCCGACTGCCATTGCTGCTGCTACAAACTGCCACAAGCTGCTGTCGCAAACAGAATATCGCTGGCAAGGCCGCTCTCGCCTCCCTTGATCTCTGGCAATTTCGCAAAAGCCGCAAATAATCCTATTTGTTTGAAGCGACGCGGAAATGCCCGTTTTCTGTCGTGCCGCCAATGCCCGAATGCAACTGTCGCCATTTTCGAAGCCGATGTCGCTTTGCAGCCACGCGGGCGGCGTGGGCAGTGGTTAAATGCATGACATAGGCAATATCTCCTTCGGGAGAGGGGGCGAGCGCTTCCCGCGGCTTTCGCCATCCGTTATGTGGCAGCCCGAATAGACGAGGATATGAGATGGATATTCGCAGCAACGTTTTACGGCAGCTCAAGAACCGCCGCGAGGGCTTCAGCCTCGAGCAACCCTTCTATATCGACGAGGATTACTTCAAGCTCGATATGGAAATGATCTATTATCGCGACTGGCTGTTCATGGGCCATGACTGCGAGCTGCCGAAGGCCGGCGCCTATTTCACCGTGCAGATCGGCCAGTATCCCGTCGTCATCGTTCGCGGCCGCGACAATGTCATCCGCGCCTTCCACAACAGCTGTCGCCATCGCGGCTCGCGCGTCTGCACCAAGGATCACGGCTCGTCGGTCCGTCTTGTCTGTCCCTATCATCAGTGGGCCTATGATCTAGACGGCAAGCTCGCCTTTGCCCGCCACATGGGCGACGATTTCGACAAGTCGGGCTTCGGCCTGAAGCCGGTTCATTGCGAAAGCTTCGGCGGCTATATCTTCATCTGCCTCGCCGACAAGGCGCCCGACTTCCAGCCGGTTCGCGACATGGTCGCCCCCTACATGGTGCCGCATCACCTGAAGGACGCCAAGGTCGCCTTCCAGAGCACCATCATCGAGAAGGGCAACTGGAAGCTCGTCTGGGAAAACAACCGCGAGTGCTACCACTGCGCCGCAAACCATCCCGAACTCTGCCGCACCTATCCCGAGGCCCCGAGCGTCACCGGCACCGATGGCGGCGCCGATGATCCGGAGATTGCCGGCCACTGGGCGCGCTGCGAGGCCGCCGGCCTTCCGAGCAAGTTCCAAATCTCGCCTGATGGACAGTTCCGCGCTGCCCGCATGCCGCTGATCGAGGATGCCGAGAGCTACACCATGTCCGGCAAGCGTGCCGTCGCCCGTCCGTTGTCGGATGACGTGACGATCGACCGGATCGGCACCATGCTGCTCTTCCACTATCCGACGACCTGGAACCACATCCTCGGCGACCACGCGATCTCCTTCCGCGTCCTCCCGCTCAGCGCCAACGAGACGGCCGTGACCACCAAGTGGCTGGTCCACAAGGACGCCGTAGAGGGTGTCGATTACAATCTCGAGGAACTGACCCACGTCTGGACCGAGACCAACGACCAGGACCGCCGCATCGTCGAGGAAAACGCCTTCGGCATCCACTCGCCGGCCTATGAGCCCGGTCCGTACTCGATGCTGCACGAGGGTGGCGTCATGCAGTTCCTCGAATGGTACGCGCTGTTTATGACCAACCGCCTGCAGGGCGATCAGGCCAAGCTCTCCGTCGTCGCCTGACGCTAGCCTCGCAAGAAAATACAGCTCCGCGCTTCACCGAAGCCGGGGCCGTTTTCGTTTTGGGCGTTCAGAAATCCTGATAGTTCAGAGCGTTGATTTCGCGCGGCGGCACCGATGAGGTCACGAGCCCATCCCGCGCCGCCACCGTCACCGCTGTCGCGGCTGCCGGCAGCTGTGCGGCGGCGGGCAATTGCGCGATCGGCGGCAGGCCCGGTGTTGCGGCCACTGGCGGTGGTAGCGGCTGGCGCGGTTCCATCTCGATCTTGGCGAGGATCAGTGGCGGATCCGGCTCGCGCGCCGGCAGGAGATTGCCCTGCGCCCAGATCTTCGCAAGGTCGGCCTTGCTCATGGCGGCGACATTGACGTCGATATCGGTCAGCGTGCCCGGCACGCGGTAGGGGCAGCGCCGCTTGCTGCAGTTGGCGCCGGCCGAGAACTGCCAAAGCAGATAGTTGTCCCAGTTGCCCATCGGGAACACGCCTTTGACATCGGGCTTGTAGCGCGCATACCAGATGGGCAACCGCGCCAGCACGGGATAGTCGTTGCGGTAGGCGGCGATGTAGCGGGCGGTATCGTGGTTGGTGTAGAGCACTGGATAGCGCCCGGTCCGCGTCTTGATGTGGCCGACGA
This sequence comes from Hyphomicrobiales bacterium, assembly GCA_900465665.1. GTDB lineage: Bacteria > Pseudomonadota > Alphaproteobacteria > Rhizobiales > Rhizobiaceae > Rhizobium. Next base: position 26,707 of record UBJO01000007.1, read on the forward strand.
AGATCTGTGCATCCTCGAGCGACATGAACTTTTGGGGATCGATGCCCTCCAGATCGAGGATCATCATCTCGTCCGGCTTGGGTGTCGCATAGTCGAGAAAGTGGTTGGCCTGGTCGATCGGGTTTCCCGGGCGGGCGAGGTGATAGGCGCCCCACAAAAGCCCGGCGGCGCGCGCCACCAGCCGCCTTGTCTGGAACAGCTCGCGGCTGACCGCGTACTTGCGCCACATCGTCTTGCAGTGGCCCACCGTGTCGCCGGCATGGTCGCCATCGCACGAAAAACTTTCGGGCAATCCGTCCGACGCCTTGGAGATGAAGCCGGCGATCCGCTTGTCTGAGGTCAGCGCTTCCCAGTCGATCGTGTTCAGCTCGTAGCCATCGACGACGAGCGCGTTATCGGTCTTTTTCCAGGGGAGTGTATCGCCGGCCGTGGCGTAATGAGACAGTCCGGCCGTGATCGCCAGAAGCAGAATACGGAGAGTGGCTCTTCCATGCCGTTGCTTCATGTAACGAGAGTGATGAAAACTGGTTAATGGATTGCTTATCAGCTTTTACGAATAAACAAAAAACCGTGACCGGTCGCGAAAAAAGATGCGTTTAGAAACATTTTCCCCATCAATGCGTTACACCACGGATTAATTTACGGTGAGATTGGAGTCTTCATGCCCAGGTCGTTCAAGCAACTCGTCGTCGCGGCCATTTCCTCATTGATGCTGGTGACAAGTGTCGCGCCGTCGCAGGCGGTCCAGATGCCTGCAGCGCCGCAGATGGAAAAATCGGCGGATGTTCAAAACGTGCAGTATTGCCGCTATGGCCGTTGCGGACCGCGTCCGGGCTATTATGGCCGGCCGGGTGGCTACTATCCCGGTTATCGCCCCGGTTACCGCCCGGCCTATCGCCCCGGCTGGTACGGCGGCTACCGTGGCTACACCTACGCACGTCCCGGCTATCGCCACTATAACGGCTACTGGTACCCGCTCGCCGCCTTCGGCGCCGGCGCCATCATCGGCGGCGCGATTGCCAGCCAGCCGCGCTATGCACCGGCACCGCGCTACGTCGCCCCGGTCGGATCGAGCCATGTCGCCTGGTGCCAGCAGCGCTACCGCTCGTACCGCGCCTATGACAACACGTTCCAGCCGTACAACGGCCCGCGCCAGCAGTGCGTTTCGCCGTATTGACGGTTAGAGGGTGTATTCGCTAGCTCGGCGCCCGGAGCCCCCTCATCCGACCCTTCGGGCCACCTTCTCCCCGTTGGGGAGAAGGGAAGATGGAGCAAGCGGCCTCGCCCCGAGTCTCTTCTCCCCAACGGGGAGAAGGTGCCGGCAGGCGGATGAGGGGGCTCCGCGCTCCACCGTCTAACTATCGCTAAAGTCCACCCACCTCACAAAATATTCACCCGCTTCAACAACCACCAAGCCAGCGCGATCGATGCGATGATCATCCCGATCGCGTATTCAGTCCCCGTCGACCCCTGCGTGAACGGCAGATTGGCCGTGTTCATGCCGAAGAAGCCGGTGACGAGCGTCGGCGGCAGCAGGAAGGCGGTCATGATCGACAGGATGTAGAGGTGCCGGTTGGTCTCCGATGAGAGCTTGGAATCGATTTCTTCGTGCAGCAGCCGCGCCCGGTCTTGTAGCGCGTAGATATCGTGGTCGACCGTCTCCAGCCGCGCCGTCAGCCGTCCGGCGACGTCCTCGAAGCCGAAGGGCATTTCGTCGTCATCGGAAGCCGCCGCCCGGCGCATCAGGCCGAGCACGGTCCTCAGGTGCCGGTGGATGCGCACGACGGTGCGCCGGACCGGCGCCAGCCGCCGCCGCTCGTCGCGCGGCGCGGTGTCGTAGACGAAGTCCTCGATGATGTTCAGCTCTTCGGTCAGGTCCATCACGATTGAAATCAGCGTGCGCTGGAATTCGGTGACGAGCAGCTCGAACAGATCGACCGGCCGGGTAAACTTCGCCGGGTTCTTCTCCATCAGCAGCCGCGCCCGCTCGACGCTGCGCAGCGGCTGCAGTCGGGTGGTAATGATGAAACGATCGGAGATCGCGAAATGCAGCCAGCCTAGATCGGCGGTCTCGTGGTCGAACTCACGCTGGCAATCGACCAGCGTGCCGTAAAGCATCTGCTCGTCGACCGTGATGGCCGAATGCGTGTCGTGCGTGGTGAGCGCCGCCTTGGCGTCGTCGGTCAGCCCGGACAGCGCATCGATAAGCGCGGGCACCCGGGCGTCGGCGAGGTTGAGATGCAGCCAGTAGAAACCGCCATCGGCGGTGAGGTCCGCCGGCAGCGCGTTGTTGGAAAGCCGTATCGGCTTGCCGCCGCCGTCGGGGAAACGGTAGCCCCAGACGAACCCCGGCATGCTCACAGGCAGTGTATCCATTCTTTGCCGGTCCTCTTGCATTGGCGGTGCGCTCCACGCTGGCGTCTGGGTCTTGGCGACCAGCAGCACCGGATCGGCAGCTCATATGAGAGCATGAGCATGGCGCCGCACCCGATGGCAAGACCCTTTCAAGCGATGCCTCCCTATGACGGGAATCCTACAGTTTCATGACAGTGACGCCCACAAGTTTGAAATTGACGTTTACGTAAAAATCAATTAGCTCTGCCGTCGGAGGAGCGGGTAGGGGAGAGCTACCCCGCGCCATCAGGCTTACGAGGAGAACAGCATGTACAAGGCGCCCGTCGAGGAGATCGCATTCACCCTCAAGCATGTAGCCGGTCTCGCCCAGGCGATCGACGACGGCCTGCTTGGCGATCTCGGCGAGGATCTGGTCGATGCGATCCTTCATGAAGCCGGCCGCTTCGCATCCGACGAGATCGCGCCATTGGCGGAGATCGGTGATCGCCAGGGCGCGCGCATATCGGACGGCAAGGTGACGACGCCCGATGGCTGGCGCGACCTCTACCGCAACTGGATCGCAGGCGGCTGGAACGGCCTGACCGCATCCGAAGACTTCGGCGGCCAAGCGCTGCCGCATATGCTGAATGTCGCGGCACTCGAAATGTGGAACTCCGGCTCCATGGCCTTCGCGCTTTGCCCGACGCTGACCATGGGCGCCATCGAAGCCATCAGCGCCCACGGCAGCGACGCTCTGAAACAGACCTATCTCCCGAAACTCGTCTCCGGCGAATGGACCGGCACGATGAACCTGACGGAGCCGCATGCCGGTTCCGATCTTGGCGTGCTCAAGGCCCGCGCCGAGCGCCGCGACGACGGCAGCTACCGCATCTTTGGCCAGAAGATTTTCATCACCTGGGGCGAACACGACGCCGCCGACAACATCATCCATCTCGTGCTCGCCCGCCTGCCGGATGCGCCCTCAGGCACGCGCGGCATCTCGCTTTTCCTCGTGCCGAAATTCCTCGTCAACGAAGACGGTTCGCTCGGCGCTCGCAACGATCTCTTCTGCCATGCGCTGGAGCACAAACTCGGCATCCACGGCTCGCCCACCTGCACGATGATCTATGGCGACGGCCGCTTCGGTGCGGAGAAGGGCGCCATCGGCTGGCTGGTCGGCGAGGAAAACAAGGGCCTCGCCTGCATGTTCACGATGATGAACAACGCCCGCCTTGCCGTCGGCATGCAGGGCGTCGCCATCGCCGAAGCTGCCACGCAGAAGGCCGTCGCCTACGCCCGCGAGCGCACCCAGGGCAAGGCGCCCGGCTGGGCGGGAGCAGGCATGAGCCCGATCATCGAGCATCCCGATGTCATCAGAATGCTGCTCACCATGAAGGCGCTGACCCAGGGCGCCCGCGCTATCGCCTATAGCTGCGCCCACGCCACCGACATGGCCCACCGCGCCGGTGATGACAAAAAACACTGGCAGGAGCGCGCCGCCCTGCTGACCCCGGTCGCCAAGTCCTTCGCCACCGATATCGGCGTCGACGTCGCATCGCTCGGCATCCAGGTGCACGGCGGCATGGGCTTCATCGAGGAAACCGGCGCCGCGCGTTATCTCAGGGACGCCCGCATTGCCCCGATCTACGAAGGCACCAACGGCATCCAGGCGATCGACCTCGTCACCCGCAAGCTGCCTCTATCCGATGGCGGCGAGGTGAAAAGCATGATCGCCGAACTACAGGAGATCGCCGACCGCGTCGGTGCCTCCAACGCCGAAAACTTCGGCGCGACCGCGAACCGCCTGAATGCTGCCATCACCGACCTCGAGGAAGCGACCGATTGGTTCCTGTCGCAATTGGCGGCCGGCAACGTGGCCGACGCGCTTTCCGGCGCCACGCCCTATCAGCGCCTGTTCGGACTGACGCTGACCGGCTGCTATCTCGCCAACGGCGCGCTCGCCGACACGGACGATGGCAAAGCCGCCGATCGCATCGCGCTCTGCCGCTTCGCCGCCGAAAACCTGCTGGCCGAGACCACGGCGCTGAGGGATACGGTCGTCAACGGCGCCGCAAGCCTCGCCGCCGCCAGATCCATTCTCGCCTGAGGGACCCGATATGACCGACCACATTCTCATCGAGCGCTCCGAGGCCCATCCCGGCGTCCAGATCATCCGCTTCAACCGCCCGGACAAGAAGAACGCCATCACCCGCGCCATGTATTCCGTCATGACCGAGGCGCTGACTTCGGCTGACGGCAACCCCGACATCCGCGCCACGGCCTTCCTCGGCACCGAGGGCTGCTTTTCCGCCGGCAACGATCTCGGCGACTTCCTGGCTGTGGCAATGGGCGGCGGCATGCCGCGTGAGGTCATCGATTTCCTCTATGCGCTGGTGCGGTCGGCAAAGCCTATCGTCTCGGGCGTCGATGGCCTGGCGATCGGCATCGGCACCACCATGCACCTGCATTGCGACCTGACGGTTGCGTCCGCCCGCAGCCAGTTCCGCACCCCCTTCGTCGATCTCGCCCTGGTGCCGGAAGCTGCATCCAGCCTGCTCGCCCCGCGCATCATGGGCGCCCAGCGCGCCTTCGCCATGCTCGCCGCCGGCGAACCCTTCTCCGGCGGGGAGGCGAGGGATGCCGGCCTGGTCTTCAAAGTCCCGGAGCCGCATCAGGTCGAAGCGGAAACGCTCAGCCTCGCGTCAAAACTCGCCGCCAAGCCGCCAGAGGCGCTGCGCCTCTCGCGCGATCTCATCCGGGGCGACCGCGAACAGATCATCGCCCGCATCGACGAGGAAGCCCGCCACTTCGCCGCCCGCCTGCAAAGCGCCGAGGCCCGCGCCGCCTTCGAGGCTTTCATGCGCCGTTGAATCACGAAATCTCGCGTCGATAATTGCGAGATTATGTTTTTTGACGGGTAAATTTGCGAAAGTAGAAATTTACTACAATTTAAGGGGACGCATCAATTCTCGCGCCAAAACGAGGGTTATGCTGTGAAACTATTTAAAAGTGCATTGTCGTTCAGGCAGGAAATCTCTGATTTTATCTTCATGCGGTCGCCGGATGCGTATTACGTACTGGAAGACGAGCACATCGTCGATTGCAACCATGCGATGGAGGTCATGCTCGATCTGCCTCGAGACAAGATCATCGGCATTCATCCCGCGAAGCTTTCACCGGCGGTGCAATCGGATGGCCGCCCGACCAGTGAAGCAGCGGTCGCCGTGTTTGCCGAGATCAAGAAAAACGGCATGGCGCGTTTCGAATGGGATCATCAGCGTCTCGATGGTACGCCGCTGCCGGTCCTGGCAACGATCCTAGAGGCCAATATCGCTGGTCGCAATGCACAGGTCGTCTTCTGGCAGGACATTGGCGATGTGGTGAAGATGCGTCGCCAGGAGGCCGAAGCCCGCAAACGCGACGAGGCGAAGGCCGCCGAGCAGGCGGAGGTCGTGCACACCCTTGCGTCTTCTCTGAGAAAGCTCGCCGCCGGCGATCTCGATTGTCTCCTCGAAAAGCGCTTCCCCAATGAATATGAAGGGCTGCGCCAGGACTTCAACGGCACCGTAGATCAACTGGCCGGCGTTCTCGGAAAGCTCGCGGTGAACGCCGAAACAATCCGCGCCACCACCGCCGAACTCAGCCGCGCCACCGACGATACTGCACGCCGGACCGAGAAACAGGCAGCCGGCGTCGAGGAAACTGCCGCTGCCCTCAACCAGATGACTGCGGCCGTCACCAGCACCGCCGAAAGTGCTGCCACCGCCGCCAGCTTCTCGGCCAAGGCCAAACAGGACGCCGAGGAATCGGAAAAGATCTCCAACCAGACCGTCGCTGCGATCGATGAGATCGCCCAGTCCTCGAAGGCGATCAACCAGATCATCGGCGTGATCGACGAGATCGCGTTTCAGACCAATCTGCTGGCCTTGAACGCTGGCGTCGAGGCGGCGCGCGCGGGCGAGGCTGGACGCGGTTTCGCCGTCGTTGCCCAGGAAGTGCGCGAACTCGCGCAACGTTCCGCCAAGGCGGCGAAGGAGATCAAGACGCTGATCGTCAATTCCGGTACGCAGGTCGAGCGTGGTGTCGCGCTGGTGAGCGATTCCGGCAAGGCGCTGGCGGATATCATCGGCCACCTCTCGCACATTTCTCAACTCGCGACGACGATCGCCGATTCCGCCAGGGAGCAATCGTCAGGCCTCGTGCAGATCAACGCGGCGATCAACCAGATGGACGGCGCTACGCAGCAGAACGCGGCCATTGTCGAGGAGACCGCCGCCGCCGTGCATGGTTTGTCGGAGCAAGCCACTGTCCTGAGCGGTCTGGCATCGGCCTTCCGCCAGCGCCGGGATACACCGGCAAAAATGCGCGCCGCCGCCTGATATCGGTGGACGGCGCAAGGCCGCCGATTGCCGACGTCTCGTTCGACTAAAAAGAGCCGCCACGCCCAGCGTGCGCGGCTCTTTTACTGTGACGTCATCCAGGAATGTTCAAAAAGTATTACTTTTAATCAAATTTTACCGATTCACTTGTTTAGTGATCTGCAATGCATGACGCAGCACGGGCATGAGCGCCCGGCCCCTTTTCCGGCACAATCAAAGGCGCAGACGCCAGCGGATCGTTACTCCGATCGCTGAGGCATGTCGGTCGGCCGCATTCGAGACAATGCTATGTTCAAAATGAAGATCAAGACGCTGCTTCCGGTGCTCTTTCTGTCCCTCGTCGCCATCTCCCTCGTGCAGGGCGCCATTGCCGCCGTCGCGCTGACCAGTCTCGAAGCCAATACGCGTGAGATCGGCGCCCGAAATATCCCGAACACCGAGCGCCTGCATGCCATCGTCACGACGCTCAACGACGTGCGCCGCAGCTATGCCGACTATCTCTTGGCCTCCGGCAAGACCGATTTCCGCAACGCCGAGACCACGCTGAAGACCCGCCGCCAGCGGCTTGCGAGCGCCATCGATGCCTTTGAAAAGCAGCCGAAGAGCGAGTATATGACCCAGAACTTCGCGCGGCTGCAGAAGGCGCTCGATAACGACACCGCCGTTGCCGACAAGATCATCGCGCTCGCGCTCGACAACAAGCGCAGCCAGGCCAATTCGCTTTATCGCGGCGAGCTGTCCATGTCGGCCAACAACATCCAGACGCTGGTCGACGGCATGATCGCGAGAGATCGTCAGTCGACCGATGCCGGCCTCGTCTCGGCCGCCGGCAACTATTACGCCGGCACGGTCTCGATCGTCGCAGGCCTTGCGGTCGCGCTGGTTGCCGCCATCGCCGCCGCCTATCTCGCCTGGAAGCGGATCTCGCGGCCGATCACGACGATTGCCTCGCGCATGGCAGGCCTAGCCGATGGCGATCTCGAAGCCGCCGTTCCCTATACCAACCGCCATGACGAGATCGGCGACATGGCCGCCGCCGTCTCCGTCTTCCGCGACAACGCCTTTGCCCGCCTCGATCTCGAACGCAGCGCCGAGGACAATCGCGCCCAGGCCCGCGACGAACGCGCCCGCAACGAAGCCGTCAAGGCGCGCGAGGCAGCCGAGATCAATCACGCCGTGGAAGCGTTGGCCGGTGCCCTTGGCGCCCTGTCGGAAGGCGATCTCGCCCATCGCATCGAGCAGCCTTTCGCCGATCACCTTGATCGCCTCCGCAGCGACTTCAACACCTCGGTCGCCAAGCTCAGCGAAGCGCTGGAAGAGGTCGGTCACAACGCGCATGCGATCGACGCAGGCGCCGGCGAGATCCGCAACGCCGCCGACGGCCTTGCGCGCCGCACCGAGCAGCAGGCCGCCTCGATCGAGGAAACGGCTGCGGCACTCGAAGAGATCACCACCACGGTGAAGGACACCGCCCGCCGCGCCGAGGAAGCCGGCAGCCTCGTGTCGCGCACCCGCGGCGGTGCGGAGGAGTCCGGCAACATCGTCCGCAAGGCCGTCTCCGCCATGACCGAGATCGAGCAATCCTCGCAGAAGATCGCCAATATCATCAGCGTCATCGACGACATCGCCTTCCAGACCAATCTCCTGGCGCTCAACGCAGGCGTCGAGGCCGCGCGTGCTGGCGAAGCCGGCAAGGGTTTTGCCGTCGTCGCCCAGGAAGTGCGCGAGCTCGCGCAGCGTTCGGCCACGGCCGCCAAGGAGATCGAGGCCCTGATCTCGGCCTCCAACGCCCAGGTTCGCTCCGGCGTCAGCCTCGTCGGCGAAACCGGCAAGTCGCTGGAAACGATCGTCGGCCAAGTGCAGGACATTAGCCGCCATGTCGACGCGATCGTCACCGCCACCCGCGAGCAGTCGACCGGCCTCGCCGAGATCAACACTGCCGTCAACACCATGGATCAGGGCACCCAGCAGAACGCCGCCATGGTCGAGGAGCAGACAGCCGCAAGCCATGGCTTGGCCCAGGAAGCCGCCAAGCTGATGAACCTGCTCGGCCAGTTCAACCTGCAACCGGACAATCACACCATGGCGCGCCGCTACGCCGCCGCCTGATCGATTGGTGACATAAACGACAAAACGCCCGCGCATGTCGCGGGCGTTCTTTTGAGGGGTTGGAAAGATCGGGAAAACCCGTTATCCGTGCATCCGCTGACGCTCGGGCTGCTCCGCGATGAAACGGTTGTTGCGGGCCGAAAGCGGCTCCACCGGTAGAATATCGATGACATCGGCAGCATCGAATTTGCGCTTCATGCCGCATATCGTGGCAATCACGACGCCCCTGTCAATATTGAAGGATGTCGCCAGGAAATTCCGTTCGTCGCCATGATCATCAATGGAAATAACAAACATATTATCCTCCGTGTATTATCCATTGATACACGCAGATTATTTATCATAGATGAATTTATAGATGAATTATATTCTGTCGACTTGGGCAATCATTAGGAAATGCTGTTGAACGCCCGCTGCACTCACGCTCCGCGCAGGTGCAGCGGAAGCCAAGAGGATCAGCTCGCCTGCGGGATGCGCGCGATCACCTTGATCTCGAAATCGAAGCCCGCCAGCCAGTTGACGCCGACAGCCGTCCAGTTCGGATAGGGCTTATCGCTGAACACCTTCAGCCGGACGTCGTTGACCGTCGCGAACTGGTTTTCGGGATCGGTATGAAAACTGGTGACGTCGATGATGTCGTCGAAACCGGCGCCGGCGGCCTTCAGCACGGCGGCGAGATTGTCGAAGGCGAGCTGCACCTGCTTCGGAAAATCAGGCTCCGGCGATCCGTCCTCGCGGCTGCCCACCTGGCCGGAGACAAAGAGAAGATCGCCGGAGCGGATCGCCGCCGAATAGCTGTTGATCTCATAAAGCGCCTGTCGGCCGGCGGGGAAGATTGCGTCGCGTTTGGTCATGTCATGCTCCTGTTTCAACAAGGCAAAGGCCAGGCGTCCGCCGTCACGCCAAAGGGCGCGACACGTTGCTCTTCAGTCACCTGAATCTCTGCTCTTCACGATCAAGGGCGAAAGTGATATACGCCCCGTATGTGAATATAGGAAGTATGCGCCGCGTATGTCAATACGCATGCGGCGCGTATGTTAATTTACGGAGACGAGGGTGACGGCGAGAACGCGCGCGCAGATGGTCGAGGAAACGAGGGGGAAACTCATCGCGGCCGGCCGAAAGGCTTTCGCCACAAAGGGTTATGCCGCCTCGTCGATGGATGATTTCACCGCCGAAGCGGGCCTGACGCGCGGCGCGCTCTATCACAATTTCGGCGACAAGAAGGGGCTGCTGCAGGCCGTCATCGACCAGATCGACGCCGAGATGCTGGTCCGCCAGCGCGCCGCGCAGGCCAAGGGGAAGACACCCTGGGAAGGCTTTATCAACGAAGGCATCGCGTATATCGAGATGGCGCTCGAGCCCGAGATCCAGCGGATCATGCTGCTCGATGGCCCCGCCGTGCTCGGCGATCCCTCGCAATGGCCGAACCAGACCGCCTGCCTGCGCACCAGCACTGAGACCATCGAGGCGCTGATTGCGGACGGCATCGTCAAACCCGTGGATGCCGAAGCCGCAGCCCGACTGATCAACGGCGCGGCGCTCAACGCAGCACTCTGGATCGCCGCGGCCGATGATCCGCATGCGGTTCTGGAAAAGGTCGTCGATGCCTTCAAACATCTCGCCGGCGGCCTTTTGCGGACCGCCAGCTGACAGAGATCCAGCGGCGCCGGGTTTACTTCTCCAGCGTCGCCACCACCTCGACATGCGAGGTCCACAGGAACTGGTCGATCGGCGTCACCGAGGTGATGCGATAGCCACCCTCGACGAGAATGGCGAGGTCGCGCGCCAGCGTCAGCGGGTTGCAGCTGACGGCGGCGATCTTCTTGACCGTGGAGCGGGCAAGCTCCTTGCACTGGAACTCAGCGCCAGCGCGCGGCGGGTCGAAGACGACGGCGTCGTAAACCTTCAGTTCCGAGGTCATCAGCGGCCGGCGAAAGAGGTCGCGGCGCTCGACGCTGACGGGCTTGATGCCCTGCGTGTTGCGCGCGGCGTGGTCGAGTGCCGCAAGCGGCTTGTCTTCGCTTTCGACAGCATGCACGCGGCCGATCCGCGCCAACCTGAGCGAGAAGGTGCCCGTACCGGCGAAGAGGTCGGCGATGCGCTTGGATTTGCCGACATGCGCAAGCACCAGCTCGGACATCGCTTCTTCGGCCGGCTTGGTCGCCTGCGTGAAGCTTCCCGCCGGTGGCGATACCTGGACGCCGCCGAAATCGAGCATCGGCTTCACCGGTTCGATCAGGATCTCGCCATTGACGGAGACGCGTGCGATCCCGCGCATCGAGAGCACGGTCTCGGTCGCCTTGCGCCGCTGCTGGTCCGAAAGCTTCTTCAGGCCGTCGGCGGCAATGTCGAGGCCGGTTGCCGTTTCCAGCACGGTGATACGGAACGCTTCGGCGTTGACGGCAAGTGCTGCGCCAATCGCCTTGATCGCCGGCAGCCGCGCAATGAGGCTTGCCGACGAGATGGGACATTCCTCGATATTAACGAGATGGTGGCTTTCAGCCTGGTTGAAGCCGATGAGCATCTCTTTCTCGGTCTTGCGCGCCGCGAATGTCACGCGGCGGCGCTCGCCGGGATGAGCGACGACAAGCTCGCCGACGTCAGGTGTGAGACCCTTGGACTTCAGCGCATCGATGACCAGCTGGCGCTTGAAGCCGCGATAGAGCGCATCACCTGCGTGCTGCAGCGTGCAGCCCCCGCAGGTGCCGTTGACGCCATCGGGGCCGAAGTGCCGACAGTGCGGCTCCTGCCGCTCCGGCGAGGGCGTGGTGATCGACATCACCGTGCCCTGGCTCTTGACGCGCGCGATGGCGACCGTTTCGCCCGGCAGCGTGAAGGGCACGTAGACGGGGCCATCAGCGCCGTTGGCGATGCCGTCGCCCTGGGCGCCGAGCTTCTGGATGGTGACTGTTTCAGTGCTCACGGCTTGGTTCCTGCGAGTAGATATTCCTGGTTTCCGTCCCCGCCCGAGATCGGCGAGGGGATCAGCCCGAGGCTGGTCCAGCCCATGTCCTCGACGAACCAGCGCTCCAGTTCGGCGGCGACGGCGGGTGCGGTCGAAGGGTCCTTCAGCATGCCGCCCTTGCCGATCGCCTCGCGCCCGGCCTCGAACTGCGGCTTGACCAGCAGCACGGCGGTAGCACCCTCTTCAGCGAGATCGAGCGCCGGGGCCAGCGCCAGCTTCAGCGTGATGAAGGAAACGTCGGAGACGATGAAGGTGAGGGGATGGCCGATATCCTCGGCCTCCAGATTGCGCGCGTTCAGGCCCTCGATATTGGTGACATCGGGGTTTTCGGCAAGGCGCGGGTGCATCTGGCCGTGGCCGACGTCGATCGCGGTCACATGCGCGGCGCCGCGTTCGAGCAGCACTTCGGTAAAGCCGCCGGTGGATGCGCCGACATCGAGACAGTGATGGCCCGTCGGATCGAGCTTGAAGTGATCGAGCGCGGCCGCAAGCTTCAGCGCCGCGCGCGAAACATATTCCTGCGCGGGATCATCGATCTCGATCGAGACATCCTCGCCGAAGACGGCGCCGGCCTTGGTGATGACCTTGCCGTCGACCTTGACGGTGCCGCGGCTGACCGCGTCGCGGGCGCGCGAACGGCTGGCAAAAAGACCCAGGCTGACGAGGAGCTGGTCGATGCGTTGTGTATTTTGATCGGACATGGCCTGTCCATGCCGGGCAATGCGGCGCGTTGCAAGCCTTTTGTTGACTGCCGCCGCCGCCGCGCCGGTCCCGCGATCTCCGGCGGATCGGCTACGACGGCTCACCTGTCGGCGCTGCCATAGTCGCCAGTGGAAAATTAGCAGTCTCTAGCCAAGCGAAAAGAGACCTACAACCTGCGCTATGATGGCTTGCAATAACGAGACGCCAAACGGGTTGAATCCCCGAGAATCCAGCGCCTGCAGCCGATAAACTGCGACCCGTTGTCGCGCTAACTTAAACAATTTTAAATTTTCCGTGGCTAGTGTCGCCGTCGATTGCAGCGGCCAAAAACCGCGTTCGCCATGATGGCTTAAAATCCTACCGCCGATCATGTTTTCCCTCGTTGATAGTTTCCCCGCATGCGTCCGCGCGTGCCCGATTTGCCATGGCGCCAGGCGCCCAGGAAAGACCGACAGATGTTTGCGAGAAACATGTCCCTGAACGGTAAGCTCGCCGCGACCTTCGCGGCTCTCATTCTCATCTTTGTATCCGTCTCCGCCTTCGTCTATTCGAAGGCTGGCGCCGTGGCGGAAGCTGCCGTCGAGGAAAAGCGGTCGGAGCTGCTGGTCAACCAGATCGACGACGCGCTGCAGGCCATGCTGGAGCAGGCCGTGAACCTGCGCGGCTTCCTGCTCTTCAAGAGCGACAGCACTTATGGCGATCTCTTCAATAACCGCGACCGCATGCTGAACGCGATCGCCGCCGCCAAGCAGACGGCCGCGGGCAAGACCGAGTTCCTGGGTCAGATCGACGCCATGCAGAAGGCCGCCGACCTCTATTTCAACCAGCTTGCCGTGCCGCAGAGCAAGGCGCGCAAGGAAACCGACATGCCGATCGACCAGATCGTCAAGATCGGCGTCAACGAAACCAAGGGCCAGCTCGACGGCTTCCGCCAGGCCTCGGCCAAGATCAAGCAGGCCGCGCGTGATGAATCCGCAGCGCTTTCCGCCATCAAGGCCGATGCCAGTGCAGCGCTCAACATGACGCTGCTCTTCGGCGGCATCTTCGCGGCCTTCGCAGCCGTCGCTCTCGCCTGGATGCTGTCGCGCAGCATCGTTCGCCCGATCGTCGGCATGACCTCCGCCATGGGCCGTCTGGCCGGTGGCCAGAACGATATCGAGGTTCCGGCACTTGATCGCCAGGACGAAGTCGGCCGCATGGCGCAGTCGGTGCTGGTGTTCAAGAACGCGGCGATCGAAAAGCTGCGTCTGGCCGGCGAAACCGACCGCATGCGTGGAGATGCCGAGCGCCAGCGCCAGATGGGCGACGAGCAGAAGGCGCGCGAGGAAAGCGAACTGCGCTTCGCCATCGACAACCTCGCCGATGGTCTCTCCGGCCTTGCCAACGGCAATGTCGCGATCCGCATCACCACCGCCTTTGCGCCCCAGTTCGACCGCCTGCGCAACGACTTCAACCACGCCGTCGAAAAGCTGCAGGCAGCCCTGCAGTCGGTCGGCCATAACGCGTCCGCCATCAATGCCGGCGCCGGCGAAATCCGCACCGCAGCCGACGATCTGGCCCGCCGCACCGAGCAGCAGGCCGCAGCCGTCGAGGAAACGGCAGCTGCCCTCGAAGAGGTCACCACCACGGTCCGCGACAGCGCCAAGCGCGCCGAGGATGTCGGCCAGCTCGTCGAGCGCACCCGTCTCGGCGCCGAGCGCTCCGGCGAGGTCGTCCGCAAGGCCGTCACCGCCATGCAGGAAATCGAGAAGTCCTCGGGCGAGATCTCCAACATCATCGGTGTCATCGACGACATCGCCTTCCAGACCAACCTGCTGGCGCTGAACGCCGGCGTCGAGGCAGCACGCGCCGGTGAAGCCGGTAAGGGCTTCGCCGTTGTCGCCCAGGAAGTGCGCGAGCTCGCCCAGCGCTCGGCCAATGCCGCCAAGGAAATCAAGGCGCTGATCAACACCTCGGGCACGCAGGTCAATTCCGGCGTCTCGCTGGTCGGCGAAACCGGCAAGGCTCTGTCGGAGATCGTCGGCGCCGTGCAGGAGATCAATCGCCATGTCGGCGCCATCGTCACCGCCACGCGCGAACAGTCGATCGGCCTGCAGGAGATCAACACCGCCGTAAACAACATGGACCAGGGCACCCAGCAGAACGCAGCCATGGTCGAGGAACAGACGGCCGCCAGCCACTCGCTCGCCCAGGAAGCCATGGCGCTGGACGATCTGTTGCGCCAGTTCAACCTCGGCAACGACCGCGCCGCACCGCGTGCCGCAACCGCCACTGCGGCCTCGCGCCCGGTCGCCTCGCCGGCCAACGCGCTGAAGCGCAGCGTTGCCCGCGCTTTCGGTGGCGGCGGCGCAAGTGCCGCGGCCGTCAAGGAAGAATGGTCGGAGTTCTGATCGAACGCCTGATCATCGATAGGAAAGGGAAGGGGCTGCGCATCGCGCGGCCCCTTTCGTGTTCAGGACCTCATCTGGCCGCAAACCTCAGCTGGCCAGCGCCAGCCCGCCATAGCGGCTGATCTCGCTTTCGATCTCGGCCACCAGCGTATCGAGCGCTGCGTTGCGCACCTTGCGGCCGCGACGGACCACATAAACGAGATCGGGCGGCACCGGGAAGCGGTCGGTGATGATCTGCATCTCCGGCCTGAGATGCCGCTCGTTGAGCAGTGCCACGCCCATACCCGAACTGACAGCGGCGATAATGCCCGCGGCGCTCGAGCATTCGAACACCGTCTCCAGCATGATCCCGCCATCCTGCCCGATATCGAGCGCCCAGTGGCGATAGAAGCAATCGTCATGGAAGGAGAGGAACGGCACGGACGTGCTCTGCGGCAGGAGCAGGCTCGGATGCTTCACCCAGTGCAGCGTCTCGCGAAACAGGATGACATCGGTCGGGCGCACCTCGTGGGCGAAGACCTGCACGATCGCCGCATCGAGTTCACCCTGCTCGAGCATCGCCCGCAGCACCAGGCTCATGCGCACCTGCGTGCGCACGGAAACGTCGGGATGCAGCCGGCGGAAGCGGCCGAGAATATGGGCGAGCGCGGAGCACGTCGTATCCTCCGTCAGCCCGAGCGCGATCCGCCCGGCAAGCGTCGTCTTCGACAGGCTGAGCAGAGCCTCGTCGTGCAGCCCGAGAATGCGCCCGGCATAATCCAGCAGCTCCTCGCCCTCGGTGGTAAAGGCGGTGGCGCCGGCCTTGCGGTTCAAGAGCTCGCAGCCGAGGCTCGTTTCCAGCCGCTTGATCTTGTGGCTGACGGCCGATTGCGACAGGCCAAGCGCTTCCGCCGCCCGCGTGATGCCGCCGTGATGGCGGATCGCCCAGATGGCGCGCAGCGCGTCGATCTCCAGCCGCCGGTTGTTCAGGTCGCTCATGTCACTCGGTCTCTTCGTTGCCTGCCGATCAGAGCATGCAATGTTGAGCCAGCATTTGCAAACTTCCATGACTGGTTTCGCTTGAAAGTCATGCCACGATCGAAATTTGTCATGTGCTCGCCGGCAACCAATAGCTTATGCCCTCGGTGAGACGCATGACAGGGATCACCGATGACGGACCACGCATTGACCGCCACGACCAAGCAGCAGCATCGCCTTCTATGGCCGCTGATGGCCACATTGCTCATCATCGGCTGGAGCTCCGGCTTCGTCGGCATCCGCTATGCCAGCGAGGAAGCAAGCGTCGTGCTCGTGCTCTTCTGGCGCACGCTGCTGTCCGGCCTGATCCTGCTCCCCTTCGCCCTGACCATCGGCCCGCGCATGCAGCGGAAGGCTATCGTCGGGCAAATGTGGTTCGGCGTCATGTCCGTCTTCCTCTATCTCGGCGGCTTCGCGCTGGCGATCGAGCAGCGCGTGCCCACCGGCCTTGTGGCGCTGATCTCGGACCTGCTGCCGCTCGCCATCGCCACCCTGTCGCAGCCGGTGCTGGGCGAACGCCTGAGCGGCCGCCAGTGGCTGGGTACCGCGATCGCCGTGGCGGGCGTGCTGATCGTCTCGCTCGATAGCCTGAGCTTCGGCTCGGCGCCGCTCTGGGCTTACGGATTGACCGTCGGCTCGATGCTGATCTTCGCGCTCGCCTCGGTGCTCCACAAGCGCCGCCGCGTCGGACACATGCCCGTGCATCAGAGCCTCTGCATCCACACGCTGACCGGCTCGGTGCTCTTCGGCATTTGCGCCCTGATCCAGGGCGACATCGCGCCGCCGATGACTGAGAATTTTGCCATCGGCATGGTCTGGCTGGTGCTGATCGCCACCTTCGCCGCCTATTCGGTCTATTACACCAGCCTGCGGCTCTTCCCGGTCGCCAAGGTCAGCGCCGCGATCTATCTGAGCCCACCGGTCACCATGCTCTGGGCCTGGGCGCTGTTTTCCGAGCCACTGACGCTGACGATGTTCGTCGGTCTCGGCGTCACGCTGGTCGGCGTTTTCATGACCTCGCGCGCCTGATACCTCACGCATCGTTCGCCTTGCCGTCCCTGAAATAAAGGCGCTGGATGACAGCCATGATCAGCGCCGTCGCCCAGCCGAAGATGATCCAGCCATTGACCGCTTCGAACACCGAAATCTGCCGCCACTCCTTGCCAAGCACGACATCGCCATAGCCGACCGTCGTGAAGGTGGCGGTGGAGAAATAGATCGCGTCGTCAAGCGAGGGCAGGGCGCCGATCAGATAGTAGAGAAGCGCCCAGAGGCAGATATCGAGACTGATCGGAATGAGGAGGTAGCTCACCCAGACGACGGTGGCGATCGTGGCATGGCGACCGAGATATCCCGGCTCCGCATGCCGGATCGCGCGAAGCCCGATCTCCATGAAGACGGCCTGTATGGCGACTGTGGCCGCGATCAGCGCGGTGGCGAGGAGAAAATTGACGGGCACCGGACCTCCAGCGGATGTGGGTCAATATCAATACTGCACGGCGATCTCGGCTTCGTTGCGTCTACGCGAGAGCCGGCAGAGCGGCACGTCTTCCTTGGCGCATGTCGAGCGCTGCCCTCCGCCTTCGGCATGCGCGCGACTGCCTTCGGCATGCGCCCGGCGCAGCAGCCACCGCACAAGTTCCCTCGCTTCTCGCGGCTCAAGCAGCACAGCCGTCACCCCGGCCTCGACAGGCAAACCCGTCGCCTGGTCGATGACGTCGACAAGACCAAGGCGGCCCGGCACAACCATGTACCGCACTCCGATCGCCGCTCCTGACTGCATTCCAACCACACCCCTCGCTTTCATCCCGGCCAAACTAGCAGGCACAGGACGCTACGCATTGCGCAGGATCAATCCTTCGCGGGAAAGGCAGCGATATCGGCGCAGCGTTGATCGCGCGCAATGCACGGGATCGGCCAAGCCCCTATGCTCATCCGCGCGAAAATCCGGATGGAGCCCGCCGTGCAGAACGTTCAGCGCAAACATGGGCCCCCGGGGCTGGTCGAGGCGACAATGGCCGAGCTCCGCGCCGCGCCGCTCCTGGCGCTCCTCGTCTTCGTGCCGGTCGTGATCCTGACGGACATCGCCTCGCCGGAATCGCACACGCTGCTCTTCATCCTCTCGGTGCTTGCCATCATCCCGCTCGCGGCCCTGCTCAGCCGCGCAACCGAAGCCGTCTCCGCCCGCACGGGCGACGCCGTCGGCGGCCTTTTGAATGCCACGCTCGGCAACCTCACCGAACTCGTCATATCGCTTGCCGCCTTGCAGGCCGGGCAATATCTGCTGGTCAAGGCCTCGATCGCCGGTGCCATCGTCACCAACACGCTGTTCATGCTCGGCGGCTCCTTTCTGCTCGGCGGCCTCAAGCATCACCTGCAGGAGTTCAACCGCGTCAGCGCCCGCTTCCAGGCGTCGCTGCTCTTTCTCGCCACTGTCGCGCTGTTCGTCCCCTCGCTCGTCAGCCGCGCCGACCAGGGGCCGGAGATGGTGCAGGCGCTCAGCCTCGGCCTCGCCGTGATCCTGATCGCCGTCTACGCCATGGGCATGCTGTTTTCGCTGAAGACCCACCGCGAGCTCTTCGCCAGCGTCGGCGAGGCGGAGGAGCACCACGGCGGCTGGGGGCTATCGACCAGCATCATCATCCTCGTCGTGGTGACGCTCTTCGTGGCGCTCATCAGCGAGGTCTTCGTCGGCTCGGTGCAGGCGGCGGCCGAGAAGATGGGCATGACGCCCGCCTTCGTCGGCTTCATCGTCGTGGCGCTCGTCGGTGCGGCGGCGGAAATGACTGCAGCCTTCTCGGCCGCCCGCGCCAACCGGCTCGATCTCAGCGTCGGCATCGCGCTTGGCAGCGCCTCGCAGATCGCGCTCTTCGTCGCCCCTGTCCTCGTCATCGTCAGCTATTTCATCGGCCCCGAGCCCATGTCGCTGCAGTTCTGGCCGGGCGCGGTGGCCATGATGTTCCTCGCCATGATGGCGGCGGCGCTGCTCTCCAATGGCGGGCGCGGCGCCTGGTATGTCGGCGTGCTGGCGCTCGCCGTCTACGCCATATTCGGCCTGACGCTGTTCCTGCTGCCGCCCGCCGCTTCCTAGTATCCGGCAAAGTTCGGAGACGTGCGCATCCGCGCCACATCCCGCTTCGGCGTCTCCTTGTGGACGCGGACATAGTCGCGGTTGAACTGCGAGGGGCTGTCATATCCGACGCGAAACCCCGCCTCGGCCGCCGTCATGCCCTCGACGATCATCAGCCGCCGCGCTTCCTGCAGGCGGATCTGGGTGCGAAACTGCAGCGGGCTCATCGCCATCGCGGCGCGAAAATGCTCGTAGAAGGATGACGAGCTCATCCCGGCAATATCCGCCAGTTCCTCGATCGCGAAGGGGCTCCCGAAATTGCGGCAGACATAATCCACCGCCCGGCCGATCTGGTTCAGCCGGCTCTCGCCGCTGGCGATCTGCCGGATCAGCCCGCCCTGCGGTCCCGATATCAGCCGATGCAAAATCTCCCGCTCGACAAGCGGCGCCAGCACCGGCGCATCCTCGGGCGCATCGAGAAGACCAAGCAGACGCGCCGCCGCATCGATCAGCCTTGGCGTCGTCTCGCTCACCCGCGCCGCCGCCGGGTTCTCGTCGCGTGCTGGTGTACCCGCGATCATTTCGTTCAACAGCGTGCGGTCGAACTCCAGCCGTAGGCAGAGATAGGGCGCATCGGGACTGGCCTCGATCACCGCGCCGATGACAGGCAGGTCCACGCCAACCACGAGATAATGCGCGGCATCGTAGATATAGCTGGTATCGCCGATCGTCGCCCGTTTGCGCCCCTGCGCGACAATGCAGCAGGAGGGCTTGTAGAGCGTATGCAACGGCTCGGTGGTCGCCGAGGATCGTATAACGCCGACGCGCGGCAGCACGGTGTCGAAGTTTCCATCCACGCCGGCATGGCGATCGATCAGCGCTGCGAGATCGGTAATTGTTTCCATCGCGCCAGCATCGGACGTCTCGCGCGCTTTGCCAAGAGACCATCATCCCATTTCGGAGGATCGTGCAAGAATTCCGGAAAAGCCGTCTACCGCCACCGGTGCCGGTCGCGCGATCCTGTGCCGGTCAACAGATCGCTTGAGGAGCAAGACATGACCGATATGAACAACAAGGTAGTGCTGATCACCGGCGCCAGCAGCGGCATCGGTGCCGCAACGGCCCGCGAATTGGGTCTCGCCGGTACAAAACTGGTCATCGGCGCACGCCGAACCGACCGTCTGGACGCTTTGAGCGAGGAAATCCGCGCTGCGGGCGGTGTCGTGATTTCGAGAGCGCTCGATGTCACCGACCGCGCCGACATGCAGGCCTTCGTCGACGCCGCTATTGCCGAGTTCGGCCGCGTCGACGTCCTCGTCAACAATGCCGGCGTCATGCCGCTGTCGCTGATGTCCTCGCTGAAGGTCGAGGAATGGGACCGGATGATCGACGTCAACATCAAGGGCGTGCTCTATGGCATCGCCGCCGTGCTGCCTGTCATGAACGCCCAGCAATCCGGCCAGATCATCAACGTCTCCTCCGTCGGCGGCCTCGCCGTCTCGCCGACAGCGGCGGTCTATTGCGCCACCAAATATGCGGTGCGGGCGATCTCGGATGGGCTCAGGCAGGAAAACAAGATCCTGCGCGTCACCTGTGTCTATCCTGGCGTGGTCGAATCCGAACTCGCTGAAACCATCACCGAACCCTTCGCCGCCGAAGCCATGGTCGCCTACCGCGCCGTTGCGCTGAAACCCGACGCCATCGCCCGCGCCATCCTCTACGCCATCGACCAGCCCGCCGATGTCGACGTCAACGACATCGTCGTGCGCCCGACGGCCAATGCGGGGTTGTGATCATGGTCATCCGCCAATCCCTCGCGGCGGCACTGATCACCTTTGCCGCCGCCAGCGCCTTCGCCAAGGATATCAAGATGCCAACACCTCCCGACGCGACCCACCCCTATATCGGCATGTGGATCACCGCCGACGGTCGCATCAGGCAGGAACTGCTGCCCAACGGCCGCTACGACGAAGCGCGTGGCACGGTCAAAAGTGCCTATCAGGGGCGCTACGAGGTGAGGGGACGCCACATCGATTACTGGGACGACACCGGTTTCACCGCCGACGGCGAATTCATCGACGACGTGCTTCATCATGGTGGGATGGTGTTTTATCGCGATGGGGTGCGGAAGGATTGAGAGACGCTATTCGCGAATGTTGAGCAAGTGGCACCCCCCTCTGTCCTGCCGGACATCTCCCCCACAAGGGGGGAG
>UBJO01000061.1 GCA_900465665.1 Hyphomicrobiales bacterium
ACGCTACCTGTCTTCGATGCGGGGGCGGCATCGAAGACAGGTAGCGTGCGGCGCTACCGCCTCACGGAGGGGACGTGAGGCATGAGAGGAAGCTACTCCCTTCCCATCCGCTCCATAACTATACTTAGGTGTGGTCAGACTAGACGACGATAGAATAGGCCGGCCAAAGAAGGCCGCCTAAGCTCCAGCCATATTCACAGGACTGGAGCCGATCCCATGTCGTCGTTCAAGAAACTGTTCTCGCTGGTAGCCAAACAAGCCGGAACCAGCCCGTCGACGCAGCTGCCCGAAGCGGAGCGGCCGAGGCGGATCGCGATCACCGTCGATCACGACGAGACGCGCCTGCCGGTCCTGCTGATAGCGCAGACCATCCACTGACCCCGCCCCATTCACCACACCACCATCTGGAGACACCGACCATGACATACCAACCCGCATCCCGGATCCAGCGTGCAGCGCTTGCCACCCCGACCGATCTCCCCTCGAACGCCACGACCGATATCGCGGCGGCGCTCACGGCGCTGCTTGCCGACGTGTTCGTGCTCTATCTGAAGACGAAGAATTTTCACTGGCACATGTCCGGCCCGCACTTTCGCGATTATCACCTGATGCTGGACGAGCAGAGCGAGCAGATCTTCGCCATGACCGACGATATCGCCGAGCGCGCCCGCAAGATCGGCGGCTCGACGCTGCGCTCCATCGGCCACATCGGGCGCCTGCAACGGCTGCTCGACAACGATGCGGATTACGTGACGCCGGAGGATATGCTTGCCGAGCTGCGCGACGACAACAAGCAGCTTGTGGGCCTGATGCGCCAGCTGCACGAACTGACATCCGAGCATAACGACGTCGCAACGACGAGCCTTCTGGAAAACTGGATCGACGAAGGCGAGCGCCGCGCATGGTTCCTGTTCGAGAGCACGCGGCGCGGCGCGTAAGCCGAAGTGATTGCCTTGTCGTCAACTGTCGTCAACCATCCCTGGTCTTGCCGGTCGGGGATGGTTTTTTGATTCGTTTGCGTCGAGGCGTCGGAGCGGGCGTGTCCGGGACGCCGCAGAGCCGGTATGCGCCGTAGCTGCTCTGCCTCGTTCATCGAATGGCGCCAGCACATACCTTGGTATGGTCGCGGCTACACCCCAATAGGATTTCGAGATTGCCGACCGGGTACTAGGCTCCTCTTACAGAACGAAAGGGACGCGCGATGACCCACCAGGCATTTCGCGACAACATCGCATGCAAACCGCCATCCGGGCAGACACGGCCATTTCCTTCGATGCCGCTAGAGGCGCTCCTCGATATGGATCCGGATGCATTGCTTTGGGAACGGCTCTATTGGCAATTCACGCTTCCGGCGCCTTTATCCGCCGCGCTCGATCGCCTGCGAGAGGATTGTGGTGGGCAGATATAAGGAGGACACAGGGATGGCGAACGACTGCAGGCCACTTGTCGAAGTGTCAATTCAAAGGAATGGCTTGTTGATTCCGCTCGGGATCATGACTATCGCGCAGGCGCATGATTTGCCGCGCCGTCAGGACTTGGTTTTTGTTCAACTGGTCGAGAAAGCGGATGGTCGCGCGTTCCCGCAGTTTGAACAACCGTCGCGCCGAATATAGCGGCGCGCTGCTTAAAGACATTCGCAAGGCAGCTTGCAATGCTCATCGCTCAGATTTTTCAGGGAAATTTACCAGCTATTTCAGCGTGGTGATGATGGTCGGAGTGGAGAGATTCGAACTCCCGACCCTCTGGTCCCAAACCAGATGCGCTACCAGACTGCGCTACACTCCGTGCCAACGAGGAGCGCAATACACGGTTCGATCATGCGCTGCAATAACTAAAATGGTCTTTTCACAAGGATCGTCTTTCCGCGGCTTTCAGGTTGATGTCAGTAAGCAATGCCATCCCCGCCTGGTTGGCGTGGCAGCCTTGGCTGGTGCGCGCTCTGGCATTGGGATGCATTTTGGAAAATACGGGTTCATCGAGTGCGCGGGCCGGCTATCGGCCGAAGATCGGAAGTGTCACGCTGTCGGTGCTGACGGCGGTCTACATTCTGGCGGTGGCGAACCAGACATTCTGGGTGCGGGCTTTCGGCTATCTGGCCGCCACGCCAATGGCGTTCATCGCCTTCGTGCTCGGGATTTTTGCAATCACCATCGCTGCACTGACCACATTTTCTGTCAAATACCTGACCAAGCCGGCGCTGATCTTCTTCCTTATGGTCGCGGTGGTATCCTCCTGGTTCACAGATCAGTTCGGTGTGATCATCGACAAAGAGATGATCCGCAACGCTGCGGTGACCACGCGGGCAGAATCGGCGCATCTGATCACCTTTTCCTTCGTGCTTCACATTCTGCTGTTAGGCGTGCTGCCGTCGCTTCTGATCGCCTTGGTCAAGATCGTTCACAAGCCGTTTCTGAAGAAGTTTGCCTGCAATATGGCCGTTATTCTGCCGTGCCTGGCGATTTTCGTCGCTGCCGGCCTCGGCTTTTCGCAGACCTATGCCGCGGTCGGGCGTCTGCACAAGGATATCATGCTCACGCTGAACCCGTTCATCCCGATCGGAAACGCCGCACGCTTCGTCTTCGCCACTGAAAACGATCGCACCGTCGTGCGCCGGCCGCTCGGTACGGATGCGCACCAGCGCACGGCGAGCGCCAATGGTAAGCCCCGGGTGACGATCATCGTTGCCGGCGAGACGGGCAGGGCGCAGAATTTTTCGCTCGGCGGCTATCCGCGCGAGACCAATCCGGAGATGAAGGCGCGCGGCGTCATCTACTATAAGAATTCGACGAGCTGTGGCACCTCCACGGCGGTGTCCTTGCCCTGCATGTACTCCGTCTATACGCGGGCGGACTATACGCATCGCAAAGGGCTCGAGACCGATAACCTCACGGATATTCTCGGCCACGCGAAGGTCGACGTCGAGTGGTGGGACAACGATACCGGCAGCTATGGCGTCGCCAACCGCATTCCCTATCGCTTCCTGCCCGATGCCGCCGACCCACGTTTCTGCACGGATGGCGAATGCCTCGACACGGTGCTGCTCGACAAGTTGGGCGACTGGCTCTCGAATGTGAAGAGCGACAGCGTTCTGGTGCTGCACCAGCTCGGGAGCCATGGGCCGGCTTATTACAGGCGTTACCCGGACGATTTCCGCCGCTTCACGCCGGATTGCCGGACCGCGGAGTTCGGTGCCTGCAAGCCTGAGGAGATCGTCAATGCCTACGACAACACGATCCTTTTCACCGATCACGTGGTCGCCAAGGTCATCGACAATCTGAAGAAGCATCAGGACACGATTTCGGCTTCGATGCTCTATGTCTCCGACCATGGCGAATCGCTGGGCGAAAATGGGCTTTATCTCCATGGCGCTCCCTATATCATCGCGCCGGCGGAGCAGACGCGGGCGCCGATCATCGTCTGGCTGTCGCCTGATTTCAGCGCGGCCTCCGGCATCGACACGGCCTGTCTTGCGGCGAGCGCTTCCAATCCGGTGTCGCACGACAATTTCTTCCACAGTGTTCTCGGGCTGATGGATGTCGAAACCAGCGTCTACGACGCGAAGCTCGACCTGTTCTCAGGCTGCCGGAAGGTGCCGGACAAGGCGGTTCAGACGACATCCAAGGGGTAGGCCGTCGGCGCGCGGCTTCCACGGCTTTTCGCTTGAAAAGGAAGGGATTCGCCGCTAAGCAAAATTCATCTATCTGTGCGATCGTAGATGAAGATGCTCCGCACGGGGGCAGTCCATTGATTGCGAAAGCCATAATTCGGAGGCGTGCAGCTATGTCTGCCAAGATCTATCGTCCAGCAAAGACCGCCATGCAATCCGGCAAGGCAAAGACTCACCTCTGGGTGCTGGAGTTCGATCAGGAAACGCCGCGCACGATCGACCCGATCATGGGCTACACCTCGTCGTCGGACATGCGCCAGCAGGTGAAGCTGAATTTCGAAACGCAGGAACTGGCCGAAGCCTATGCGCAGCGCAACGGCATCGAATACCGGGTGATCGCCCCGAAAGATCCGCAGCGTCAGACGGTGGCATATCCGGATAATTTCCGCTATACGCGCACGCAGCCTTGGACGCACTGATCGGACGCACCGATCGCTTCCAGAGCCCATGCCTTCGATGCGCCCAGGTGCATCGGCAGTGTGGCCCCTTAGCTCAGCTGGATAGAGCACCTGCCTTCTAAGCAGGTGGTCGCAGGTTCGAATCCTGCAGGGGTCGCCAATCAATTCAATGACTTACGGTGATTTTCCAACTTCGAGGTTGGAGCCGTTTACAGAGTTTTGAGGCGGTTTACCCCACCTCTAGTTTGTACTCTCGATCGGCATTCGATTGTCGCAAGGCGGATCGTTTGATCTGTCACCAGATGACTTTCTGAAGCTATCTTCCTCCCGGACTTGAATTCGCCACATTGACCTCCCATATCAGGCCCATCGGCATTGCTGGTCAGTGTTCCACACAGCGAACGCTCGCAGTTGCCGGTACCGCTTTTATGCTTTTGACCACGGATGTACTGGCACTGGTGTGAGATGCGAATAGGAAGGTCGGTGCGGTTTCGCCCCGGCCTTTTTTATTGTCCGGATT
The DNA here is from genome assembly GCA_900465665.1 of Hyphomicrobiales bacterium. Taxonomy (GTDB): domain Bacteria; phylum Pseudomonadota; class Alphaproteobacteria; order Rhizobiales; family Rhizobiaceae; genus Rhizobium. Next base: position 4,586 of record UBJO01000061.1, read on the forward strand.
CGGGCCGGCTCAAAGCTTTGTATGACGTTCAAAGACAAAAGGCCGAAGCGGGTGCTTCGGCCTTTTGTGGTTTTGGTGGTGCTGCGTCTTTGCTGCTATTTCACCGCTGTTGCGTGGCGCCTGCCTTTGCCGAGGTCCGGCAGGAAGACGGTGAGCAGGCCGAGCAGCGGCAGGTACGAGCAGACGTGATAGACGAAGACGATGCCCATGCGGTCCGCGACCATGCCTAGTGCCGCGGCGCCGATGCCGCCGATGCCGAAGGCGAAGCCGAAGAACAGGCCGGCGATCATGCCGACGCGTCCGGGCACCAGCTCCTGCGCGAAAACGACAATGGCCGAGAAGGCGGAGGCCAGGATGATGCCGATCACGAAGGTCAGCACGATCGTCCAGGTATAGCCCGCATAGGGCAGCGCCAGCGTGAAGGGCAGGGCGCCGAGGATCGAGAACCAGATGGTGAACTTCGTTCCAAACCAATCGACGATCGGACCGCCGGCGACGGTGCCGATGGCGACCGCGCCCAGGAAGACGAAGAGCAGGATCTGCGCTTCTTGGACCGACACCTGGAAGCGTTCGATCATGTAGAAGGTGTAGTAGCTCGAAAGGCTGGTCATGTAGACGTATTTCGAGAAGACCAGCATGGCGAGGACCGCGATCGACATGATCACCTTGGCGCGCGGCAGCACGACGGCAGGCACCGCGGCCTTGCGGCCGGCATTGGTGCGGCGGTGGTTGGAGTACCAGACACCGACGCGCCACAGGATGATCATGCCCGTCAGAGCCGCAACCGAGAACCATGCGACGCTGGTCTGTCCGCGCGGCAGCACGATGAAGGCGGCGGCCAGCGGGCCGATGGCCGAGCCGAAATTACCGCCCACCTGGAACAGCGACTGCGCCAGACCGTGGCGTCCGCCCGACGCAAGGCGGGCGACGCGGGAGGATTCCGGATGGAAGACCGCCGAGCCGAGGCCGACAACGCCGGCGCCGACGAGCAGCACCCAATAGGCGTGTGCATAGGCGAGCAGCACCAGGCCGATCAGGGTGAAGAACATTCCCGCCGACAGCGAATAGGGCAGCGGGCGCTTGTCGGTATAGATGCCGATCAGCGGCTGCAGCAGCGAGGCCGTGACCTGGAAGACCAGGCCGAGCAGGCCGATCTGGGTGAAGTCGAGACCGTAGCCCTCCTTGATCATCGGATAGAGGGCTGGGATGAGCGACTGCATCGTGTCGTTCAAGAGATGGCAGAAGCTGACTGCCATGATGATGCTGAAAACCGTCTGTTCCGCGGAGTGTTTCTCCGCCGTCATTGTACCTGTTGTCACGATGTTCCTCCTGAGAACCTGACTATCCGCATAGTCTCCTTGCGGTAGTCCCGCTTTCGTGTTTTGGTCCAATGTCTTCGCAACTGGGCCAAGCTGAATGAAAGAGTCGCAAAATTCGCCGGCTGCCGGACTGGCGGAGCGGCACATCGAGCGGTTGGCGGCGACTGAAGCGGCCGTAGAGCCGGTATTTACCCTGCCGTCAAAGTATCCGTCCGGCCATCATGTGGCGTTGCACCGGCACAGCCGGGCGCAGTTCGCATATGCGCGTACCGGAGTTATTATGGTGTCGTCGCGGCAGGGACGGTGGATGGTTCCGCCGGAGCATGCGCTGTGGATCCCGGCCGGTCTCGATCACTCCGTCGATATGCTCGGCGAGGTGACCATGCTTTCGGTCTATATAAGTTCCGACGCGCTGGTTTCCCTGCCGGAAGCGGTCCGCGTGGTCGGGCTGACGGATTTGGCGCGCGCGCTCATCATCCAAGCGGCGTCTCCGGCAAGTGATGTCGGCGGCTCGCGGCGGCAGCGCCTGATCGTGGCGCTGCTTCTGGAGGAGATCGCAAGGCTTCCCGACCGACAACTCGGACTGCCTATTCCTGCGGATGCGAAGCTTGCAGGACTCTGTCGCGCCTTTCTTTCCAGCCCGACCGCACGGCTTCTGATCGACGATTGGGCCGAGCAACTGAACATGAGCCGCCGTGCCTTTACCCGTGCGTTTCGGCGCGAGACCGGCATCAGCCTCTCCACCTGGCGTCAGCAGGCGGCACTCTTCACCGCGCTTCCGCGGCTGGCGGCGGGCGAGTCGGTAACCTCGGTTGCCCTCGATCTCGGATATGAAAGCGTGGCTGCCTTCACCACCATGTTCAAGCGCATGCTGGGCGCGCCGCCGCGCACTTACTTTCGCGTTGCCGATCCCATTTGAAATCGCTGAGTAACTTCAGAATCCGGCACGTGGGCTTGTCACACGCCCGACATCGGCGCGCGGCATAACTGTGCGAAACATTCGTTTGACATTCGAATGAGTTTCGCTTTAACTGTTTTAGCTTTCGCAATTGCGTTGTCTTGTTTGCGTTGCGGCATTTTCTGGGGGCATGGACGCGTGAGCGGTCAGATTCACGATCTTTTCGTTATCGGTGGCGGCATCAACGGCTGTGGTATCGCGCGTGACGCGATCGGGCGCGGCTATTCCGTTGCGTTGGCCGAGATGAACGATTTCGCCTCCGGCACGTCCTCCGGTGCCACCAAGCTCATTCACGGCGGTCTGCGCTATCTCGAACACTACGAGTTTCGTTTGGTGCGCGAATCGCTGATGGAGCGCGAGATCCTGTGGGCGATGGCGCCGCATATCATCTGGCCGATGCGCTTCGTGCTGCCCTACCACAAGGGCGGCATCCGGCCGGCATGGCTGATCCGGCTTGGTCTGTTCCTTTACGACCATCTCGGCGGCCGCAAGCTTCTGCCGCCGACCAAGGTGCTCGACATGCGCCGCGATCCGGCGGGCAAGCCGTTGAAGTCGCTGTTCTCGAAGGCGTTCGAATATTCCGACGGCTGGGTCGATGATGCCCGCATGGTGGTGCTGAATGCGCGCGATGCGGCCGACAAGGGCGCGCTGATCATGCCGCGCACCAAGGTCGTCTCGGCGCATCGCGAGAACGGTGTCTGGGCGATCGAGACCGTGGATACGGTGACCGGCGAGAAGCGGCATTTCCAGGCGCGGATGCTGGTCAATGCGGCAGGTCCTTGGGTCGATCACGTCATTCGCGCCGCCTTCGGGCAGAACGAGGCGCGGCATGTGCGCCTCGTCCAGGGCAGCCATATCGTCGTGAAGAAGAAGTTCAACGATAACAGGGCCTACTTCTTCCAGAACCCCGACAACCGCATCATCTTCGCGATCCCCTACGAACAGGACTTTACGCTGATCGGCACCACGGACCGCGACTACAAGGCCGATCCTAGGGATGTGAGGATCTCGGACGAGGAGACGACCTATCTCTGCAAGGCCGCGAGCGAGTATTTCAACGAGCCGGTGCGGCCCGAGGACATCGTCTGGACCTATTCCGCTGTGCGCCCGCTGTTCGACGACGGCGCATCCAAGGCGCAGGAAGCGACGCGCGATTACGTGCTGAAGCTGGAGGGCGAGGGCGGACAGGCGCCGTTGCTCAATGTGTTCGGCGGCAAGCTCACCACCTATCGTCGGCTGTCGGAACACGCGCTGGAGAAGATCGGCGCGGCAATCGGCGCCAAGGGTGCCCCGTGGACGGCCAAGAGCCATTTGCCCGGCGGCGATTTTCCGGCGCAGGGATACGAGGCGGAAGTTCGCAAGCTGAAGGGCAGCTATCCGTTTCTCATAGATACGCATGCCCGCCGCCTCGTTCGCCGCTACGGCACGAAGGCCGCGGTGCTTTTGGGACAGGCGCGCGGGACCGAGGATCTCGGGCGCTGTTTCGGTAGCGACCTCTATGAGGTGGAGGTTCGCTACCTGATCGAGCACGAATGGGCGAGACATGCCGATGACGTGCTCTGGAGGAGAACGAAGGAGGGCTTGCGCCTGACGAAGGAGCAAGCCGCGGTTTTGGAGGAGTACATGGCCGCGCTACCGGCTCAGATGGCCGGATAAAAGAGCGGCATGTGGTCCCCGCTGTGAGGAGGCACGGGAACCTGAATGCTGGAATTGCGAAACATCGCAAAGACGGTGGGTGCGGATACGCATATCCACGCGACCGATCTCGCGTTTGAACGCGGCACGCTGAACGTGCTCCTGGGGCCGACCCTGTCTGGCAAGACGTCGCTGATGCGGCTGATGGCCGGGCTCGACCGGCCGACCAGCGGGACGATCCATTTCGATGGCGTCGATGTCACCGGCATGCCGGTGCAGAAGCGCAATGTCGCGATGGTCTACCAGCAGTTCATTAACTACCCCGCCTTTACGGTCTACGAAAACATCGCCTCGCCGATGCGCATATCGGGCAAGGATGCCGCCACCATCGATCGCGAGGTGCGCAAGGCCGCCGATCTGCTGCGGTTGACGCCCTATCTCGACCGCACGCCGCTCAATCTCTCCGGCGGTCAGCAGCAGCGCACCGCGCTTGCCCGCGCGCTGGTCAAGAACTCCAGCCTCGTGCTGATGGACGAGCCGCTTGCCAACCTCGACTACAAGCTGCGCGAGGAACTGCGCGCCGAGTTGCCCAGGATATTCGCGCAATCGGGCGCCATCTTCGTCTATGCGACGACCGAGCCATCCGAAGCACTGCTGCTCGGCGGCAATACGGCCACGCTATCCGAGGGGCGGGTGACGCAGTTCGGGCCAACGATTTCGGTCTACCGGACACCGCGTGATCTCACCACCGCCAAGACCTTCGCCGATCCGCCGCTCAATTTCATCGACGTGGTGAAAGCCGGCGCGACATTCCAGCGCGACGGTCGCGCGGTGTTTGCGGTGCCGGGGCACCTTGCCGGCATGGCCGATGGACCGGTGACGGTGGCGTTTCATCCGCATCATCTCGGGCTTGCAGCGCAGACGCAGGGCGCGGTGCGGCTCAAGGCGCGCACGCAGCTGTCGGAGATCACCGGCTCGGAAAGCTTCGTCTATCTCGATTACGAGGGTGTGCGCTGGGTTATGCTGGCGCACGGCATTCACGACATCGATCCGGACACCGATATCGACGTGTTTCTTGATGGCCGCCACCTGATGGCATTCGACACCGGCGGCCGGGCGATCTCGTCCGGCGCAACGGCTTGAAGGGGTAGGGACATGGCACGCATCACGCTCGACCACATCCGCCACGCCTACGGGCCGAACCCGCAATCGGACAAGGACTACGCGCTGCGCGAAGTCGACCACGAATGGAACGACGGCGGCGCCTATGCGCTGCTCGGGCCATCCGGCTGCGGGAAGACGACCCTGCTCAACATCATCTCCGGCCTGCTGCAGCCGTCGCATGGCCGCATCCTGTTCGACGGCAAGGACGTGACCAATCTGGCGACGCAGGCGCGCAACATCGCGCAGGTGTTCCAGTTCCCCGTCATCTACGACACGATGACGGTCTACGACAATCTGGCCTTTCCGCTGCGCAATCGCGGCGTATCGGAGCCCGAGGTTGATCGTCGCGTTCGCGAAATTCTCGAGATGATCGATCTCACGCTCATGGCGCGGCGCAAGGCGCAGGGGCTGACCGCCGACCAGAAGCAGAAGATTTCGCTTGGCCGGGGACTAGTGCGCAGCGACGTCAACGCGATCCTGTTCGACGAGCCGCTGACGGTCATCGACCCGCATATGAAATGGGTGCTGCGCTCGCAGCTGAAGCGGCTGCACAAGCAGTTCGGTTTCACCATGGTCTATGTCACGCACGACCAGACGGAAGCGCTGACCTTCGCTGACAAGGTCGTCGTCATGTACGAGGGCGAGATCGTGCAGATCGGCACGCCGGCCGAGCTCTTCGAGAAGCCGAGCCACACCTTTGTCGGTTATTTCATCGGCTCGCCCGGCATGAACGTGCTGCCGGCAAAGCTCGATGGCAGCAGGGTGACGGTGGGAAGCGAGAGCCTGTCGCTCGACTACGCGCCGAAGGCTGCTGCGGGCGCAAAGACCGAGCTCGGCATCCGGCCGGAGTTCATCCGCCTCGGGCGCGAGGGCATGCCTGTCACCATCAACCGGGTCGAGGATATCGGGCGGCAGAAGATCGTGCGGGCAGATTTCGCGGGCCAGCCGATCGCCATCGTGTTGACCGAGGATGCCGAGATCCCCGCTGAAGCCCGGGTCACCTTCGATCCCAAGGCCATCAACATCTACGCCGATTCCTGGCGCGTCGGCAGGGAGGGCTGAGCCATGAACAAGACCTGGAACAACAAGGCCTGGTTTCTGGTGCTGCCAGTGCTGGTGCTTGTCGCCTTCTCGGCGGTGATCCCGTTGATGACCGTCGTCAATTATTCGGTGCAGGATACGTTCGGGAACAACGAGTTCTTCTGGGCGGGCACGGACTGGTTCGTGCAGACGCTGCAATCCGACCGCTTCTGGGCGGCCTTGCAGCGCAATCTCGCCTTCTCGCTGATCATCCTGGCGCTGGAGATCCCGCTCGGCATCTTCATCGCGCTCAACATGCCGAAGAAGGGGATCGGCGTGCCGATCTGCCTCGTTCTGATGGCACTGCCGCTCCTTATTCCGTGGAACGTCGTCGGCACGATCTGGCAGGTGTTCGGGCGCGTCGATATCGGCCTGCTCGGCCATACGCTGGAGGCGATCGGGCTCGACTATAATTATGTCCGCGATCCGGTCGATGCCTGGATCACCGTCATCGTCATGGACGTCTGGCACTGGACGAGCCTTGTGGTGCTGCTGTGCTATGCCGGTCTCGTGTCGATCCCGGATGCCTATTATCAGGCGGCGAAGATCGATGGCGCGTCGCGCTGGTCGGTGTTCCGTTACATCCAGCTGCCCAAGATGAAGCGCGTGCTTCTGATCGCCGTGCTGCTGCGCTTCATGGATAGCTTCATGATCTATACTGAACCCTTCGTCGTCACCGGCGGCGGCCCCGGCAATTCGACCACTTTCCTGTCGATCGATCTGGTGAAGATGGCCGTCGGGCAGTTCGATCTCGGTCCGGCGGCCGCGATGTCGATCATCTACTTCCTGATCATCCTGCTGCTCTCATGGATCTTCTACACTGTGATGACCAGCGGCGACGAGAACGCTTGAGGAGGAGAGGACCATGGCCCAATCCATGACACAGACGATGAAATACAAGCCGGCCGGCAACTTCTCCTGGGTCGTCTCGACCGTCTACATCATCTTCCTGCTCTTGCCGATCTACTGGCTGGTCAACATGAGCTTCAAGGAGAATGCCGAGATCACCGGCACCTTCTCGCTCTGGCCGCAGAACCCGACGCTCAGGAACTACACGATCATCTTCACCGATCCGTCGTGGTACAACGGCTATATCAACTCGATCACCTATGTGGTGATGAACACGGTGATCTCGGTGCTGGCGGCGTTGCCTGCGGCCTATGCGTTCTCGCGCTACCGGTTTCTCGGCGACAAGCACCTGTTCTTCTGGCTGCTCACCAACCGCATGGCGCCGCCCGCCGTTTTCGCGCTGCCGTTCTTCCAGCTCTATTCGGCATTCGGTCTGATCGACACCCATATCGCGGTCGCGCTGGCGCACTGCCTGTTCAACGTGCCGCTGGCGGTCTGGATCCTTGAAGGCTTCATGTCTGGTGTGCCGAAGGAGATAGACGAAACGGCCTATATCGATGGCTACTCGTTTCCGCGTTTCTTCATCCGCATCTTCATGCCGCTGGTGGCATCGGGGATCGGGGTGGCCGCCTTCTTCTGTTTCATGTTCTCGTGGGTGGAGCTGCTGCTCGCCCGCACGCTGACGACCACCGCGGCCAAGCCGATCTCGGCGATCATGACGCGCACGGTGTCGGCCTCGGGGATGGACTGGGGCGTGCTGGCGGCGGCCGGCGTGCTCACCATCATTCCCGGCGCACTCGTCATCTATTTCGTCCGCAACTACATCGCCAAGGGCTTCGCGCTCGGCCGCGTCTAAAGGGGAGACCAGACATGAACTTTTCCTGGATGGCGTGGACGCTGCCGACCGCATTGTTCTTTCTGACGATCCTCGTGCTCCTGATCGGCATGAGCATCTGGGAATATCTGGCGCCGGGCGGCTCGCCGCGTGTGGGGGTCTTGAGGTTCGAGACCACGCGGGGAGACCGTCTTTTCATATCGCTGCTGGGAGCAGCGTTCATTCATCTCGCATGGCTGGGCCTCGTCGGGCCCAACCTGTGGTGGGCTCTTGGGCTTGCCGTAGTCTACGCCATCGGCGTGTTCCGCTACGTGTGAGGCCAGGGAGATACAGATGGCCGGGGGTACTGGCCGCCTGACGTGAAGACTGCAATCGCAAACCTTGGGAGGATATCATGCGACGGCATCTACTAGCGACAACAGCAGGCATCTTGCTGGCCATGGCGGGTTCCGCCTATGCCGGCATGGACGAGGCGAAATCATTCCTGGACAAGGAAGTCGGCGAACTCTCGTCGCTTTCGCGCGCCGACCAGGAAAAGGAAATGCAGTGGTTCATCGATGCCGCGAAACCCTTCGCCGGCATGGATATCAAGGTCGTTTCCGAAACGCTGACGACGCATGAATATGAATCGAAGGTGCTGGCGCCGGCGTTCACCGCCATCACCGGCATCAAGATCACCCACGACCTGATCGGCGAGGGTGACGTCGTCGAAAAGCTGCAGACGCAGATGCAGTCGGGCGAAAACATCTACGACGCCTACGTCAACGATAGCGACCTGATCGGCACCCATTGGCGCTACCAGCAGGCCCGCTCGCTGACCGACTGGATGGCCAACGAAGGTAAGGATGTCACCAACCCGGGACTCGACATCAACGACTTCATCGGCACCAAGTTCACGACCGCGCCGGACAAGAAGCTCTACCAGCTTCCCGACCAGCAGTTCGCGAACCTCTACTGGTTCCGCTACGACTGGTTCAACGACGAAAAGAACAAGGCGGACTTCAAGGCGAAGTACGGCTACGACCTCGGCGTTCCGGTCAACTGGTCGGCTTATGAGGATATCGCCGAGTTCTTCACCGGTCGCGAAGTGAACGGCAAGAAGGTCTTCGGCCATATGGACTACGGCAAGAAGGACCCGTCGCTCGGCTGGCGCTTCACCGACGCATGGCTGTCGATGGCCGGCAACGGTGACAAGGGCCTTCCGAACGGTCTTCCCGTCGACGAATGGGGCATCAAGGTCGACGAGAACTCGCGTCCCGTCGGCTCATGCGTCGCGCGCGGCGGCGATACCAACGGTCCGGCTGCCGTCTATTCGATCCAGAAGTATCTGGATTGGTTGAAGGCCTATGCACCGCCGGCAGCGCAGGGCATGAACTTCTCCGAATCCGGCCCCGTGCCGGCGCAGGGCGAAGTGGCGCAGCAGATCTTCTGGTACACCGCTTTTACGGCCGATGCCGTCAAGCCGGGCCTGCCTGTCGTCAACGAGGACGGCACGCCGAAATGGCGCATGGCACCAAGCCCGCATGGCGTCTACTGGAAGGACGGAATGAAGCTCGGCTATCAGGACGTCGGTTCCTGGACGCTGATGAAGTCGACGCCTGACGACCGCGCCAAGGCCGCATGGCTCTATGCGCAGTTCGTGACCTCGAAGACGGTGGACGTGAAGAAGAGCCATGTCGGTCTCACCTTCATCCGCGAATCCACCATTCGCGACAAGAGCTTCACGGAGCGCGCTCCGAAGCTCGGCGGTCTGGTCGAGTTCTATCGCTCGCCGGCCCGCGTGCAGTGGTCGCCGACCGGCACCAACGTTCCTGACTATCCGAAGCTGGCACAGCTCTGGTGGCAGGCCGTCGGCGATGCGTCCTCCGGCGCCAAGACCGCCCAGGAAGCCATGGATTCGCTTTGCGCCGAGCAGGAAAAGGTCCTGCAGCGCCTGGAGCGCGCCAAGGTGCAGGGCGATATCGGTCCGAAGCTCGCCGAGGAGCATGATCTCGAATACTGGAACAAGGACGCGGTCGCCAAGGGCAACCTCGCTCCCCAGCTGAAGATCGAGAACGAGAAGGAAAAGCCGGTCACCGTCAACTACGACGAACTGGTCAAGAGCTGGCAGTCCCAGTAATGGGCTCCAACGGCCGGGGTTTCAAACCCCGGCCAATCTCTATGCCGGCGGCACGCGAAGGCTGTCGCCGGCTCTCTCCATTTTCAAATCCATGTTGGCAACCTGCCGTTCGAGCGGCGGGAACGGTACTCCTATTCAGTCGGAACAGATCATGGGCGGGTTCATTCTGGCGATCGATCAGGGCACGACGTCGTCGCGAGCGATCATCTTCGACAACGGAATGACGATCGTCGCCTCGGCGCAGATGGACGTCCGGCAGCATTATCCGCAGGCGGGCTGGGTCGAACATGATGCCTGCGAGATATGGGAGAGCGTCGTCGCCACCGCGCGGCAGGCGATCGACAAGGCGGGCATCGCGGCCTCGGCAATTGTTGCGATCGGGATCACCAATCAGCGTGAAACCACCGTTGTGTGGGACCGCAGGACCGGAAGGCCGCTTTACAGGGCAATCGTCTGGCAGGACAGGCGCACCGCCGAGATCTGCGACAGCCTGAAGGCGGATGGCTACGAGAAGCTGGTTCGCGCCAAGACAGGGCTGCTGCTCGATCCCTATTTCTCCGGCACCAAGCTGCGCTGGCTGCTCGACAATGTCGATGGGCTGCGGGAGCGTGCAAGGATGGGCGGTGTTTGCTTCGGCACCATCGACAGCTGGCTGATCTTCAACCTGACGGGCGGGCGGGTTCACGCGACCGATGCGACCAACGCTTCGCGCACCATGCTTTACAACATCACCGATGCGACCTGGGACGACGAGCTTTTGGGCGTGCTCGCGATACCGGCGCCGCTGCTGCCTGATGTCAAGGAATGCGCTGATGATTTCGGGGTCACGGACAGGTCGATCCTCGGAGCGGCAATCCCGATCCTGGGCGTTGCCGGAGACCAGCAGGCAGCGACGATCGGCAATGCCTGTTTTGATCCTGGCATGATGAAATCGACCTATGGAACGGGTTGCTTCGCGCTGCTCAACACCGGCCGGGATCGGGTTGCCTCATCGAACCGCATGCTGACGACAATCGCTTAGTAAGCGCGTAGGCCACCCC